>JAVEYE010000316.1:0-4681 GCA_034003665.1 Rhodospirillales bacterium | reverse complement strand
TCAGCTTCTGGCACTGGTTCATCCTGGGCATCGTCCTGACCATTCTGGAAATACTGGCGCCGGGGGTGGTCGTCCTCTGGCTGGGAATCGCCGCGGGGGTCACCGGCCTGGCCGTGCTCGGCATCGACGGCCTGACCTGGCAGGTCCAGATCCTCGTCTTCGCCGGGCTGTCGGTGGTCAGCGTGGTGTCCGGCCGCCTGTGGATGCGCCATCGACCGTCCATCACCGAGCACCCGACGCTCAACCGGCGGGGCGAACGGCATATCGGCCGCGTCTTCACGCTGGACGCCCCGATCGTCAACGGAGTCGGCAAGATCCGGGTGGACGACGCTACCTGGAAGGTGACGGGCGACGATCTGCCGGCCGGCGCGCGGGTCAAGGTCATCGCCGCCGAGGGCACGATCCTGCGGGTGGAGCGGGAATGAGCGCGCCGCATGCGCGCGGCGTGAAATAGGAAGCCATCTCCAGCGGTCTAGAGGGGGGCGAACGTCCGGGCGTCCGGTGCGGCAACGCGCCTGCCCGTCTGCTTGGGCATCGCCCGTCACCCACCCAGGGCAACAACCGCTGAGGACAGACGATGCGCGATCGTTCAAATTCCGGGGAAACGCAACAGCCGGGGGGCCGGATCGGACGGCGGGCCCTGCTCGGCTCGGCCGCCACGGCGATGCTGGCCGGCCTGCTGCCCCCCTTCGCGAACGGCTGGGCCCAGGCGCCGCGGGGCCTGCGATTCGGCCCGGCACGGCCCTTCAGCTTCGAGGCCCTGACCGAGCGGGCCATGGAACGGGCCGCCAAACCGTACCAGCCGCCCCTCCGGCCCGCCCCCGAGGTGGTGAGCCGCATTGTCTATGACGTCCACGGCAAGATCCGCTTCCGCCCCGAGAACGCCCTGTACGCCGAGGGTCCGGGCACCTTTCCGGCCACCTTCTTCCATCTGGGCAACTTCTTCCCGACCCCGGTCGCCCTGTACGCGGTCGATGGCGGGGAGGCGCGCGAGATCCGCTATTCGCGCGATTATTTCGAGATGCCGGAGGACAGCATCGCCCGCAAACTGCCGGCCGACGCCGGTTTCGCCGGCTTTCGGCTGCACGAATCGCGGGCGCGGGACGACTGGCGGACCCAGGACTGGGTGGCCTTTCTCGGCGCTTCCTATTTCCGCGCCATCGGGGCGCTTGGCCAGTATGGGCTGTCGGCCCGCGGCATCGCCGTCGACCCGGCGGTGCCGGGGCCCGAGGAGTTTCCCGAGTTCCTGGAATTCTACATCGCGCCCGCCGCCGACGCCGAAGAACCGGCGGTCGTCCACGCGCTGCTCGATGGCCCCAGCATCGCCGGCGCCTATCGTTTCGCCATCCGGCGGACGGAGGGCGTGGTCATGGACGTCGAAGCCCGTCTGTTCATGCGCCGCAGCGTCGCCCGGCTGGGCATCGCGCCCCTGACCTCGATGTTCTGGTATGCCGAATACGGCCGGGGGCGCGCCCTCGACTGGCGCCCCGAGATCCACGATTCCGACGGCCTGGCCCTGTGGACGGGCGCCGGCGAGCGGATCTGGCGGCCCCTCAACAATCCGCCGGCGACCACCACCTCCACCTTCGCCGACGACAATCCGCGCGGCTTCGGGCTCCTGCAACGCGATCGCGAATTCGCGCGCTACCTGGACGGCGTCCGCTACGAACGCCGGCCCAGCCTGTGGGTCGAGCCGCTCGACGGCTGGGGAAAGGGAACGGTGCAGCTGGTCGAGATCCCGACCGACGACGAAATCCACGACAACATCGGCGTTTTCTGGACCCCCGCCGAACCGGCCGCGACCGGCCGCTCCTACACCATGCGCTATCGCCTGCACTGGCTGGCCGACGAACCGTATCCGGCCGAAACCGTCGCCCACACGGTGGCGACCCGCATGGGCCGAGGCGGCGAACCGGGCAAGCCGAGGCGCGACGGCGTCTACAAGGTCGCCGTCGAGTTCGCCGGCGGGCTGCTGGCCGACCTCGACCCCGACGTCGAACCCGAAGCCGTGGTCGTGGCCTCGCGCGGCGAGGTCTCCTTCGTGTCGATGACGTCGTTTCCCGAGCTTCGGCGCTGGCAGTGCCGGTTCGACCTGACGGCGGGGGGCACCGAGCCGGTCGAGTTGCGGGTCTTCCTGCGGGTCGGCGGCAACGCGGCCAGCGAGACCTGGCTCTACCAGTTCCACCCCGGCAGGACGTAAGGAGGGGGGCTAGACCAGCGCCAATCCGGCGCCCAGGGCGGCGGCCAGCGGGGCGACCAGCCAGGGCGGCAGGCGCAGCACCGCCAGCGCCCCGAAGGCGGCCAGCAGCAGCACGAAATCGGCCGTTCCATGGACGGTGTCGGTCCATACCGGGTCGTAGAGGACGGCCACCAGCAGGCCGACCACCGCGGCGTTCACCCCCATCAGCGCCGACTGGACGCCGGGCCGGGCCCGCAGGGCGTTCCAGAACGGCAGGGCGCCGACCAGCAGCAGGAAGGACGGCAGGAAGATGGCCAGCAGGCAAAGCAGCGCCAGGGCGACGCCGCCGCCCGGCTGCATGACCACCCCGAGGTAGGCCGAAATCGAGAACAGCGGCCCCGGCAATGCCTGGGCGGCGCCGTAGCCGGCCAGGAAGGTGTCGGTATCGACCCAGCCCGGCGGCACCACGTGGGCCTGGAGCAGCGGCAGCAGCACATGGCCGCCGCCGAACACCAGCGAGCCGGCCCGGTAGAAGCTGTCGAAGACGGTCAGCCCGTGGTTTTGCAGGACCGACGCCGCGACCGGCAGGCCGGCCAGCAGCAGGACGAACAGCGCCAGCGCCGCCACCCCCGTCCTGCGGCCGATGGTCAGGGCGAGCACGCCGTCGCCACCCGCCCCGCCCTTGAGGATCAGCCGGCCGAGAACGGCGCCGAGGCCGATCACCGCCAGTTGGCCGAACGGGCCCGGCCACGCCAGCACCAGGATGGCGGCGACCACCGCAAAGGCCTGGCGCGTGCGGTCCGGGCACAGCGCGCGGGCCATGCCCCACACCGCCTGGGCGACCACCGCCACCGCCATGACCTTGAGCCCCTTGAGCCAGCCGGTGCCCAGCGCGTCGCCCGCCTCGACCATGCTGTAGGCGAAGGCCAGCATGAGCAGGGCGGAGGGCAGGGTGAAGCCGATCCAGGCGGCCAGCACGCCGGGAAGCCCGGCCTTGATCAGGCCGATGCCCATGCCGACCTGGCTGCTGCTCGGCCCCGGCAGGAACTGGCAGAGCGCCACCAGGTCGACGTAGGTGCGCTCGTCCAGCCAACGGCGTCGGGCGACGAACTCGTCGCGGAAATACCCCAGATGGGCGACCGGCCCGCCGAAACACTGGCAGCCCAGCCTGAGGAAGGTCAGGAACACCGCCGAGGCGCCGACCGGCCGCGCCGCCGATGGGTCCGCCGCCGTCACGACACCGGCCGGCGGGCCTTGATGGCCGCGTTGAGCGTGCCGTCGTCCAGGTAGTCGAGCTCGCCGCCCACCGGCACGCCGTGGGCCAGCCCCGACACCACCACGCCGCACCCGGCCAGCCGTTCGGCGATATAATGCGCGGTGGTCTGGCCGTCGACGGTGGCGCCGGTGGCCAGGATCACCTCCTTGACCTCGGGCCGGCCGGCCCGCTCGACGAGCCTGGGGATGCGCAACTCGTCGGGACCGATGCCGTCCAACGCCGACAGGGTGCCGCCCAGCACGTGATAGCGGCCGCGGAAGACGGCGGTGCGTTCCAGCGCCCACAGCCCGGCCACGTCCTCGACCACGCAGATCAGCGAGGGATCGCGCCTGGGGTCGGCGCACAGGTGGCAGGGATCGGTACTGTCCAGGTTGCCGCACTCGGAACAGGCCCGGACGCTGACGGCGGCCTCGGCCAGCGCGCGGGCCAGCGGCCCCATCAGCGCGTCGCGGCGTTTGAGCAGGTAAAGCACGGCGCGCCGGGCCGAGCGCGGGCCGAGGCCCGGCAGCTTGGCCATCAGCTGGATCAGGTGCTCGATCTCCGAGGTGACCATCGGCTGGCGTCCGGCGGCGGGCCCGGCCTCAGAACGGCAGCTGGAAGCCCGGCGGCAGTTGCAGGCCGCCGGTCAGCTGCGACATCTCTTCGGCGACGTGGGCCTCGACCTTGGCCTTGGCGTCGTTGAAGGCGGCGACGACCAGGTCCTCGATCACCTCGACGTCGCGGCTGGCGAACAGCGAGGGGTCGATCTTCACCCGGCGCGCCTCGGCCTTGCCCGACAGCGTCACCTCGACCATGCCGCCGCCGGCCATGCCGGTCTTTTCGATGCGGCCGAGCTTTTCCTGCAGCTCGGCCATGCGGGCCTGCATTTCCTGGGCTTTTCTCATCATGTCGCCGAGGTTTTTCATGAAATCGTCGTCTCCGGCTGCTGTCGATGCGTCGGGCCCAGTGTATAACAGGTGGGGGGAGCCGAGTCATGCAGCACCAGAACCTGATCGTCTTCGACATCGAGACCGTGCCCGACACCGAGGCGGTGGCCAACCTCACCGGCTTCGAGGACCCGGACGTGGCGGCCAGGCGGGCCGAGCTCGAGCGCTATCACCTGGCCGCCACCGACGGCCGGAACGCCTTTCCCCGCCAGCCCTTCCACCGGGTGGTGGCGATCAGCTTCCTGCGGGCCGAGATCGAGCGGAGCGGCGGGGGAGAGACCTACTACCTGCAGGAGCTGC
>JAVEYE010000315.1:0-4696 GCA_034003665.1 Rhodospirillales bacterium | reverse complement strand
CAACCCCAATGCCGCGTCCACCTGCGGTTGCGGCAGCTCGTTTTCCGTTTAGCCGACCATCAATGCGGTCTCGCCATTTTCCACCCTGCGCAAAAGCCTAGGCGGACTTTTTCGCGGCCTTGACTCTTGCCTTGTGCACCGATACCGTCCGCCGGTATTACGATTTTCAAAAAATTCATATGATCTCGGTGGTTCCCTTCGGCCGCCGGCAATCGGACACAGAGGTCGGACACAGAGGAACGTCACGATGCATATGGCCGATGCCCTTCTTTCGCCCGAGGTCGGCGGCGCCATGTGGCTGGCGACCGGCGCGACCATCGCCGTCGCCTCGCGCAAGCTGAAACGCGACACGGACCACAGCCACGTGCCGCTGATGGGCGTCGTCGGCGCCTTCGTCTTCGCCGCGCAGATGGTCAACTTCACCATTCCGGGCACCGGTTCCAGCGGCCATTTCGCCGGCGGCATGCTGTTGGCCATTCTCCTGGGTCCGCACGCGGCGTTCCTGAGCATGGCGTCCGTTCTGGTCGTCCAGGGGCTGTTCTTCGCCGACGGCGGATTGCTGGCCATGGGCGCGAATATCTTCAACATGGGATTCCTGCCCTGCTACGTGGTGTATCCGCTTCTTTACCGACCGCTCGCCGGCGGCGGGTCCCATCCCGGCCGTCGCCGCGCCGCCGCATGGTTGGGCGCCGTAGTCGCCCTGCAACTCGGAGCCCTTGGCGTCGTGCTGGAAACGCGGGCATCCGGCATTGCCGAACTGCCGTTTTTCGCCTTCCTTGCCGCCATGCAGCCTATCCATCTGGCCATCGGCATCGTCGAAGGGTTGATCACGGTGGCGGTCATCGAGTTCGTGGCCCGCGCGGAGCCGGGAATGCTGGCCTCTCTTCCTCCGAGGACGGCTTCCTCCGATTCCGTCTTTCCGAAGCGGGCTGTGGCCGGCTTGATCGTTTCGACCGTAGTCGTCGGCGGCTTCGTTTCATGGCTGGCCTCGGCGCATCCCGACGGCCTCGAGTGGTCGATCGCCCGGCTCACCGGCGATGCCGAGTTGGCCGCACCGCAGGATGGCGCCCACCGCACCGCTGCACAAATCCAGGAATCCGCAGCGTTTCTCCCCGACTACGCCTTTCCGGCGGCCGCCAACGACGAGGCCTCCGCCCAGGATGCCCCCGACGGGTGGGTGGCTCCCGACGCAGGGACCACGGTTTCCGGATTGGTCGGCGGCGGCCTGACCCTGCTGATCGCCGGGCTCGCCGGGTGGGCATTGCGGCGACGGTCCCCGTCCCCCGCCTCGCCGACGTCGTGATCGGCGACACCGCGTCGTCGCGATGGGCGGCCCCCTTTCGGCATTCGATCTAGGCAGCCTCGACCGCCTGAGCCAGGGGACCTCGTCCATCCATCGGCTTGACCCGCGGGCCAAGTTGCTAGCGACGATGGCCTTCGTGGTGGCGGTGGTGTCCATCGACAAGTACTCGGTGGCCGATCTGTTGCCGTTCTTCCTGTTTCCGGCCGTGATGCTGGCGCGATCGGGCGTGCCGTTTCGTTTCATCGCCCGCAAGGTCGTCGTGGTGGCGCCCTTTGCGATCCTTGTCGGCATGTTCAATCCCCTCTTCGACCAAACCGTCGTCCTGCGTATCGGCGATTTCGGCGTGACCGGCGGCTGGGTTTCCTTCGCGTCGATCCTGTTGCGGTTCGCGCTGACCATCGGGGCTCTGCTTCTACTGGTCGCCACCACCGGCGTGCCGGCGCTTGGCCGCGCCGCCGAGCGCCTTGGCGCGCCGCGCGTCTTCGTCATGCAGGTGCTCGGCCTCTACCGCTACCTGTTCCTGCTGGTCGGGGAATCGCAAAGGACCCTTCGCGCCTACCGGCTGCGGTCGGCCGACGGCGGCCTGCCGCCTTGGCGGATCTTCGCCCAGATTCTGGGCCAATTGCTGTTGCGCGCCGTGGCGCGCGCGCGGCGTGTCCACGAAGCCATGCTCTGCCGAGGCTTCGACGGCGAGTTGCGTCTGTTGGGAACCCTGCGTTTCACTGGTCGGGACTGGATCTTCTTGGCGGGATGGACTTCTGCCTTCGCCGCCCTGAGGTTCCTGCGTCCCGCCGAGATGCTCGGCGCCCTGGTTACGGGAGGCCCCGCGTGAGCCACCACCGCATTTCCCTTGAGGACGTCGGCTTTACCTATCCGGATGGCACCTCCGCCCTGTCCGATATCTCGCTGGAGGTCGTTCACGGCGAAAGCGTCGCCATCGTCGGCGCCAATGGCGCCGGCAAGTCGACGTTGCTCCTGCATCTCAATGGGGTGCTGTTGGCCTCTCGCGGCCGCGTGGTGGTGGGTGATCTGCCAGTGACTCGGGACACTCTGCCCCACGTCCGACGCACCGTCGGCACCGTGTTTCAGGATCCCGACGACCAGTTGTTCATGCCGACCGTTTTCGACGACGTCGCCTTCGGCCCGCTGAATCAAGGCATGCCCGAGGCCGAATGCCGCGACCGGGTGCGCCTCTGCCTGGAGGAGGTCGGCGCATGGCATCTCCGGGACCGCCCCCCGCACCGGCTGTCCGGCGGCGAAAAACGCCGGGTCGCCATTGCCGCGGTCCTGGCCGTATCTCCGGACATCCTGCTGCTCGACGAGCCCTCCACCGGTCTCGACCCCCGCGGTCGCCGCCAAGTCATCGAACTGCTGCGGGGCTTCAGCCACACCAAGATCATCGTCACCCACGATCTCGACCTGGTCCTGCGGTTGTGTCCGCGCACCGTCATCCTCAGCGAGGGCAAAGTAGCCGCGGACGGCCCCTCGCAACAGCTGCTCGGCGATTTTTCCCTGTTGGATCGGTGCAGCCTCGAGGGGCCGCCCGAGGCCTTGATTTGCCCGCGTTGCGGCGACGGCAGCCGCCTGTGACTACGCCTCCTCGGTCGCCCGATCGGCCGCACGCTCGCGCATCCGGCGGGCGAATTCCTGCATCATCCTGATGGTCTCGCGTTGCACTTCGGCATTGAAATCGCGGTCGATGCCCAAGGCATCGAGCGGGGACGCCATATGGCTTTTGGTCCGTGCGACCAGATGGTCTCCGAAATCTTCGGCGAAAGCGACCGGGTCTTCGGCGTTGACGGCCAGATTGGCGTACATCACTTCCAACAGGTACTCGTGGATGGCCAGCCGCGCCACGAGTTGTGCCATGAGTTCCGACATCTAGTTCCCCTTCCCGTATGCGCTCTCCCTCCGGTTGAAAGTCTAGCTCTAGAATGGAATCCGCGAAACTGTCAGTTACAGGTGTCGATGCCGGTGCGGCGGCTGCTCGCATGGCGACACCCGAATTCGTTCATGGTTGTCATCTTGACCCTTTACGCCAAGGGGCCGGCGCGATTAGAGAGGAAGCGTGATCAAGATCGCCACCTGGAACGTCAACTCGGTCAAGGCGCGGCTGCCCCATCTTTTCGAATGGCTGGCCGCCGCCGCGCCCGATGTGGTGCTGCTGCAGGAAACCAAGGTCACCGACGATCTGTTCCCGGCGCTCGAGGTTTCCGGCGCCGGTTATTGCGCCGCGACATCAGGCCAGAAGACTTACAACGGCGTGGCGATCCTGTCCAAAACACCGATTGAGGTGACGGCCAGAGCGTTGCCCGGCGACCCGACCGACGAACAGGCCCGCTATATCGAGGGACGAACGGCCGGGGTACGCGTGGCGGCGGTCTACCTGCCCAACGGCAACCCGGTGGACAGCGACAAGTACACCTACAAGCTGGCGTGGATGGCCAGGCTGCATCGTCATGCCCGCGACCTGCTGACCACCGAGGAGGCGTTCGTGCTGGGCGGCGACTACAATGTCGCGCCAGAGGATGCCGATGTTTTCGATCCCCGGGCATGGGCCGATGACGCCCTGTGCCTGCCGCCCAGTCGAGCCGCGTTCCGGCGTCTCCTGCACCTCGGACTGACTGATGCCTTCCGCGCGGTAAACGGCGAGGCCGGGCGCTACACGTGGTGGGATTACCGGGGCGGCGCCTGGGCGCGCGACCAGGGCCTTAGGATCGACCATCTTCTGCTGTCCCCGCAGGCCGCCGATCGGCTGGCCGGGGCCGGCATCGACCGAACGCCGAGGGGGCGGGAAAAGGCTTCCGACCATACCCCCGTTTGGTGCACGTTGGAGGAAACGGCGTGAACGGGACAACCACGGACGAAACTGGACCGACGGTCCTATGACCAAGAAAGGAAGAAGACGGTGAAGACCTACAAGATTGCGGTGATCCCAGGCGACGGGATCGGCAAGGAGGTGGTGCCCGAGGGCATCCGCGTGCTGGATGCGGTGGGAGCCAAGTTCGGCATCCAATTCCAGTGGGACCACTTCGACTGGAGCTGCGAGACCTACGCCAAGACCGGCCGCATGATGCCGGAGGACGGCCTTGATCGCATTCGCAACCACGACGCCATCTATCTGGGCGCCGTCGGTTTTCCTGGCGTTCCCGACCATGTCTCGCTGTGGGGACTGCTGATCCCGATCCGTCGCGATTTCCGCCAGTACGTCAACTTGCGCCCGGTCCGCCTGTTCGATGGCGTTCCCTGCCCGCTGGCCGGCCGCAAGCCGGGTGACATCGACTATTACGTTGTGCGCGAGAACAACGAGGGCGAATACTCCAATGCCGGCGGCCGGATGTACGTCGGCACCGACGACGAGATCGCCATTCAGGAAACGGTGTTCACCAAGAA
>JAVEYE010000314.1:0-4708 GCA_034003665.1 Rhodospirillales bacterium | reverse complement strand
CTTCGTCTTCGTCACGAAGTAGCGCCATTCCCCGGCGTCCAGGTCGATGTCCTTCCACTCGGCCTTCCGCAGCTCGCCCGGTCGCACGAACAGCAGCGGGGCCAGCTTGAGCGCGCAGGCTACTTGCAGGCTGCCCCTGAAGCCCTCGATTGCACGCAGCAGCTCGCCCACGGCGCGCGGCTCGATGATGGCCGCGAAATGGCCTTCCTCGACCGGGGGCAGGGCGCCCCGCAGGTCTTGCGTGGGATCGCGCTCGGCGCGGCCGGTGGCGACGGCGTAGCGGCAGACCTGGCCGACGTTCTGCAAGGCGCGGTGTGCGGTTTCCAGGGCGCCACGCGCCTCGATCCGCCGGACGGTAGCCAGAATCTCGGGTGGCACGATCTCGGCGACCGGCCGGCCGCCCAGCCACGGGAACACGTCCCGTTCGAAGCGGCGGATTACCTTGTCGCGGTGCGATTCGGATTTGCCCGACATGTAGGACGCAAACCACTCGCGCGCCACGACCTCGAAGCTGTTACCGGATCGCTCCAGGCTCGAGGCCTTGGTCGCCTTGCGGTTCTCGCTGGGGTCTACGCCCTCGGTCAGCAGCCGACGGGCTTCGTCCCGGCGCTCGCGGGCGGCCTTCAGGCTCACGGCAGGGTAGACCCCCAGGGACAGGCGCTTCTCCTTGCCGGCGAACCGGTATTTCAGGCGCCACCACTTCCCGCCGGCCGGTGAGATTTCCAGGTACAGGCCACGCTCGTCGAAAAGCCTGACGGGTTTCTCGCCTGGCTTGGCGTTGCGCACCGCGGTATCGGTCAGGGGCATTTGGGGGCAGCAGCTTGGGGCATCGGGGCAGTTGCCCCAGATGTTGCCCCCGCTTAGGGCAGGATGTCAACGGACAATCACGGACGTCGTGGGACGAAAAGGCAATAAAAAACCCGCTGTTACGCGGGTTTAGTGGATTACTACGGACGTTATCGGATGATGAGATGGTGGAGCCGGGGGGGATCGAACCCCCGTCCGCAAGCCCTCTACAGGCAGTTCTACATACTTAGTCCGGTGTTTTTAAGCTTTAGGTTCGATCACGCCCGCCGGACAGGCTGGATGTCGCCGAGTCGCCTTGGATTTGACATCTGCCCAAGCGACCCGGACAGACGCGATTTCATGTGAATTAACTCACTGCCGGTTTGACCCGGCCCAGCCCATGAGCAAACTGGTGTGAGTCCTGGACCTTAAGCGGCCAGGGCGTAGTTTTCGTCGTTGGCGACTATAACGTTTTCAGTTGGATTTACGAGGTGCTCTGACCCTCGGTATGCCCTGCATCTGCTTTGCGACCCACGTCGAAGCCATGTCGGCCCCATGAAAAGCGCAATCAGTGTACCGCATGGAGGCGCGGCCGGCGAGGAAGTTCCCGCGCGGGTCGCTTTTTTCAGCCGAATCCGGGCAGCGGGCTGTGGGTGCGGGCGACGGCGAGCATGTAGCCGAACATCAGTAGGGCAGCGATCCCGGCGGCGATGCGCTGGCCGCGCGTCTTGCCGCGCTTGAGTGCGATTGTGCCGAGCACGATGTAGGCGAGGAGGGCGGCGATCTTGGCGGCGAGCCAGCCGTGTTCCAGCGGCGACAGGCGGAGCATCCAGGCCAGTCCGATGCCGCTGGCGAGCAGCACGGTGTCGTTCAGATGCGGCACGACGCGTGCCCAGCGTGCGCCGAGGCGGGGCGAACCTGCGACCATCCAGGCGCCGCGCAGCACGAACAGTGCGAGCGTGATCGCGACCGTGGTCATGTGCAGGGTCTTGAGCGCGGCGTAGTCCATGTCTTCAGTCCAGGTAGGCGAGGGTGTCGGTCGGGTGGCGGATTTCGGCGTGCGCACCCCAGACGTGGGGCTGGTCGTCGGCGTCGAGATAGCCCCAGGCGGCGACCAGGGCCGGCATGCCGGCGGCACGGGCGGCCTGGATGTCGCGTTCGGCGTCGCCGAGATACAGGCAGGTGGCGGGCGCGGCGCCGCACAGTTCGGCGGCGGCAAGCATGGGTGCGGGATGCGGCTTGGGCTGCGGGCAGGTGTCGCCGGAGACGATGCAGGTGGCACGTTCGGCCAGATCGAGCAGGGACAGCAGCGGTTCGGTGAAGCGGGCGGGCTTGTTGGTGACGACGCCCCATGCCAGGCTGCGCGCTTCCAGCGCGTCGAGCAGGTCGAGGATGCCGGGGAAGGGCCGGGACTGATGGCACAGATTGGCGGCGTAGAGTTCGAGCAGTTCCTCGCGCATGGCGGGAAATTTCGCGTCGCCCGGTTCGATGCCGAAACCCAGGCCGAGCAGGCCGCGTGCGCCGTGCGAGGCCTGCGGGCGGATCACGGCGTCGGCCAGCGGTGCGAGGCCGTGCCGGCCGCGCTGCAGGTTGAGCGCGTGGCCGAGGTCGGGGGCGGTGTCGATCAGCGTGCCGTCGAGGTCGAACAGGACGGCGCGGATGCCGGTGAGCGTCGTCATGTCAGGTTTCGTCGCGGCGCGTGGCCAGCAGGTAGTTCACGTCGGTGTCGGCCCCCAGCCTGTAGATTTTCGTCAGCGGATTGTAGGTCATGCCGGTGAGCTGCTGGACGTCCAGACCGGCCTCGCGGGCCATGCGGGCGAGTTCGGCCGGCTGGATGAATCTGGCGTAGTCATGGGTGCCGCGCGGCAGCAGCTTGAGCATGTATTCCGCGCCGACGATGGCGAAGAGATAGCTCTTGAGCTTGCGGTTGAGCGTGGAGAAGAAGGCCCAGCCGCCCGGTTTCGCCAGCTTCGCGCAGGCGGCGACGACCGAGGCGGGTTCGGGCACGTGTTCGAGCATTTCCATGCAGGTGACGACGTCGAATGCGCCTGCGTGCGCGGCGGCGAAATCCTCGGCCGAGGCGAGCTGATAGTCCACGCTGCGGCCGGACTCGTGAAGATGAAGCCGGGCGACCTTGAGCGCCTTTTCCGAGAGGTCGATGCCGGTGACCTCGGCGCCCAGTCCGGCCATCGCCTCGGCCAGAATGCCGCCGCCACAGCCGACGTCAAGCACTTTCTTGCCGGCGAGCGGCGTCTGTCGGTCGATCCATTTCAGACGCAGTGGATTGATCTCGTGCAGCGGCCGGAATTCGGAATTCGGATCCCACCAGCGGTGGGCGAGTTCGGAAAATTTGGCGATTTCGGCGGCGTCTACGTTGCTCATGGCGTCATCATCACTTTCAGCTTGTCGCGCCAGTATGCGGCGCGGGCGGCGAGGTCGTCGGGGTCGAGGTCGACCAGGCGACGGTTGTCGAGTTTCAGCCTGCCGTCCACCCACACGTGGGTGACGTGCTCGCGGCCGGCGGCGTAGACCAGATGCGATACCGGATCGAACACCGGCTGGCAGGCGGGGCCGGAAAGATCCACGGCGACGAGGTCGGCGCGCTTGCCCGGCGTGATGCTGCCGATGCGGTCATCGAGATTGAGCGCACGGGCGGCGTCCAGCGTGGCGGCGCGCAGCGCGGCGGCGGCGGGCAAGGCCTTGGCGTCGCCGCTCGCGGCCTTGGCCAGCAGCGCGGCCAGCCGCATTTCGGCGAAGACGTCGAGGCGGTTGTTGCTGGCGGCGCCGTCGCTGCCGAAGCCGAGATTGACGCCGGCCTGCGTCAGGGCGGCTATCGGTGCGATACCCGAGGCGAGCTTGAGATTGGACGACGGGCAGTGTGCGATGTGGCAGCCGTGGGTGGCGAGCACGTCGATTTCGGCTTCGTTCAGGTGCACGGCATGCACGCCGATGAAGTTGGGGCCGAGCAGGCCCAGCCGCGCCAGCCGTTCCAGCGGGCGCACGCCGTGTTGCTTGAGGCTGTCGGCGATTTCGCCGGCGGTCTCGTGGATGTGGGTGTGGATGGGGAGGCCGAGCTGTTCGGCCAGCGTGCCGATGCGGCCGAAGGTGGCGTCGGCGATGGTGTAGGGCGCATGCGGGGCGAAGGCGAAGGACACCAGCGGCTCGCCCTTCAGTTCGTCGCGCAGGGCGAGGCCACGGGCCAGGTAATCGTCGGCGTCCACGGCGTAGTTCGACGGGAATTCGAGCACGATCATGCCGAGCACGGCGCGCAGGCCGGCCCGGAGGAAGGCTTCGCCGGCAGCGCGCGGGAAGAAGTACATGTCGTTGACGGTCGTGACGCCGCCCGCCAGCATTTCGGCCGCGGCAAGCAGGCTGCCGTCGCGCACGAAGGCTTCGGACACGTGTTTTTTCTCGGCCGGCCAGATGCGCTCGTGCAGCCAGGCCATCAGCGGCCGGTCGTCGGCGTAGCCGCGCATCAGACTCATGGCGGCGTGGCCGTGCAGGTTGACCAGCCCCGGCATCAGTGCGTGACCGGGCAGTTCCAGCACCCGGGCGGCGGCGTAGCGTGCACGGGCGGCATCGGCCGGCAGCACGTCGAGGATGGCGCCGTCCCGCACCGCCACGGCGTGGTCGGCGAGCACACCACGGGGGTGCTCCGGTTCGCCACGAGCCGGAGCACCGGCTCGTGCGGAATCGCATGCGCTGGCGGGCTCGACGGGCACGAGCCATTGCGGCAGCAGCAGAAGATCGGCGGAAACGGGCATGATGGCCGGGATTCTCGCCGTTTGGCGGGCGTTTGGCAAAGCCCGGCGGGACGGGACGCCATGTTAGAATCGCGGGCTTTGAAGCCAACAAAAACAGCCGGTCATGGAACAGTTTGCCAAGGAAACCCTTCCGGTCAGCCTCGAAGAGGAGATGCGGC
>JAVEYE010000313.1:0-4731 GCA_034003665.1 Rhodospirillales bacterium | reverse complement strand
GGGGTGGCACCTTCGCCGGTCGGCGGGAGAAGCCCGTTCTTTCTTGATCGGGCTTCTCCCGCCCTGTCATCGGGGCTGGGCCGAGACTTTGCCGGCGCTGAACGCCGAGAAGAGCGGTACCAGTTGCCAGACGGCCGACAGGCCGACCAGAACATAGACTCCGCGGGATGACGCCGTGCCGGCACCGAGCACGGCGGCCACGAGGTCAAGGCCGAAAAGTCCGACCAGCCCCCAGTTCAGTCCGCCGACGATCAGAAGGACGAGGGTGGTGAGGTTCAGGATGTTCATGGTGGTCTCCCTTCAGCGGCCGTACCCGGCATGCGATCGTCAGAGAGGCGCCCGCCGGGTACTTCGAGTCGTCAGAGATCGCCGATCAACCCTGCGGGGGCAGGATCACCTTGTCGATGACATGGATCGTGCCGTTCGACGCGGCGACGTCGGCGGCCGTCACGTTGGCGTCGTTCACCATCACCCCGCTTGAGGTGGCGGTGATGTCGATGGTCTGGCCATTGACGGTCTTTGCTTCATCCAGTTTCACGACGTCGGCCGATGAAACCGCGCCGGGTACGACGTGATAGGTCAGGATGGCGACCAGCTTCGCCTTGTTTTCCGGCTTCAGCAGGCTTTCGACGGTGCCGGCCGGCAGCTTAGAGAAGGCCTCGTCGGTCGGGGCGAACACGGTGAATGGGCCGGCCCCATTCAACGTCTCGACGAGCCCCGCCGCCTCCAGAGCGGCCGCAAGGGTCTTGAACTGTCCGGCCGCCACCGCCGTATCGACGATGTTCTTCTCGGCTGCGGTGGCCGCCTGCGCGCCGATGATCAAACCGGCGGCCGCGGCCGCGATGGATGCCTTGTGCAGAAACTTGAAGGTCATGGCTGATGCTCCCGTTTTCGGCCGAAGGCGACATGCCTCTCGGCCCGTCTCATGTCGAGAGAGCGAGCCCTGTTTCCACTCACATTTTCGTGATATTCACTTGTATTTTCCTCATAAGATAATATCTAGCCCCATGACGGATTGGCAGGAAACAAAGGGGTGGCGGCGTGCTTTCGGAAACCCTGGCAGAGGAGCTCGAGCGCTACGGGATCGGTGCCCGCGTCCGGGCATTGCGCCTGAAGAAGAAACTGAAGCTGGCGCAACTCGGCGCCCATACCGGCCTTTCCACCGCCATGCTCTCCAAGATCGAGCGGGGCCAGCTGTTCCCGACCCTGCCGACCCTCATGCGCATTGCGACGGTATTCGGGGTGGGCCTGGATCATTTCTTCAGCAGGGAAGCCGACCGTCCGCTGGTGGCGGTGGTGCGCGCGGACGAACGCATGCGGCTCCCCGCATCGCCAGACCAACGGCCGCCGTCCTATCTGTTCGAGAGCCTCGATTTCAGGGTCACCAACCGCCGCATGGAAAGCTTCTATGCGGAGTTCCCCGTGGGCTCCGCTCCGTCCGCGCCGCACGCGCACGGCGCGGTGGAACTGATCTACGTGATGGCCGGCGAACTGGAGGTGACGATCGGCGACGAGGCGTTCGCCCTCGGCCGCGGCGACGCCGTCTATTTCGATTCGAGCGTCCCGCACCGCTACTGCCGCAAAGGGCCGGGAGACTGTTCGGCCATCGTCGTGACGGCGCCTTGAGCCGTCGACCTCCGCCCCACGACGGGTCGCTCGGATATACCTCGCGAAGGAAAAAAATGGCAAGGACCAACAGCCCGTCGCCAATCCGCAAAAAAGGCGAAACCCCCAGGTTTCCCTGGGGGTTCCGATGGTGGGCGCAGCTGGGATTGAACCAGCGACCCCTACGATGTCAACGTAGTGCTCTCCCGCTGAGCTATGCGCCCTTCCCGGCCGGGCCGCGGTGCGGCCGACCGTTGCTGGAAACGCGTTTTAAACCGGTTCGTGGGAGATTGGCAAGCCCCGCTTGCCGGATTCGCGCGTGAAGATTAAAACGTCGCCATGCGCGACGATGATCCCCGGCCCCCTGCCGCCACCGCCGCCGCCGCGGCGCCGCTTGTCGTGCGCCCGGCCGACGAGGCCGACATGCCGGCCGTCCAGGCCATCTACGCCCACCATGTGCTGACCGGCCTGGGATCCTTCGAGGAAGTGCCCCCCGACCTGGCCGAAATGGCGGCTCGCCGAACCAAGGCGCTCAGCCGCGGCCTGCCTTACCTGGTGGCCGGCGAAGGCCCGGTTGGGCGCGTGGTCGGCTATGCCTACGCCGCCCCCTTCCGCGACCGCCCGGCCTATCGCTACAGCGTGGAGGATTCGGTCTACGTGGCCCCCGACGCCGTCGGCCGCGGGGTCGGCACGGCGCTTCTAACCGAGCTGATTGCGCGCTGCGAGGCCTTGGGCTATCGCCAGATGATCGCGGTGATCGGCGATTCCGCCAACGTCGGTTCCGTCGGCTTGCATGCCAAGCTGGGGTTTGCGATGGCCGGCCGCCTGATCGGGGTCGGCTTCAAGTTCGACCGCTGGGTGGATTCGGTCTACATGCGCCGACCGCTCGGCCCGGGCAACGGCGCGCCTCCGGCCGTCGGCGGCTGACCGGCGCGACCCGAAAAAATTAGGGCCGCGAATGCCGCGGCCCGAGTTTTGGGAGGAAACGTCCAAGAAAGGCAGCACATGGAAAAAACGCTCGGATGACCGTTCCCCACACGCTGCACCTCCCAATCTGGGGATGTTGCAAGTCAGTTGCAATAGAGAAACAAAATTTTTTTGACCGGGCGTTTTTCCCCTCTCCTCCCGCATCCGGCACGGGCTGGCACGCCGCTTGCGACGCCCGGACCGGGCTATGGAGTTACGGGTTTGATCGAAAATCCCCTACGCAAGCTTATCGTCGCGTTGCCGCTGCTGTTGGCGGGGCCTCTTTCGGCCGTCGCCGCGCCGGCGCAACCCGTTGACGAAACAAGGGAAATCTGCCTTCGCGAAACGCGGGCGGCGGAGCGGAGCATGGGCATACCGCAACACTTGTTGAGCGCCATCGCGTTGGCCGAGACGGGCCGCTGGGATGACGAAAGCCGGGCAAGTTTTGCCTGGCCGTGGACAGTGATGGCGCAGGGTCGCGGGCGCTATTTTCCCACCAAACGGGAGGCCGTCGCCGAGGTGAGGCGGCTGGCCGCCCAAGGCATCACCAACATCGACGTCGGCTGCATGCAAATCAACCTGTACTACCACGGCAGCGCCTTCGCCGACGTGGCCGAAGCCCTGGACCCGGGCGCCAACGTCGCCTATGCCGGCGAATACCTAAAAAGCCTCTTTGCCTCCACACGTTCGTGGACCCAGGCGGCCGCCTTTTACCATTCGACGACCCCCGACCTGAGCGCGGCCTACAAAAGAAAGGTGGTCGAACTGTGGAACCGGACCCGCCGCGGCGGCCCGGCCGATACCCCGGCCGGCCCCTCGGCCGACCGGTCCCAGGTGGCCAAGGCGCCACCGGCCGGTCCGGACGCGCCGCCCGCCCGAGCCCATGTCTCCATCGACATGGCCCGCACGGCCGAACTCAACGCCAGGCTGCGTCTGGCGCGCGCCGAGGAACGGACCATCGATGCCGCCGCGCGGCGCCGCCAGGACTTGGCCTATTGGCGGGAGGCCCAGGCGGCGGCGCTGCCGACCCGCCACGTCGCGCTGATGCGCCGGGCCCAGGCAGCCGCCGAACGGAACCGCGAATTGCTGGCGACGCCGCAAGAACGCACGCAAACCTTCGCCGAGCGCCGGCGCGATCAGCTTCGCCGCTGGCGGCTGTCGCACCCCCAACCGGACGACGCCTCGTGACCGCCGACGTTTGCCTCCGATCCGCCGTCAGTCGGCGAATTTCTCGGCGATGACCTCCTCGATGACGTAGCCGTTTTCGGGCGGGTAGCGCCTCGCCACCTTGGCCCGCGCCTCCTGCTGGGACTTCGCCTTGACTTCGATGTAGTGAGTTTCCGCCCAGGCATCCGCAAGATCGCGATGCCGGCGCCCCTCGGCCACCAATTTGCGGACATCGCGGTTGTAGATGGCGATCTCGTAGGACTTCATCAAACCGTCGTACCCTCCTCGACTGCCCGGCGACACGGGGCGCACGCCGCGCGTCCCGCCACGCCGAAACAACCGCCCCAATCCCATTCGCAACAAGCCGCCCGGCGCTGACGGCCGGCTCCGTGCCATCACTATACCCGAGAATGGCGCTGTCCCCAAGCCGTCCGGCCACAACGCGGACGGGAAGAAAGAATCGGCCTTTTTTCCGAATCCACGGGAAGTTGGTATATAATGAATTGCCCCAGCGCACTGTCGTCGGACATCCGCTTGGCTTGGCGAGGGTTGGGGACAAACCTTGAAGGCCGGCCCTGTGGCCGGCTCGTCCGGTCGTCATACTTTGGATCAACAACAGCCGAGGAGTGGGGTTTTGGGTCGTCTTGTAGTTGTGTCGAACCGGGTCAGCGTGGCAACCGACAAGAAGGCCCAGGCCGGCGGATTGGCCGTCGCCCTGCAGGACGCGCTCCAGCAAGCCGGGGGCGTATGGTTCGGCTGGAGCGGCAAGGTGGCGCCCAAGCTGCCAACCGAACCGACGATTAAGCAGGTCAAGAAGGTGACCTACGCCACGGTCGATCTGTCGCGCAAGCACTACGCCGAATATTATAACGGCTTCGCCAACCGCGCGCTGTGGCCGCTGTTCCATTATCGTCTCGACCTCACCGCCTTCAGCAAACAGGCCTATTCGAGCTATCTCGAGGTCAACAAGCTGTTCGTCGGCCATCTGCTGCC
>JAVEYE010000312.1:0-4733 GCA_034003665.1 Rhodospirillales bacterium | reverse complement strand
TCCATTCCGTTGATGACGGCGAGGTCCAGGTCAGGGCCGTGTACGGGGCCGTGAAGATCGCTCCGAAGAACTGGGCATAGAAGGCAAGCTTGGTGGCCGACTCCGTTGTTGAAAGGCGCTTTACATAGATCATGGCGATCGACAGCAGGAAGGCGCTGGTCAGCGCGGCCAGGGCCGGAAGGCTGATGTCGATGTCGGGCCGGGCGATGACCAGGATGCCCGAAAAACCAACGGCGGTGGCGATGCCGCGGGCCCAGCCGGCGCGTTCTCCCAGCATCAGGTAGGACATGACGATCATCCAAAGCGGCGTCGAGAAGGCCATTGCCACGGCGTTGGCCAACAGCATGTTGCTGACGGCATAGATGTAGAGCAGGTAGGCGGCGACGCCCAGGATGGCCCGCCAAAGATGTGCACCTAGGCGTCGCGTGGCCAGGCCCGATGGGCCGTGGCGGACCAGCCATGGCAGCATGACCAAGGCACCCAATGCCATCCGGAAGAAGACGATCTCGACGACCGGCAATCTTTGGCCGAGCTCCTTGCAGGCCGCCGCCGTCGCCGTCAGGAGGAAGGCGGTGAGCAGCATCCATAGCATGCCCCGCAGGTTGTCAGAGAGGCCCGGGGGGGTGTTGGGAGACGGGAGCGCCATTATCAGGCCCCGGATGCGAAGCGGGGAGGGGCCGCAGCCCCTCCCCGATGAGGATGCGAACGACGTGCCGACCTACTTGAGGACGCCCATCGGCACGTGGTCCATGTCGTGGAAGACTTGGTTCTCGCCGCACATGGCCCAGATGAAAGTGTAGGCCTGAGAGCCGACACCGCTGTGGATCGACCAACTGGGACTGATCACCGCCTGTTCATTGCGCATGATGATGTGGCGGGTTTCCGTGGGCTCGCCCATCATGTGGAAGACGACGGCGTCCTCGGGCATGTTGAAGTAGAGGTAAACCTCCATGCGCCGCTCGTGGGTGTGGCAGGGCATGGTGTTCCACATGCTTCCCGGTTCCAGCTTGGTCAACCCCATCGACAGCTGGCAGGTCTTGAGCACCGCCGGATGCAGATACTTGTAGATGGTCCTGACGTTGCCGGTTTCCGGCTTGCCCAGTTTCTCGGGCGAGGCATCGGCGATGTTGATCTTCACCACCGGATAGGCGGCGTGGGCCGGCGTGCAGGCAAAATAGAACTTCGCCGGCCTGGCGGCGTCCTTGCTGCGGAAAGAGAGTTCCTTGGTGCCCATCGGCACATAGAGTCCGTCCTCGGTGGCCAGATCGTAGTCGGTGCCGTCGACGCTGACGGTGCCGGGGCCGCCGATGTTGATGGTGCCGAGCTCCCGACGCTCCAGAAGGTAGTCGACGCCGAATTCCTTGCCGGCTTCAATGGCCAGCGGCTTGTCGGTGGGGCAGACGCCCCCGACCACTATGCGGTCGATGTGGCTGTAGGTCATGGTGACTTGGCCAGGAATGAAAATCTGCTCGACCAGGAACTGGCGGCGAAGCTCCTCGGTCGTCATGGTCTTGGCGTGGGCACTGTGAATGCCCTGGCGAACGTCCATCGATGCTAATCCCTTCGTCGTTAATTGACACCAACAGCCCCCCACCCGACAGCCAACCCAAAAGGCCCGGCCGTCGCTGGGTGAGGTTCCCCGGACATGTTGACGTGGTCGCTCCCCATCATGGAGACAAGCGGCGCCGGATGCAACCGGGAACCGCCGGGCGCCGGGTCCGTAGGGCCGTGTCGGCGATGCCGGCTAAGCTTGGAGGTCAGCCAACCGGGCCGCGCCCGTTCCGGTGGTTGACCGGTCTCGATGGAAAGGCCGTCACGCCGTCGGATACAGCCTCAGCTTTCGAGTCGGAGGGCGCCGTCTTCACGGCGGTGGGGCCGCGTTCCTCCATGCGCCGGTAGGCGCGATAGCCGAATGGGATACTTGCCATGTACAACAGGAGCGTAATCGCGATCGTCATCCACGGCGCATTGATGAGCATGGCGCCGTAAAGGCCGACGATCAACATGGTCGGCAGCACCCAAGTGTTGGGCACCTTGAACCTCTTGAACGAAAAGGTGGGAAGGCGGCTGACCATCAGAGCCGACACGCCGATTAGGAAAACGGTCACGACAATCGGGCTTCTGAAGAAGTTCGCTCCGAACTGGAACGACAGCATCATCGGCAACAGCACCAGGGCTGCGCCCATCGGGGCCGGGACGCCCGTGAAGAAATTCGACGCCCAGGCCGGCCGGTCGGGGTCTTCGAGGAAGGTGTTGAAGCGGGCGAGCCGGAGCACGCAGCTGACCGCATAGATGAGGACCAGGATCCAACCGAATCGGCCCAGGTCGTCCATCGACCATAGGTACAGCAGCAGGGCCGGTACCACGCCGAAGCTGACGAAATCGGCAAGTGAGTCCAGTTCGGCCCCGAATTTGCTTGCCTCCTTCAGGATGCGGGCGATGCGGCCGTCGAGTCCGTCGAGGATGGCGGCGACCATCACCGCGAGGACGGCGTTCTCCCACTCGCCGCTGAGCCCGAAGCGGATCGAGGTCAGGCCGGCGCAAAGAGCCAGCAAAGTCAGGATGTTGGGGATCAACCGGTTGAACGGCAGGCCGGACAAACGGCGGCGGCGGTGCGGTGTGCTCTGTTCGGACATGGCAACCTCAGCGGACTTCGCCGGCCCGGGCCGGTTCATCGGAGTGCAGATCGGCGATTGGCGTTTCGCCGGCGACGGCGCGTTGACCCAGCGCCACCAGCGGCGCCACGTCGTCGGGAAGATAAATGTCGAGGCGGCTTCCAAAACGGATCAGCCCGAACCGTTGGCCGGCTTGCACCGCATCCCCATCGCCGACGTCGCAACGGATGCGTCGGGCGATCAGGCCGGCGATCTGTACGCAGGCCAAGTCGCGGCCGTCGGCCAAGCTGATCCGCAGGCTCTGGCGCTCGTTGAACTCGCTGGCCTTGTCGAGGGAGGCGTTCACGAACTTGCCGGGGCGATAGCTGGCGGCGGTGACCATGCCGTCACAGGGTATGCGGTTCACATGGACGTTGAAGACATTCATAAACACAGCCACCCGGGTGCGGGGAGCATCGCCCATTCCCAGTTCTGCCGGCGGCGGCGCCCGGTCGATCAGTTGGATGACGCCATCGGCCGGACTGATGACAAGACCGGGGCGCACCGGCGTCACCCGGTCAGGATCGCGAAAGAAATAAGTGCACCACGCCGTCATTGCCAGTCCCAGCCAACCGAGGGGTTGGGCGACGAAGGCGAGGCCCAAGGCGATTGCCCCGAATATGCCGATGAAGGGCCAGCCGTCGCGGTGAATGGGTGTCAGAATCGTTTTAAGCAACCCTATGTCTCCACGCAGTTCAAGATCTGCAGAGCCACAATCTAGCGACTGGACGGCCGCGGGTTAAGTGCGGGCCGAGAGCCTGGGACCCGAATGTCAATTCGTCCGCGGCAGTTCGAAGATCTGTCCGGGGTAGATCAGATCGGCATCAGCGATCTGCGCCGCGTTCGCTTCGTAAATGACGGTGTACTGGAAACCTGTTCCATAGGTGCGCCGGGCGATGCGCCAAAGGCTGTTGCCGGGTTGTACGATCACGTAACGACCGGCTCCGGGCGACAGCGGCTCGGCCCGCGAGAACGGCAGCGAAATCCGGGCGGCGACTTTGCCGGCGGCGTCCATCTGGTCGACCCTGAGAGTATAGAGGCCGGGTTCCACCCGGACCTCCGGCGTGACGCTCCAACGATTGTCGCCGTCCGTTGTCGCTCGGCCAAGGAAGCCGTTGTCGAGATAAAGTTGGACGAGGGAGCCTGCGAGGGCCTGCCCGCTGATGCTGAGCCGCCCGGCATCGTCATAATCGATGGCATCGACGCTCAACGAAAGCATCGGCTGGCCGGCCGTCGGCTTCTGTAGAACAACGCTGGGAACCGGCCCGTCAGGGATGGTGACCTTCTCGGGACCCCTGTCGGGAATTTTGAGGACAAGCGGCTGTTGCGGTTGGTCGGAGGGACGCCCAGCGATATCCTTTCCCGCCTCGGGCACCACCAACACGACCGATGACGTCGACGTCGTTTTGCTTCCCGACGACTCCGCCTCGAGGGTGAGTTGTCTGGTGCCGGGAGGCAAGGGCGTTTCAGGCACGAACACCCATTCGCCGCGTTTGTCGGCGGTGGCTTCTCCGATGACCTTGCCGTTGTCGAGGATGCGAACCTTGCTTCCCGGCGCGGCGCGGCCGGCGACCACGGTATCGCCCTTCGGATTGATGCGCACGACATCGAACGAGGGAACGACGGGGCCGGTCGACGGCTGTGCCTCGCCGGTCGGTCGGTCAGCCGGCTGGCTTGGTTTGGCGGGGGCCGCGGCGGCCTCGCGGGTCATCTGCGCCGCCTGGGAGGCCGCGTCGGCGACGGCCTTGGCAGAGGTGGCGGCGGCGGCGGCCTGACGGGCTTCCTCTTCGGCGGTTTTCGCCTCGATCTGGGCCTTGGCGGCGGCGTCCTTGGCTTCCGACGTCGCTCCGGGCGCATCGGCGCGGGAAACGGCATCCTCCGCCGCCTGTTTGGCGGCGGCCGCCTTGGCGGCGGCGGAACGGGCGCGTTCGGCCGCCTTTGCCGCCGCCTCGGCGGCGGCCTTTGCGGCGGCCTGGGGGGCTGAGCGTTGCTCGCCCAGCGGCTCGTCGCTGATTTCCTGCTGCCAAAGGAGGACGTTGGCACCTATCGCGGCCATCACGATGACGACGCCGATTGCCG
>JAVEYE010000311.1:0-4754 GCA_034003665.1 Rhodospirillales bacterium | reverse complement strand
CCGATTCCCCGCGCCGGAAAGCCTAGGCGCCCACCCACGACGGGATACGCGATGACGTCTCCCACGACCGTTGGCCCCTTTCCCCTATGGCCACCATGTTCTCATGGTTATTGACCACACCGAAACGGAATTTGTCGGCCGGTCCTCTCGACCATGGCCTCCCCTAGTCGGTGACTGGCTAGCATCGTCTCCTTCCCGGCACCTTGACCTTGATCAAGTCAGGATATCGGCGACCGGGGCACGCGCCCGACCACGATGGAACGTCCGGTCCGAAGACCAGAGAGCCTGCAAAGCGGGCTGCCGGGAACCGAACGCCGCCATCCATCCAGGTGCGCGGGTCTGGCGACCTCTAATTCCGAGATCTGGAGGCCATCCCCGCCAACGTCAGGTCGAGGGCCCTCTCCCCCTCGCTCACAATGTCGAAGGCGCGGCCGGTCAGCGACCAGCGGAGCGCCAGGCCCTGGATCAGTGCGATGACGACGTTGGCAGCGCGCGGCACGTCGAGGTCGGCGGCGAACTCGCCGTTGCGCTTGCCTTCCTCCAGCACGCCCGCCAGGTGGCGGTGGAACATCTCCATCAGGCCGGCGATGCCGGCGCGCAGCAATTCACTGCGGGTATGGAGTTCGCGTGACATGAGGATCATCGGCAAACCGGGATTGGCGCGGATGAATTCCAGCTGGCCGCGCACGATGGCCCGGAGTCGCCGCTCGGGCGATGTCTCCCCGGCCGCCATGCCGGCCCACCGTTCGGCGAAGCGGGCGCGCAGCCAGTCCAGCACCGCCGCCCAGATGTCCTCCTTGCGCGGAAAGTGCCGGAACACCGCCGCCTGCGACAATCCGACCGCCTTGGCGATGGCATCGGTGGTGATGCGGTCGGGACCGATGTCGGACGCCAGCTTCAGCGTGGCGTCGATCACTTCGTCCCGCCGGTCGGCGGCATTCTTGCGGATTCTCATGGGCCTCGTCCTTCGGGCCGGCGGCGAACGGGGTGCCGCGCCGGCACTTAATAAGTTAGCACTCACTTCACGTAATCGCAACAAAACCGCATAATTTTTATGATAGGCATGATTGACGATACATCTGTTCTCCATTATATAAGTGAGTACTCACTCACTATAACGCTTCGAGGAAGGGTATCATGAAGAGGCGGGTACTCAAGGTTGTGCTGGCCGGTCTAGGCGTCCTCCTGGCGGGCGCGGCCGTTGTCGCCTTCGTCGTCGTGCGGCCGGTGACGGTCGAGGTGGCCCGGCCAGCCCCGGCGGTACCCGTCCAGGTCTTCGGTCTGGGCACGGTGGAGGCGCGCATCGTTTCGAAGGTCGGCGTCGAGGTGGCCGGCACGCTGGTCGAACTGTCTGCCGACCACGGCGATAGGGGCAGGGCCGGCGATGTGCTGGCCCGGCTCGATACCGCCGACCAGGAAGCCCGTGTCGAGCGCGCCCGGGCCGGCGTCGAGAGCGCCGAGGCGGCGCTCAAGCAGACCGAGGCGGCGGTAGCCCGGGCCCGCACCGTGCTGGTCCAGAAGAAGCAGGCGAACGCGCGCAAGCAGGCCCTGCTGGCCCGCCAGACGGCGTCGGTGGAGACGGCGGAGGCCGCCCAGATGGAAGCCGACGTGGCGGCCGCCGACGTCACCGTCGCGCTGGGCGACGTCGAGGTGGCCCGCGCCGCGCTTGCCGAGGCCCGCGCTGAGGAATCCCAGGAGCGGGTGCGGCTTTCCCAGCATGTCCTGATCGCCCCCTATGACGCGGTGGTCGTGGAGCGCATGAAGGAGCGGGGCTCCGTGCTGGCGGCCGGCGCGTCGTTGTTCACCCTGGTCGCCCCCGAGACTGTGTGGGCCCTGGCCTACGTCGACGAAAGCCGGGCCGGGGCCATCCGGGTCGGTCAGCCGGCCGAGATCCGGCTGCGCTCGCTGCCCGGTCGCACGTTCACGGGGCGAGTGGCGCGCATCGACATCGAAAGCGACCGGGTCAGCGAGGAGCGGCGTGTTTCCGTCGCCTGCGACGATTGCCCGGAGGCCTTCCACCTGGGCGAGCAGGCCGAGGTGCTGATCACCACGGGTGTGCTCAAGGACGCCATCCTGGTGCCGGAAACCGCCATCGAGACCCTGAACGGCGCAACGGGCACGGTGTGGGTGGTCAAGGGCGGCAGCCTGCATCGCAGCCGCGTGACCTTCGGCGAACGGACGTTGGACTCGCGCCTCGCCGTCACCGACGGCCTGGAGTCCGACGCCCGCGTCGTCACCTTCCTGCGCCCCGGCCTGCGCGAGGGCCGCCTCGCCCGCGTAGCCGACGAGGAGGCGCCGGAATGAACCTCGCGCTCCGCGACATCCGCCACAAGCTCGGCCGTTTCCTCCTGACGTGCCTCGGCCTCAGCCTGCTGCTCGGCACCGCACTCTCGATGATCGGCATCTATCACGGCCTGGTCGAGGACGTCCTGACCCTGGTGCGGGCACCCGCAGCCGACGTCTGGGTGGTGGAATCCGGCACCCGCGGACCGTTCGCCGAATCGTCGCGCATCCCCGGCGACACCCGCGAAGCCATCGCCCGCCTGCAGGGCGTCAGCGAGGCCGGCAGCGTCACCTACCAGTCGATCGAGACCGAGCAACGTGGCGTCAAGCTGCGGCTCTATGTGGTCGGCTACGAGCCCGGCCGGCCAGGCGGTCCCGACCGCCTGGCGGCCGGCCGACCCATCGGCCGCAGCCACTACGAGGCGATCGCCGACGTCCGCTCCGGCCTCGCGCTCGGCGAGCGCGTCACGCTGGGACGGCGCGCCTTCACGGTGGTCGGGCTGACCGACGGGCAGGTGGCGTCGGGCGGCGACCCGGTGGTCTACCTGACGCTGTTGGATTCCCAGGAGTTGCAGTTCGAGCAGGCACCGCCGGCGGCGCGGCGCGAACTGGCCCGCGGCGCCGCGCCGGCCGGCACCGACACGGTCAATGCCGTGCTGGCGCGCGTTGCCCCCGGCGTGGCGGCGGATTCCGTCGCCGAGTCGGCGCGCCGCTGGAAGCATCTTTCCGCCATGACCCAGGCGGAGCAGGAGGAGATCCTCACAGAGTCCGTGGTCGAGCGGGCCCGCAAGCAGATCGGGCTGTTTACCGCCATCCTGCTGGCGGTCTCCACGGTGGTCATCTCGCTCATCCTCTACACCATGACCATGGACAAGATCCGCGAGATCGCCACCCTGAAACTGATCGGCGCGCCGGACCGCACCATCGTCGGGCTGATCCTCCAGCAGGCGCTCGCCATGGGCATCGCCGGTTTCGCCTTCGGGACGGGGCTGATCCTGGCGGTGAAGGACTACTTCCCGCGCCGCGTCGTTCTGCACCTCGAGGACGGCATCCTGCTGGGGGCGGCCGTCATCATGGTGTGCGTGCTGGCGAGCGGCCTGGGCGTGCGCCTGGCGCTCAAGGTCGAGCCGGCCAAGGCGCTGGGAGGCTGATGATGGATACCCCCCTTTCCCCCGTTTCCGGGACGCCGCTCGTGCGGCTCCGCAACATTTCCAAGCACTTTGGCGAGGGCGAGTCCCGGGTGGACGCCCTCGTCGACGTCGGCATCGAGGTCCATCCCGGCCAGGTGGTCGGCCTGCTGGGGCCGAGCGGTTCGGGAAAGACCACGCTGCTCAACGTCGTCGGCTGCATCCAGGAGCCGAGCGTCGGCTGGATGGAGCTCGACGGCGATGTGGTCTACGACGGCCGTTGGTTACGCTCCGACCTGCGCCGCCTGCGGCTGGAGAAGATCGGCTTCATCTTTCAGTTCCACAACCTGCTGCCCTTCCTCGATGCCACCGAGAATGTCGCCGTCGCCCTGACCCTGGCCGGGCTGGACACCCCCGAAGCCAAGAGCCGCGCCGTCGACTTGCTGGACTACCTGGAAGTCGGCCACCGCAGGAACGCCTTTCCCGCCATCCTGTCGGGGGGCGAGGCGCAGCGCGTCGCCATCGCTCGCGCACTCGCCAACCGGCCGCGCATCATTCTTGCCGACGAGCCGACGGCGGCACTGGATTCCCAGCGGGCCGGCATCGTCATGGACCTGCTGCGCAAGGTCGCGACCGAGCAGCGGGCAGCCATCCTCGCCGTCACTCACGACGAGAAGATCTTCGACCGCTTCGACCGCATCTTCCACCTAAGGGACGGGCGCCTCGACGACGAGACGTGACCACACCGAAATCCGGCTATGACTTGATCATGGTCAGCAGCATCTTGAAGTCCTGGACGGCCTTCAGGGCGTGCGGTTCGTTGGCCGGCATGAGGATGATATCGCCGGAGGTCAGGCGATGCGGCTTTCCCGAGATCGTGATGTCGACCTCGCCATCGAGAACCTGGACCAGCGCATCGAAGGGTGCCGTGTGTTCACTGAGGCCCTGTCCCTGGCCAAACGCGAACAGGGTGACCGTACCCGTCTTCTTGTCGATGAGCGTTTTGCTGACCACGGACTCCGCTTGATAGCCGACCATACGGACCACGGGCCCTTTCAGGACATCGCTCATTCCGGCTTCCTCCCAATAGTTGGTGTGTAGACCATACCGCGAAATTCCAGCGGGTTGTATGGGCATTTTCCAACGCCCAATGCGCACGGTTCAAAAATGGCGCGCTTCCGGCTTCTGGACATCAAAAAGCCGCTAACCCATTGGATTAGCGGCTATATTTTGGTTGCGGGGGTAGGATTTGAACCTACGACCTTCAGGTTATGAGCCTGACGAGCTACCGGGCTGCTCCACCCCGCGGTTGTATGGTTTATTTGGCGCAACACCCGCCTTTTT
>JAVEYE010000310.1:0-4759 GCA_034003665.1 Rhodospirillales bacterium | reverse complement strand
GCCGCGAACGGCAAGCGTCGGGCCTTCCGGAGCGTCGCCGCGGGCGATCTCCGGCACGACAAACCGTGCCCGCAACAATCTGGGGTTTAAATTGAAAAAGAAATGGTGCCCAGGGGCGGGATCGAACCACCGACACCGTGATTTTCAGTCACGTGCTCTACCAACTGAGCTACCTGGGCACCGGAGCCGCGGCACGGCGAACTTGGGATCCGCCCGCGCGCGACGGACCGCTTATAAAAGAATTCCCCCGGCCTGTCCAGCGTGGGCGCAGGGTGGACAGCGACTTTGATCGTCGACGGCGGCGGCGCGCCGCGCCCGGCCGATTTTCGTTTCCACCGCCGCAAGCTATTCCGTTGATTTCTTTCGTCTACTGACGGTAGTCTGGAGGCCGGTGCCTATGTACCGGTCCGGCCGACGACGACGGGAGAGTCAACTCCCGCGACACTTCCTGGGAGGGAGCGGCCGGTCAGAAGACACAACAGGGAGATGACATCATGGCAAGTTCTGTCCGCACGTTCGCGTGCGTTCTTTCCGCTGCGGCCATTGCGGCCGGCATCGCATTTTCGGCCCCCGCCAGCGCGCAGGCGCCGGCGGAACGTTCCTACCTGCTGGCCACCGCCACCACCGGCGGCACCTACTATCCGGTCGGCGTCGCCATCGCCACCCTGACCAAGGTCAAGTTGCAGGACAAGAACAAGATCTCCGTTTCCGCCATCACCTCGGCCGGATCCGGCGAGAACATCAAGCTGATGCGCGAGAACCAGGTGCAGTTCTCCATTCTCCAGGGTCTGTATGGCGCCTGGGCGTGGAACGGCGAGGGCGACCTCAAGGCGGACGGGCCGCAACGCGACCTCCGTTCGGTCAGCATGCTGTGGTTCAACACCGAGCATTTCGCCGTCCTCAGCGAGTACGCCAAGACCGGCACCATCGAAGACATGGCCGCCATCAAGGGCAAGAAATTCTCGATCGGCGCCCGCAAGTCCGGCACCGAGGGTTCGGGGCGGACCATCCTGGGCGGCCTCGGCTTCGATCCCGACAAGGATTTCGATCTGGCCTACCTCGGCTACAACCCATCGGCCGACGCGCTCCAGAACGGCACCATCGCCGGCTTCAACATCCCGGGCGGCGTGCCGGTGTCGGCGGTGGCCCAGGCGGCGGCCGTGCTCAAGGACAAGATGCGCATCCTCGACTTTACCCCCGAGCAGATCAAGAAGGCCAACCAAGGGGCGAAGGCCGACCTGTGGGTGCCTTTCGTCATTCCGGCCGGCACCTACGCCGGCCATGACAAGGCGATCAACACCATCGCCCAGCCCAATTTCCTTGCCGTGCGCTCCGACGTCGACGAGGAGGCGGTCTACCTGATCACCAAGACCATCTACGAAAACCTGCCGTTCCTGCAGAACATCCACAAGGCGACCAAGGACATGGCGCTGGAAAAGGCCATCGGCGGCCTGCCCTTCCCGCTCCATCCCGGGGCGGCCAAGTTCTACAAGGAAAAGGGCATCGCGATCCCGGCATCGCTCGTCGCCAATTAGGCGCGGCGAAGGGGGCGGCGCCGGCGGCGTCGCCCCGATCCTTTGAGGTCCGACCCCCAACCGGGAAAGCGGAGGGCTGCTCGTGAGCCAGGATCGCGACGAGGAACTGCTCGCCAAGTTCGACAAGGAAGAAGCCCCCAAGGAGGGGCGCGAATGGGCCAAGCCGGTGGTGTTCTGGGCCGGCGTGGGGATTTCGCTTGCCCATATCTACTTCAACACCATCGGCACCCTTTCGGATCTTTGGACGTCGGCCATGCACTTCGGCATGTTCGGCTTTCTTTGCGCGTTGCTGTTTCCAATGGTGCGCGGGCGTAGACCAGCTGGACGGAAGGCGGTGGCCGCGCTCGACGTGGCGCTCGGCCTCGCCGCCGTCGCATCGGTCGTCTACCTGATGACCGCCGAAGTCGCCCTCTACGACCGCGGCATCCGCTTCGTGGCCGCCGACTGGGTGGCTTCCATCGTCGCCATCTTTCTCGCCATCGAGTTCACGAGGCGGACCACGGGGTGGATCATTCCCATCATGATCGTCATCGCCGTGACCTATGTGGTGTGGTGGGGCAAGTACGTCGGCGGCATGTTCCAATTTCCCGGCCTGACCATCGAAACCGCCCTGTTCCGCAGCTATTTCGGCGGCGACGGGATGTTCGGCACGATCGCGCGCATCTCGTCCACCTACGTCGTCATGTTCATCCTGTTCGGCGCCTTCCTGACCCGTTCGGGGGCCGGCGACTTCATCATGAACCTGGCCCGCTGCGCGGCCGGCCGCATGACCGGCGGGCCCGGCCTGGTTGCGGTCATGGGCTCGGCGATGATGGGCACCATCAGCGGTTCGGCGGTGGCCAACGTAGTCGGCACCGGCGTCATCACCATCCCCCTGATGAAGCGGGCGGGCTTCCCGCCGATGTTCGCGGCGGGCGTCGAATCGAGCGCCTCAACCGGCGGCCAGATCATGCCGCCGATCATGGGGGCCGGCGCCTTCATCATGGCCAGCTACACCGAGATTCCCTACATCCACATCATCGCCGTCGCCACCCTGCCGGCCATGTTGTACTTCATGTCGGTCGGCTATTGGGTGAGGATGGAGGCGATCCGCATCGGCATCTACGGCGGCTTCGATCCGACCGCGCCAAAGTTGCGCGACGTCCTGCGCGAGGGCGGCCACGCGATGATTCCCATCGTCCTCTTGATCGCCATGCTGATTTGGGGCTTCACGCCCACCTACGCGGCGGGCGCCAGCATCCTGGCGGTCATCGTGTCGTCATGGCTGTCGCCGACCAAGCGGATGGGCGTGAAGGCCATTCTCGAGGCTCTGGCCCTCGGTGCCCGCAACATGGTGCCGACCGCTGTGCTGCTGATCGCCGTCGGCCTGGTGGTCAACGTGATCGGCACCACCGGCATCGGCAACACCTTCTCGCTGATGATCGGCCGCTGGGCGGGCGACAGCATGATCGTCACCTTCCTGATGGTCACGCTGGCCTCGCTGGTGCTCGGCATGGGTCTGCCGGTGACCGCAGCCTACATCGTGCTCGCCACCCTTTCGGCACCGGCCCTCTATGACCTGATCGTGCGCGGCGAGGTCATCGACGCCATCGCCTCGGGTGCGGTTTCCGACAGCGTCAAGGCGGTGCTGATGCTGGTCGCCCCTGACAAGGTCGCCGCCATCGGCCTGCCGATGTCGGTGGCGGAAGCCAAAGCCATCCTGGCCCTGGTGCCCCAGGAAATGTCCGAAATGGTGGTCACGCAAAGCATTTCCGCCACGGCGCTGACGGCGGCGCTGCTGTCTTCGCACATGATCATTTTCTGGCTGTCGCAGTTCAGCAACGTGACCCCGCCGGTCTGCCTGGCGGCATTCGCCGCCGCCGCCATCGCCAAGACGCCGCCGATGAAAACGGGGTTCATGGCGCTCAAGGTGGCCAAGGGATTGTTCATCGTGCCGCTGCTGTTCGCCTACACGCCCTTCCTGTCGTCGGACCCCACCGAGTCGTTCAAGATCTTCTTCTTCGGGATCGCCGGCATGTACTGCGTGATCGGGGCCATCCACGGCTACATGGAGACCAGGATCGGCTGGCCCATGCGGGCGGTCCTGTTCGCCCTTGGCGCCGTCCTTCTGTGGCCGCTCAACTCGATGTGGGAATTCGTCGCCCTCGGGGCCTTTGTCGTGCTGTTGACGCTCAATATCCTGCGGAGCCGGCGCGAGGCGGCGGGTCGGGCCGGCGGTCAGTTGCCGCCGTCGGGTTCCTCGTCGACGTCGGCCTCCTCGTCGGCGGCGATGCGATAGCCGCCGGTCAGCCAGCGGCCGAGATCCTGGTCGGCGCAGCGCTGCGAACAGAAGGGGCGGTAGGCGTGCACCTGCGGCCTGCCGCAGATCGGACAACGCCGTCGGCGGGTCAACGGGATGACCTTTCCACGGTCGCGGTTCTCGGCGTCTTCAGCCATCGCGCTCTCCCGTCCGGCGCCGGGCCGCCACCCGGAATGCGTCGGCCGCCAAGGCGGCATCGGCATCCAGGCGAAGCGGCGCCCCCAGTTTTCCCTCGGTTTCGGCCAAAGCCTCGGCCATCGTCGTTCCCAGCGCCGCGACAACGGCCGGCGCCGCGGACACCTCGATGGCGGCGCCGGGTGATCGTCGCGCCTCGCCGAGTGTGCGGCGCAGGATCTTGGCCGCGACGGTCGCCGGGCTGTTGATGCGGCCGCCGCCGGCGCAGGTCGGGCAGGGCACGGTCAGCCGCTCCGCCAGGGTCCGGCCGTGGCGCGGCCGCGTCATCTCGACGACCCCCAGCGGGCTGAACCCGAAGACATGAACCGGCAGGCGGTCGTCGGCTACCGCGGTGCGCAGGCGGGCCAAAACCTCGGTCTGATGAGAGCGCCGCCGCATCGGCACGAAATCGACCACCAGCATCCCCGAAAGGTTACGCAGCCGCAACTGGCGGGCAATCTCGCCGGACGCCTCCAGATCGGTCCGGAACGCAGTCTCCTCGGGGCTGCCTTCCGCATGGCCGCCGGTGTTGACGTCAATGGCCGTGAGGGCCGCCGTCGACTGGATGATCAGGCTGCCGCCCGAGGGCAACGCCACCCGCTCGCCGAGCGCCGCCTCGATCTGTTCCTCGACGTGGAAGGCCTCGAACAGCGGCACATCCTCGGCGTGGCCCTGGAGTTTGGCCTCGAGAGCGGGCGCCTGCTCGCGGCAGAAGGCAACGAGGTCGGCCAGCGTGCGGCGTCCCTCGACG
>JAVEYE010000309.1:0-4769 GCA_034003665.1 Rhodospirillales bacterium | reverse complement strand
GCTGGACGCAGCCTACCGCATCCGTCCCGGAGACGCCCTGCTGATCCAGGTGTCCGATCCCGACATGGATGCGACGCCCGAGGCCGACGCCGTTGCGGTGCAGGTCTCCGCCGGCGACCAGCCGCCGCTGACGCTCTCCGCGGTGGAGGAGCGCGATCCGGGCGCGCCCGAGGGCGTCGAGACCTATGTCGGCGGCGTGTTTCATGCGTTGCTCAAGACCGTGGATGCTTCGGATGCCGCCGCCGTGGCGGCTTCGCCGAAGGCCCTGCCGATTCGTCCCGGCGATATCGTCCGGGCCGTCTACCTCGATCGCGAGAACACGCTTCCCGGCATCCCCGTCGACCGCGAGGGGCGGGTGATGGTTTGCGGCGCGGAGCAACCCGTCCTGCAGCTCTATCGCACATGGCGCGAAAGCGTCGAGGACAAGGGCGAGCGCGCTCAGGGCCGGTTGCGGCAGATCCAGCGGCGACCGGGCAACGAGCGCGCCACGATGATCCTGCGCGACATCTTCCATGCCGAGCCCATGCCGTCGGCGCTGCAGTCGGATTCCAACGCCGTGCCCGTCAATGCCGCCGTCCCGATCCCGATCGCCGTCTACGACGCCTCGCGCGCCCGCCATGCCCGGAGCACGCTCCAGGTGGAGGCCATGGCCGCGAGCGAACTCGAGGCGGCCAAGGCGGAGGGGCGCAGCCCCGAAGGCGTGAAAGTCGAGCTTGCCCTCGACGAGCTGCCCAAAGGCATTCGGTTCAAGTCGGAAGCCGGCGCGGTGGCGCAGACGGAGGGGTCAATGCGTTTCTGCGGACTGCTTCGGCTGGCGCTTGGCGCCGACGGTTCCGATGCGGAGATCCTTCCGTCCACGCAGGTCGACGAGGAGGCTCCGCCCGTGCTCCGCACGACCGGAAGCGACCGCATCCTCCTGCGCGTGATCGGCGAAGACGGCGGGGGGCAGATCGAGCGGTGGCTGCGGCTGGTGTCCGATGCGCGGCTTCGGCTGATGGATTCGACGTACGAGGCCGAACGGAACACGGTTCATCTCGGCGACCGCTTCAACGTCCTGCTCGAGGATTTCGAGCGCGACGTTTCGCCGACGCAGGATGTCGTCGTGGTCGAGGCGGAGGCGGCGGGAAGCGGGGTGAAGCGCCGGATCGAGCTGACGGAGACGATGCCACATTCCGGGCGTTTCTCGGGCGGCGTGCGTCCTGTCTTCTTCGGCACCAACGCGGTGCCGGAGGATCTTGGCGACCAACTTCCGGTAGCGTATGGAGACGCGGTCGCGTTCCGCTACGAGGACGCGGAGACGGTTCCCGGCACGGAGCCCGGCGTGATATCGGCGGCTGGCGTGGTCAGCCAGGGCGCGGATGGCGACGTGCGGTTGTACAGCAAGCGCTTCCGAAGTCCAGACCAGGCGGTGCAGGTGCAGTTCCGCATGGCGGAATGCCTGTTCGAGGTGGCGAAGGAGCAGCGCAAGCTCGGGCATCTGGACAAGGGCGCGAAATCCGTCGCCGAGGGGCGTCGCATCCTCGAGGCCGCCTTGCGCGAAAATCCCGGCACGGACCATGCCGAGCAGGGCCAGTACCTGCTTGGGCACCTCAACCAGGAACTTGCGGAGGAACGCAAGGACGCCGGAGACATGGACGGGGCGCGACCGTTCTTCCAGGAGGCGATCTCGCGTTTTTCGGAGATTCTGTCGGCCTGGCCCGAGGGAACCTACGCGCCCCAGGCGCAATACCACAAGGCGTTGTGCCTCGAAATGCTCGGAGACTACTCCCGTGCGGGAGAGGAATACGTGAAGATGACCTACCTGCATCCCAACTCCCCTCTGGTGGGCGATGCGACGATCCGGCTGGCCACCTACTACTATTCGCAGGAGAAACGCTACGACACCGCCGCGCGCATTTACGAGAATTTCCACAAGCGCTTCCCCACGCACGAGCGCGCGGCCGCGGCGCTCTTCATGGGTGCGCAATGCCATGTCAAGCAGGCCGAATCGCTGTGGGGAGAGGATTTCGGCAAAGGCGGAATGCCGCCCTTGGTCGAGGAGCAGTACCTGAAGGCCATCGATGCCTTCAATCTGCTCATCCAGACCTATCAGGGCGGCGGCGAGGCGGATCAGAAGCTCCGTGCGCAGGCGATGTATTGGGTCGGCGATGCGAGCTGCTGGATCCATGACGACAAGAACGCCTATCTGGCCTTCAAGCGGGTGATCTTCGAATATCCCGAGACGGAGTGGGCGCGGCGCGCCCGCGGCAGGCTCCTCCAGGATGCCAAGCGATTCGAGAGCCTTCAATGAGAGACGACTGGAAAGACAGAACAAACCGGAGTGTCTGCATCGCCGTCGTGGGCGTGGTTCTGGCGGCGGGCACGGCGCTCGCCGCCAAGGAAGATTGGAGCTGGACGCTGCCGGTCGCCCAGTACCGCGAGCTGGACATCCGGCAGCGGGCCGTCGTCGACCGCGCCTCCGACCTCGACCGTCGTGCCGAAACGTCGCGGAAGGAAAGACGCGAGGCCGAGGCGGCGACTTCCTTCCGCGCGGCGGCGCAGGAGTGGAAGCGCTTCATGTTCGAATTCATGGATGCACCGGAGGTCTTCGTGGCCTACGCCCACTTCATGCAGGCCTACAGCCTTCACCAGGCCGGAGACCGGAATGCCGCCGTCAAGCTCTACTCCGAAGTCGCCGACTTCTATCCGGATGCGCCGTCCATGCTCGTGGCGGCGTTGTACTGGCGGGGAATCGCCAAGGAGGAAAACGGCGACGGCGGGCAGGCCGTCGCGGACTGGGAGCTGGCATCGGGTGTTCCCGGAACGGAAGGCCATCCGCTGGCGGTCCAGGCCTTGGAGCGTCTGGCCTCCGTCGCCTGGGATGGCGGCAAATGGGCCAGTGCCGCCGGGACGTGGGAGACGGTGCTGGATCGCCACCCCGATGCGCCGCGCCAGACGCGCGAGATTGCGGCGAGGCGCCTGGCGCTGTGGCGGGGGCTCCAGGGACAGTGGACGGAAACCACCCGGATCGTCGACAGAATGGGTGCTGAAACGGATAATCCGACGGGCTGGATGGACGGATTCGTCTGGAACGCCTGGCACGATGACATTCCGAACTGGCTCGGGGACGGCTATTTCAAGCGCAGCGGCGCGGGAGCGCCGGACGCCGCCATCGGGAAGCTCAGGCGGGAGCTGGTCGAGTGGTATGCCGGGCGGCGCGCCGTGCATGCCGATGCCGACAAGGAATGGAATCACGATCTCGCCGTCTTCAACTACCGCCGGATGCTCGACTCCGACAAGGCGCAGGCCGAGGCCCGCAAGCTGGTCGCGGCAATGAAGGCGGCGAAACTGGATGCCGAATCCCGCGAGAAATACGCCAGGCGCTTCATCGACATTCTGGTCGACAGCCGACTCCCCGAAGAGGCGCGGTCGCTGCTCGGAATGATCGTCGATTCCATCGAGCGGCTCCGCGTCGCCTACCGGATCGAGGAGCAGACGAGGGACTACGTGGCGGCGGAGGCCGTTCTCGGCGAGCTTGAACTGCAGGGCTCCCCGCAGGTGGTTCGCGAGGCGAAGCGGCTCCGGGCGTATCTCTACAAGGACCGGATGGGCAAGTTCGAGAAGGCGATCGGATATTTCAACGAAGCGGTCGATCCGCCCGAATCGCTGTGGGGCGTCCAGGAGTGCCTGTGGAGACTGGGCCGGAAGGACGAGGCGCAGGCGATGCTGGGCGAGATCGTCGGGGCCTTCCCCAAGGACGCGCCCCGCGCAATGTTCCAGAAGGCGGAGTATTTTCGGCTGGACGGCGAGAAGGCGTCGGCCATCGCCTGCTACCGGCGGATTCTGTCGAATCCCGAATGGGGCCGGTCGGGTGAGGCGTCGCGGGCGCACCAGTCGCTGGAAGGGCTGGGCGTGGAGACCGGAGGAGGCGTCCTGAATGCCGTCAACTAGAAACGGGGGAAGAGAAGCGCGTATGAACGACATGATTTTACAGGCTAGCAGGAAGAGACCCGCGTGCCGCGTGCTCCTGCGCGTCTGCACGGCGCTGTGGCTGCTGCCGGCCGTTTGCCCGGGAGCTCTCGCCCAGGCCGAAGGGGATGCGACCGCCGCGGCCACGCCGCAGCAGCTTGAGCGGCGCGCCTCGCGCATGGTGGCCAGCGCGGTGGAGATGATCAACGGCGGAGACGAGGCGCGTGGCGAGAGCCTGCTCGATGCGATTCCGCGGATGTTTCCCGGAACGCAGGCCTGCTTCAAGGCCCATCTCGAACTGGGGCGGCGACGTATCGCGAAGGGACGCCACGACGACGCCCTGGCACAGCTCAGGCTGGTCGAGGACGCCACCGACGACGACCTGCGCGCGGACGCCCTGAATCTTCGCGCAGCGGCGCTACAGGCGCAGGGACGGTCCGGCGAGGCGGTCTCGCTGCTGCGCCGCATCACGCTGGAGTTTCCCGCGAGCGCGTTCGCCGACGACGCCTACTTCGGAATTGGACAGATCCATTTCGAAGCCGGACGCTGGACACGCGCGCTGGAGGCGTTCGAGCGGGTCGGCACCGCCGCTCCAGGCCATGGCGACGCGAAGACCGATGCCTCCACGTTCGCCGAGGCGGGCCAGCGGCTTTTCGCGCAGGTGTCCGACCGGGATCTGGAGATTCTCCGCAGCCTCGGCGAGACTTCGCGGGTCATGTTCAAGGCCCGGTCGGGGGATGTCGAGACGGTCGATCTGGATCTATTCGGGAGAGGCGGCAGCGAAAGCGTCGCCTCCGTGGAAACCGTCTCGGAGCCCACGG
>JAVEYE010000308.1:0-4786 GCA_034003665.1 Rhodospirillales bacterium | reverse complement strand
CATCGCCCGCGCTATCGTCTTGGCGTTTTCCGCCCCACCGGGACACCGGCCGAAGCCGATCAGCGGCAAGGCCACTCGAGATCAAGGCCGGCGTAGCTCAGTTGGTAGAGCGCCTGATTTGTAATCATAAGGATGATGTGTTTTTATCCTTTGTCGGCAGCTGGTTACGGTTTTTGTGAATTCGGTTTGTGAATGATTCGCCGGTGTAGCTCAGTTGGTAGAGCAGGAGTTTTGTAAACTCAAGGTCGGGGGTTCGAGCCCCTCCGCCGGCACCACATTCTTGGCCATCGGAACGAGAGCGGTGCTTCTGGGAGGGCCGTAATGATTGTTGCCGTAGTCAGCGACCTTGCCGACACAACGAACCCGCCGGCCATAATTCGTGGACGTCATCCGGCTACTCTGGTGGTAAATGGGTATGGCGGAAATCGAGAATCGCTGGTGGGAACCGGGTGAACTGGCTGAGTTCGCCCACGGAATAAGAGTCGTCACGCCAGACGAGGAATTCTTTTGCGATCCAGCCTTCAAGAAAGTCCGCGAAGCAATTAATCTCTCGGAATTCGCATCACGCCGCCCCTGGAATCGCGATTGGCAAATCCGCCCCGTCCCCGACCGGGAGGGCTATCCAGATGCCGAGTTGAGGTCCGACGACGAGAAGTTGCTATTTGAGGTTGTGGAGGCCGATCGCAGGCGCAGAAGGCGTTGTAGCGAGTATCGCGCCGAAAGAGGTTTGCCGCAGGAATTGGAGGAGTACGATCCGGGTGAAGAGGCTGAAACGGCTCTCGAAGAAGTCTCCCGCGTCATCAAACAGAAGGTAAAAAAACTATACAGGCCAAAACCGCACCTTCTTGTCTATGTGAACTTCTTCAATGGCGAGCCGACCTCCCTTTACGCATCACAACTATACGACAAATTCGGGAGGAGCTTTGAAAGCGTTTGGCTTCTTTGGCAATCGGGAACCTTCCGCCTTTGGCCTAATCCGGCAAAGATCAAGGTTTGAAAATATTGAGCAAGCCGCAAAGGCCACGGGCTCTATCAACATCTAGCCCCACCCGTTTAACTGGTACATCCAATTGACTGTTTCTGCGGCGGCGCTCAATGCGATTAGACGCGGCCCATGCCGCCGCGCTTTGCCTCCACCCTCGCCAACAGAAGCTTGGCAGAATTGGAGATATTTCGGAATGCCGTTCCTTTTCCCTTGGCGTATGGCGGTACACGACCGAGTGAAGTGTATTGCCCTGCCGTGGGATCCAGGATCTGCCCATCTTCCCTTACAAGCCAGTAGTGCTTGATCCCGCGGTCGTCGATCCCGCGTCTCACCCTATATCCAGCTGCGTATCCTCCGAGAAGGTCGAACAGTGCCTCGCACGCGTGAAAGCAATGCCCATACAAGGGATTGTCAGGTTGGTCAGCGTATTCCTCTCGGAGAAGGTCTCTCGACAGGCAGCTGACAACAAGCTCCATCAGTTTTCTTTCTTGTTCGCTCACGGCACCATGCCTCACTCGGTTGACACATTCGCTCAGCATACGGGCGGCATCTTTGGCATAACAGCCCACAAAGTTTAGGCCTTGCTATTCAAGTGGTTCTGCAAGACGCGGACACTTCTTGCGCGTTCTTCACCGGTCAACGGGACCACTGCTAGCGTCTTCGGCCTCGAAGCCTGCGTCGCGGTCTTGGCGGGAAGCACCTTCGGTTGACTGCTCGCCTCGTCCGCAAACAGGCGGTCCAGCAGAAACCATGCGAGACGCCGGGTCCACTTCTCCCCGATCGCCGTGGTAATCCGCATGGAATTGAGCAGCCGGCTCACATCGCGCGGCTTGCGAACTCCGCTCTTCGCAAGATTCTTGATGGTCGGTCGGAGCGTCTCCACGAAACCTGCGCGGGCGAGCCCTTCGCCAAAATGGAGTTTTTCGCGTGCGGTTAGAACGATCTGGGTCTGCTCGTACTCTTCCTGCAACGTAAGGCGCTTCTTTGGGTTCTTGCCTGCTCCCCGCTGCATCGATCGTGATTTTGTCTTGTACATTGCGCCCCCCCTCAGGCCGCCCATTCCATGGACAGTTCGGCCGCCTGCTCCAATACCGTCCGCGTCGCCTTCTCCTGCTTGTCGGGCGGATAGCCGTATTTGCGCAGGATGCGTTTGACCAGTACGCGAAGCTGGGCGCGAACATTCTCGCGCAGGGTCCAGTCAATGGTAACGTTGTTTCGGACGGTGTTGACCAACTCGCGGGCAATGGTGCGCAGCGTTTCATCGCCGAGCACCTTGACCGCGCTGTCATTGGTCTCAAGCGCGTCGTAGAAGGCCAGTTCTTCCTCAGACAACCCGAGCTTCTCGCCCCGAGCGTTCGCCTCGCGCATTTCCTTTGCAAGATGGATCAGTTCTTCGATCACCTGGGCAGCTTCGATCGCCCGGTTTTGGTACCGGCGGATCGACTGTTCCAGCATCTCGGCGAACGAGCGCGCCTGCACCACGTTCTTGCGTCGGCGGGCGTTGAGTTCGCCCTTAAGCAACTTCTGCAACAACTCAACCGCAAGGTTGCGCTGCGGCATCCCCCGCACCTCGGCGAGGAACTCGTCGGAAAGGATCGAAATGTCGGGCTTTTCGAGCCCGGCGGCGGCGAAGATGTCGACCACCCCCTCAGGCGCCACTGCGCGCGAGATGATCTGCCGCACCGCATGGTCGAGTTCCTCCTCGGGGCGAGCATCTCCAGGAGCCCGCTTGGCCAGCACCGCCTGCACGGCCTGGAAAAACGCAACGTCATCGCGGATCCGCAATGCGTCCTCGTGTGGCACCGCAAGGGCGAACGCCTGCGACAGCTCCCGGACCGCCCGGATGTAGCGCTCTTTCCCGTCTTCCTGGCGCAGGATGTGTTCCTGGGCGGGCGGCAACAGGCCGAGCCGCTCCTGCGGCGTGCCTGCCACCCATTTCGACCATTCAAAACCATGCAGCAGGCCGCAGCACACCTCATGCTTTTCGAGCATCACCGCGACCGCCTCGTCCTGATCGAGGGCCGTCCGCCCCTTGCCGCCACTCTCGGTATAGGTCGCCAAAGCCGCCTTGAGCTCGTGGGCCAGCCCGAGGTAGTCGGCGACGAGCCCACCCGGCTTGTCCTTGAATAACCGAGCCAACTCGACTGAACACGATGTCACCCTTTAAGAGCAAATAGCGTGACAATCTGTCCCGGTCTCTATCAGAGACGCGCGGTACTCCGTCATGGAGTATCCGGTTCTCTCCAAGATGCTCGACGGTGATGATTGGTGTGCCTACAGGTACATAATCTTTCTGGTGAAGCTGGCTTCCAAATGGCCCGGTCTGGATACCTGCTTCCGGATCACACAGGTTGGCGAGCCGATCCACCACGAAGTCCGGAGCGAACTCCCCGTAAGGGGTTTCCATCACCTCACCCGCCATACCCAAGCTCCTTCAGGCTGGCGTCAATGGCGGCATCGAGCTTCGCGGCCTCGGCCTGCTGCTCGCGCAGCGTCACGGTGAGCCGCGTCATCTTCTCCTCAAACGGCTCACCGTCGTCCTCGGCAGCCTCAGCGCCCACATAGCGGCCGGGGGTGAGGACGTAACCGTGCTTGCGGACTTCCTCCAAAGAGGCTGCCTTGGAGAAACCGGGGACGTCCTCGTAGGCGGTGATCCCGCCGACTGCCTCCGGCGGCACGTCCTTCTCGCCTCGCCAGAGGTGATACATCCCGCTGATCCTGGCTATATCCTCGTCCGACAGGTCGCGATGGGTGCGATCGACCATGAAACCCATCTTACGGGCATCGATGAATAGCACCTCGCCATGCCGGTCGCGGAACTTGTGGTTCTTGCGGTCGCGGGCGAGGAACCACAGGCACACGGGGATCTGCGTCGAATAGAAAAGCTGCCCCGGCAAGGCGACCATGCAGTCAACCACATCCTCCTCGATCAGCTTCTTGCGGATCTCGCCCTCGCCCGACTGGTTCGACGACATCGAGCCGTTCGACAGCACGAAGCCGGCAACGCCGGCCGGTGCCAAGTGGTGCACGATATGTTGAACCCACGCGAAGTTGGCGTTGCCGGCTGGCGGCAAGCCGAATTGCCAACGCTGGTCCTTCGTCAATCGCTCGCCGCCCCAGTCCGAGATATTGAACGGCGGGTTGGCGAGGATGAAATCGGCCTTGAGGTCCGGGTGGCGGTCATTGTGAAAGGTGTCGCCATGAGCGATCTGCCCGTCGATGCCCCGGATTGCGAGGTTCATCTTGGCCAGCCGCCACGTGGTGTAGTTTGACTCCTGCCCGTAGATCGAAATGTCAGCCTTTGCCTTGCCACCGTTGCCGTTGCCGTTGATGTGAGCGCGGATGAACTCGATGGACTGCACGAACATACCGGACGAGCCGCAGCAAGGGTCGTATACCCGGCCGCGATAGGGTTCGATCATTTCGACCAGCAGTTTGACCACGCAGCGCGGGGTGTAGAACTCACCGCCCTTCTTGCCCTCGGCACTGGCGAACTGCGCGAGGAAGTATTCGTAGATGCGGCCGAGCACGTCCTTCGCCCGCGCATCCTCGTCACCCACCTTGATGTTGCTGACCAAATCGATGAGCTGACCCAGGCGTTGCTTGTCGAGGCCGGGGCGCGCGTAGTCTTTCGGCAGCACGCCCTTGAGGGCTGGATTGTCCCGTTCGATGCCGGCCATGGCGTCGTCCACCAATTGGCCGATGGTCGCCTGCTTGGCCTGCGCCTTCAGGTGCGGCCAGCGGGCTTCGGGCGGCACCCAGAAGATGTTTTGTGCACGGTATTCGTCGGGGTCCTCGGGG
>JAVEYE010000307.1:0-4813 GCA_034003665.1 Rhodospirillales bacterium | reverse complement strand
ATGGCTGCGAGATCGTGCTGCCGGTCGATGCCGTCATCGCCGATCAACTGGCCGAGGGCGTCAAGACGCAAACGGTGGCCATCGACAAGGTGCCGGACGACGCCATGATCCTCGATGTCGGCCCGCAGTCGACGGCCGACATGAAGGCCATGCTCGCCGACATGAGGACGCTGGTGTGGAACGGCCCGCTTGGCGCCTTCGAGGTGGCGCCCTTCGACGCCGGCACCAATGCGGTGGCCCGCGAGGCGGCGCGGCTCGTCAAGGCGGGGACGCTGCTGGCGGTGGCCGGCGGCGGCGACACCGTGGCGGCGTTGGCCAAGGCCGGCGTCGAGGACGGGTTCTCGTATGTCTCGACCGCCGGGGGCGCCTTCCTTGAATGGCTGGAAGGCAAGGATCTGCCGGGCGTCGCCGTGCTACGGGCCGGGTGATCCGGCCGCACGCTGCTACCGACGCAGTCGGGCGAGCAGCCCGCCGATGTCGCTCATCAGCCGATCGGACCGCTCGGCGGCCGTCTCGGCGGCGGTGCGCATGGCCTGGGCGACGCGACCGGTTTCGCCGGCCGTCCGGGTGATCCGCGAGATGGCGTTCGAGAGCGTTAGGATGGCGGCGACCGCCGCTTCGGCATTGAGCAGGATGTCGCGCGTGTCCGCATTCTGTCCGTCAATGACGTCGGCCATTCCGCCCAAGGGGCCGCGCGCCGCCTCGATGGCCGCGCCGAGAGTCTCGAAGGCGGCGCTTTCCTCGGCGAGTTGGCGGCCCAGGGCGCCGATCTCGGCGGCAATCATCGCGACTTCCGGTTCTGCGCCGGGATCGCTTGCATGGGCGGTCCCGATGACGCTGTTGAGCGCCATCAGGCGGGTGCGCAGGGCCAACCGGCCGAGATGGGCAACGCGCTGGCCGACGGCGGCGGCGTTGATCGGTTGACCGGGCGCGGGACGGATCGCGGCAAGCCGACGATGGGCTTCGCTTGTCGAAACGCGCAGGCCGGAAGCGACCGTCGCCAGCCGGCGCAGGCTGGCGGTCGTATCGCCGGAGGCGGTCGCGATGCGGCCGGCGTGGCGGCCGGTATCGGCGGCGGCCCGGTCGGCGTCGTCCGCCAACCGGCGGATCTCGGCGGCGGCGGCGGCAATCGCCGTGGCGGCATCCCTTACTTGGTTTTCGATCTCGTCGGTCAGCCTCTTCGTGGTCGCCTGACCCTGCAACACGATGGCCTTCTCGCGCAATTCGAGGGCCCTGAGATGGCCGTCCGCCTGAACCGCGACATCGCGGACCGCCCGCAGCGCCCGGGCCAGATCGCCGACCTCGTCGCCCGCCGTGCTGATCGGGATGAAGACCTCGCTGTGGCCTGCGGCCAACTGGCGGCCGGCCATGGCGAGGCCGCGCAGCGGCCGACTGATGCCCAGCGCCACCAGGGCGCCCAGGATGAGGAAGGCGACGCCGGCGCCGGCCGCCCCCGCATACATCAGGGTTCGTGCCTGGCGACGCGCGCCGACGGCCTCGGCGATGGCGGCGTCGACCTCGTTGCGGAAGCTGGCGATCGCTTCCAGTCCCGGCTGCAGGTAGGCGAGGATCTCGTCGAGACGCATTGCGGTCTTTTGCTGCCGGTTGCGCTCCGCCGCTTCGTCGAGGATCGCCTCGAAGTAGGCGTTCATGCGTTCCGCGATCCCTGTCGTCGCGGCATCGCCGAGTCCGGCCTCGGCAAGCAGGCGGTCGAAATCCTGCTGCCTGAACCGCACCATGTCGACCTTCGCCTGCGCATCGCCGGCCAGCACCCGGCGGGCGTGGATGGACAGCGGAAGCGTTGCCGCGGCCAGCCGCTCGCGCCCCGGGGCCGCAAGCGCGTCGATGAGGTCGAGCAGGGTCTCTTCGGTGGCGGACGTCAGCTTGTCGAGACGAGCCGGCGGTCCATCGCCTTCGATGTCCGCAATCTTCTTGAATTCCTTGGCGTGCTCGGCGATGCCGTCGCGCACCGTGTCGATGTGCCGTCGGATTGCGGCGGTTTCCGGCATGGCCTCCAGCATGGCCAGGACGGCCAGCAGGCGGGCTGACTGTTGGGCGTAGGTTTCGGCCGATTCGCGGTCGCCGCGCATCAGAAAGGCCGACGCGCGGGACCGCAATCGGGCCTGGCCGACCTCTGTTTCGTGGGACAGCGCGAGGATGCGGGCAAGGGCGTCGCGGCGTTCCAGAGCCGTCTGCGTTCGCATGTCGGCGACCGTAAACACGGCGGCGGCGGCGACGATGGCGAGCAGTCCGAAGGCGATCAAAAGGGAAAGCCGGGTACCGACGCTGAGGTCGCGAAAAAACGAGGAGACAGCGTGGATCATGGGCAGAACGACTTTCTCGCGGGTTCGGCGGTGCGGCGATCGGCTGGCGGTTCCACACATATCATACCGCGGAGCGCTACGAAACGCCGTGGCGACGCTTTCGGTGCGCCAAACCGGTTGACCGACGGAAGGCCCGCAGCTAGCGTGAAGTCATGCCCCGCGACCGATGAAAAATCGCAATGAAAGACGGGGCCTCAGGGATCATGAACCGGCTGACGGTTCGAAACACAGGGAGACTCAGCACATGAAACGATTCGTGTGGAAATCGGGCGTGACGGCCGTCGCCGCCGGCGTCGCGGTGCTAATGATGGCCGCGTCCGGTCCGGCCCTTGCGCTGGAGGACAAGGTGGTCATCGTCACCTCGTTCCCCAAGGACCTGACCGGTCCCTACAAGAAGGCGTTCGAAGCCAAGTTCCCCGGCACCACCGTCGAAATCCTGCAAAAGAACACGGCGGCGGCGGTCACCTATCTCCAGGAAACCGCCAAGGGCAACACCGTCGATCTGATGTGGGCATCGGCCCCCGACGCCTTCGAGGTCCTGAAAAAGGACGGACTGCTGGCCAAGTACGTGCCGAAGGCTCAGGGCATCCCCGAAAAGGTCGGGGCCTATCCGATCAACGATCCCGACAACTACTACATGGGCTTCGCCGCCTCCGGCTACGGGATCATGTGGAACACCCGGTATCTCAAGGCCAAGAACCTGCCGGTCGCCAAGGAATGGGACGACCTGAAGAATGCCGTCTATTTCGGCCACGTCGGCATGTCGTCGCCGTCGCGCTCGGGCACCACCCACCTAACGGTCGAGACCGTCCTGCAGGGCGAAGGATGGGACAAGGGCTGGGCGACCTGGAAGGAGATCGCCGGCAACTTCAAGATGATCACCGAGCGCAGCTTCGGCGTGCCCGAAGGGGTCAACAGCGGCGATTTCGGCATCGGGCTTGTCATCGACTTCTTCGGCTTCTCGTCGAAGGCGACCGGCTTCCCGGTGGAATTCGTCTATCCGACGGTGACCACGTTGGTTCCCGCCAACATCGGCATCGTCAAGAACCCGCCGCACGCCCAGGCCGCCGAGGCCTTCGTCGAGTATCTGCTGTCGGTCGAGGGCCAGCAACTGCTGCTCGACCCGGCGATTCAGCGCCTGCCGGTTAACCCGGCGACCTACGCCAAGGCGCCCGAAGGATTCCCCAATCCCTTCACCGACAATTCGATCGGCGCCGCCGTCAAGTTCGACGTCGACAAGTCGGGGGCTCGCTACAACATCGTCAACAGCCTGTTCGACGTACTGTTCACCTATCGCCTGGCCGATCTGACCGCCGCCACCCAGGCCATTCACGCGGCCGACGCGGCGTTGGCCGGCAAGTCGAACGAGAAGGCGGCAGCGTTGATCAAGGAGGCCCGCGAGCTGCTTGACAAGATGCCGATATCCGAGGCCGAGGCCATCGACGAGAAATATCCCGGCGTGTTCACCTCGGACGTCTTCAAGGACCGCAAAAAGGCGGACACCAAGGTGCCGCCGCGCCAGGCCGAGATCGAGGAGAAGTGGGACGCCTTCGCGCTCGCCAACTACAAGGCGGCCAAGGCCAAGGCCGAAGAGGCGCTTGCGCTTCTGAAGTGAGCCAACCACCGGTATCGGGCCCGGCCCCGGCAAGGGGTCGGGCCGGTGCCTGCGCGGAACGCGGCGGCGCCTCCCATTGAAGCGCCGTCCGTCGGGCGAGGTTTCCGGCGTGATATCCGAGTTCAGAAAGCATCCCGGCCAGGCGGCGCTGATGGCGCTGATCTCGCTGTTCCTCCTGGTCTTCCTGGTGGTGCCCGTCGTGCAGGTGGTGTTCGTTGCCTTCATGGACGCCGGGACCGGCGAATTCACCCTGCTCAACTTCAAGGACTTCTTCAACACCGCGCTGTTCCGCGAGTCCTTCTGGAACTCCATCTACGTCGGCGCCATGTCGGTGCTGCTGGCCTCGGCCTTCGCGATGCCGCTGGCCTATTTCACCTCGCGCTTCGAGTTTCGCGGCGCCGTCATCATCCAGGGGCTGGGCATCATTCCGCTGATCATGCCGCCCTTCGTCGGGGCGGTCGCCATGATGATGCTGTTCGGCCGCAACGGCAGCGTCAACCTGCTGCTCGAGGAATACTTCGGCATCAACATCCCCTTCATGGAAGGGCTGAACGGCGTCATATTCGTCGAGAGTCTGCACTACTTCCCGTTCATCCTCATCAACCTGTCGGCGGCGCTCCACAACATCGACCGCGCCATGGAGGAATCGGCCCAGAACCTGGGGTGCTCGGGGCTCAGGCTGTATCGGCGCATCGTCCTGCCGCTGGCCATGCCGGGCTACATGGCCGGAGCCTCGCTGGTTTTCCTCAAGGTCTTCGACGACCTCGGCACGCCGCTGCTGCTCAACGTCAACAACATGCTGGCGCCGCAGGCCTACCTGCGCATCGCCTCGATCGGCATCAAGGATCCCATGGGCTACGTCATCTCGGTGATC
>JAVEYE010000306.1:0-4831 GCA_034003665.1 Rhodospirillales bacterium | reverse complement strand
GCGGGAGGCCGGGATCCCGGTGACGGTCGGCGTGGAAGAGACCCGTTGCCGAGAACTGAACGCCGCCTTCTGCCACTGGATCACGACCGGACGACCATTCGTCCTGCTGAAGCTGGCGATGACACTGGACGGGCGCATCGCCACCGCCCAAGGACAATCGCAGTGGATCACCGGCCCGACGGCGCGGGCGCGGGTGCAGCGCCTACGCCAATGGGCCGACGCCATCCTGATCGGCGGCGAAACGGTCCGCCAGGATCATCCATCCTTGACCGTCCGCACCCGAGGCAAGAATTGGCGGCAACCCCGCCGCCTGGTGGCGACCCGCCGCCTTGACGCCACGTCCCTGGCCGCCATGATGCCGCCAGGCCCGCCTCCGGAACCGGTCTGCGCCGACACCCATGAAGCCTGGATTGGCGTGATGGAAAGACTTGGCCGCGAGAATGTTGCATCGCTGCTCGTCGAGGGGGGCGGGGAACTTGCCGCCGCCCTGCTTCAAGCCAACGCGGTTGACGAGGTGGAGCTGCACATCGCCCCCAAGCTGCTCGGTGGACGGGGCAGCCGCACCGCCGTCGGCGGCACCGATCCGACCTCCCTGGCGGAAGCCTTCGCCCTCGTCGACCGCCGCATCCGTCGCCTCGGCGACGACCTCCTCGTCCGCGGCCGCCCACAACGACCAGGCTGACGGCGGAATGATTATGTCCCCCGCCAGATTGACATGCACATGCCGAGGATACTATTGAGCCGGAAGGTGACACCGGCACATGAACTTAAAATCCCCAACAGACGATACGCCAAGCCGGAGAAAAAAAATGCTGGAACGCCTAGGGTTGATGTCGTTAATGGCCGTTTTTCTCGGTTTCACCAATGTCCATGCTGAAGCCGGGCCGGGATCAGCCATTCCCCCAAAGACCGGCAGCTTTACGGAGACCTTTGCCGAGCGTCATCCCGAAAGCGAATGGGAAACGATGGTGAAGCGGTGGAAATGGAGCGGGGAAAAGCTGGCATCGAAAGAGAAAGGGAAATATCAGATCAACGACGAGTCGTTTCGTGTCATCGTGCCACGCGATTACACAGGGAACGAGCCATACGGCTTGCTGGTTTGGATCAACAGCGGTGATGGCGGCGGACCGCCCGGCGGATGGGAGGCGGTCTTAGCCAAGCATAAAATCATCTGGATTGGTGCCAATCAATCCGGCAACAATCGCAACAGCACCGCCCGGTTCGGCTTGGCACTCGACGCCGTTCATAATATGGATCAACGATACTGCATAGACAGTCGGCGGATTTATGTCTCGGGCTTTTCTGGCGGCGGGCGCTGCGCCAGCATGGTGGGGATAATCTACCCCGATGTCTTTCGCGGTGCCTTCTACAACATGGGGTGCAATTTCTACAAGAAATTGGACACCGGGAATAACCGGTTCTGGGAGGGATTCTGGGATAATTATGACCAGAAGATCATCGCCCAAGCCCGCCAAGTTCGGCTGGTCTTCATGACGGCCAGCAAAGACTTCAACCGGGACCAGACCAAGCGTATCTATGAGGCTTCCCTGCAAGACGGCTTCCGCCGCAGCCTATATCTTGAGGTGCCGGAGGGTGGCCATGCCACACCGCCGCCGGACTGGTTTGAAAAAGGCATCGTGTTTCTCGACAGTTATCTCAAATGGATGGTTCCCGAGGGCAGACCGATCCTCAACGGAGTGCCATTGAAGCACTTCACGCCGTTGGAGAATCGGCTGGTCATCGGCAAGCCGCTAAAACCTGCTCTTGCGCCCGTGACGATCGCGGCCAAAGCAAACAACGAAAAAGGTGACGAGGCCAAAGCAATTTTGTCGGCAGTCGACAACTGGACAGTGGCGGAACTGAAGCGCTTGCAGGAAATGCAAGAGAAGCAGCCAGTCGCGGCGCTGGAGGAACTTGAGAGATATCTTAAAACAGTGAGGGGTCTGCCCACCGCAACTGAGGCAGAAAAGGCGATAGCCGCGCTCAAAAAGGAAAAAGGCGTTCTCGAACTGGCAAGAATTCGTGCCGGAATCGGCGATTATCTCAAGAAGCTTGACCACAAAGGCCCCAGCAGGGCGACCGAAGCCACCAAGGAGAAAATCCTCAAGGCGTTAGCAAAGCTGGAAGCGGCAACCGAGTCGGCAGCGTTGATCGCAGAAATCAAGGAAACGGCCGCCGGACTGTAGGGTCAAGAATGGGATGCCATTCATGGGGAATGATTTTGCCAACCGCCTGATTGACTCGCACCCCGCCGAGGATATTGCCGAGCGGAAGGAGCGCCAATGATGTATGCCTGCATTTTGTTTTTGCTCGTGATCTTCGGGGCCAATGCATCCAACATAACGTTTTCCAGCCAGGGGCTGAACCCGAATTGAGGGATGCGAAATTCGCAGAAGTTCCGGATGCCCTTCCCCCGTTCGACAAGGGATTCATCCGGGTCGAGGGAGCGAACATCGCAAACGACAAGGGCTCCATCATCTTCCGCGGCGTGAACCTGTCCGCATATAACGACGACGACAAGGAGGATACGGCGCACATGCTTGGCGTCTGCGGCGAGATGAAATGAGTTCGCCTGGCAGATTGACTCCGCGATTCCCGCTCCGGGCGAAGGAGGAAGCAGCATTTCCATCACGTTCCCGAAACCGGCCGAAAAATCCGCATCATCCTTCAACGTGCGAATTTCGCAAATCGGCTATCCCTGTGATGCGAGGAAGCTCGCCATCCTCGACTGGCCACGGGATGCGGAAGCGCCGGAGAACGACAGGTTTACCGTTTCCGATTCCAGTGGGGAAATTGTGCAAAAGGGAGAAATCGGGAAGTCGCAGGACTTCTTTCAGTTCAAGGCGGCTTTCCTTGACGACGCGGTCCGCGTCCCCCGCGAATTTCGCGGGGATCGATTCGTTCACGTCGTATGGATGCGACGACTGCGGCCTCAAGGAGGGCGAGCATCTTCCCTGCGGACTCGGCGGCTGGTTCGATGCCGGCGACTATGAACTCAACATCAATGCACAGGGCTTCACCGTCCTCGTGCTCTCGCTCGCCTTAGAGGAGTTCGGCATCGACATGGATGAGGCGACGCTCGATGCGGGAAAGAAGGCATGGATAGGCGGCAAACCCGATGGCAAGGCGGACATCCTCCAGCAAATCCAATGGGGTGCCCTGTGGCTTCTAGCGATGCAGCGACCGGACGGCAGGGGCTTCGTCGGCGTCGTTGAAGCGCCCGGCAAATATGGCTCGGAAGTCGCTCCGGAAGACGTCAGCGACAATATCCCTGGCACGGGCGACAAGCGGCATCTCTACGCCGACTATCACGCGGATCCCCTGTTGATCCAAGCGATTGCACTGGCATCCGCTTCAAGAGTCCTCAAGCAGGACTTTCCGGACCTCTCACAACAATGCCTCCTGGGCGCAGAAAAGGGATTCGGCTATTTCTGCACGCATCCTGAAATGTACCGGCCAACGGTTTATTTCCGTCCGGAGGAGCAGAACAAGGGGCGGGACGGGATGTATTTGTCGGCCCTGGCTGAACTGTATATCACGACCGGGAAGCCGGAGTATCTCGCGAAGATCGAGCTTGAGCGCGAGAAAATCTCCGAGATGGAATTTGACTGGCCGATGCCATTCGAGACGATGCACATGAACTACTGGTATTCGGTGCCATTCCTCGCGAGACTCTATCCCAAAACGGGCGAAGGCGCCTTGAAGGAGGCCCTGGCGCAGGCTTGCTCCAAGGCAATTACGATACAGATCGAGCGAGGCGAAGCGTCTCCGTATCCGTTCTACAAATGGCAGTTCGACGAATGGGGCAACAACGGAACCTGCCTGGCGCGCGTATTCGACATCTACTGGCTCTCGAAGGCGTTCCCTGAACCGATTCGGTTCGATTCCACGCTGTATTCCCTGCTCTGGATTTTCGGGCTTCATCCCTATGAAGCATGCATTTATACTCAGGCAATATATATTTTTGCGATCAATTCGATGAAATGGCACTTTTCCTTGTTTAGTGCCATTAGCCCCATTGGGGGCTGACATTCGCGAGCCCAATTGTGGTCTCTGCTACTGGCCCTTGAGCAAGTAGGGCTGTTCGGCGGGGACGCGGCGGAAGGCGTCGGCCGGGCAGGCGCGGGCGATGGCACACTCGTTGCAGTTCAGGCAACGGTCGTGCCGGACCTGCAGAAAAAGGGAGCCGTTGCCGAAGGAGGCGCAACCCTTGACACAGCGCCCACAGCCGATGCACAGGGCTTCGTCAACCGTATATTCAAAATAGGGATCCTCGACAAAGGTGCGGCGCAGGGCATCGGTCGGACAGAGTCGGTTCTCCGCCGCAGTGTCCGGCGTCTTGGTGTTGGGCCGGTGATAACCGCCGCACAGGTCGCAGTAGCCGCACATCGCATAAGCATGGACGCATTTCACCGCCGAGGGCGACAGCACGCAACGGGTGGCGCATTGTCCGCATTGCACGCATTGATTCGGATCGAGCTGCCAAACGGTCCGGCGAGACGTTCCGCGCCGCCGCCACACCGCTCCCAATCCGACAGCCGCCAACAGCGCCACGCCCCAGCGCAGCACCGTCCGGCGGGAACATGCGAAATTCGCAAATCCCTTGTCTTCAACGGGCTGGGTCATCCCCCCCCCCTTCCCTTCCGCCGGTCGCCCGCTTCATGGACAGCGCGGTGGGCAATCCGCAACCGGCCAGGGACGGACAACCGCGACAAACCCCGCCGCCATCGCAACGCTGCCCGGCCGGCACGGCATCGTCCCGCCGCCTCCCCAGCCGCCAGGCCAACAGGGCAAATCCCGCCACGGCCGCGACCCGTGCCGCGTTGCGGAC
>JAVEYE010000305.1:0-4876 GCA_034003665.1 Rhodospirillales bacterium | reverse complement strand
CCGCGCAGGATGGCGATCAGCGGCATCTGTTCCAAACAGGCATTCAAGGTCGGGCCTTGCGACATTCTCGGACTCCTTGTGACAAAAGTTTCCTGCGAAAGGCGGCCCGCTTCCAGGGACGCGCCGCCCTCAAGGAAAGGAAGCCGATCCAGAAGGCTGCCGTCCGCACGTATGACGTCGCTGGTGGGACCGCCGAATTTTTTTCGGCAAACGGCGGACGGCGAGAGACCGGTTCCGGCCGCGTGTTTCCGCGCTCATTATGACGCACCCTATGCCCGCTTGAACACCTCGATTATGCCCCATTCCTGTCCCGACACCTCCTGGGACGGAAATCCCGGATCGCTTTCGTTGCCGCCGCCGCCGAGTCGCCGGCCCAACGGGCCGGGCGGCGGGATATTCGGGACGGCGTCGGCCGGCGAAATGGATGGGACGGCGTGACCGGGGGCGCTCGTCCGGTTGTCTTCAAAAGGTCGCATTTTCGCTGTACGGGGGACGCTCCGCCGACGAGAAGCGGTGCGACGGCAAGCGCAGCGCCCTTGCGAGCGGATGAGTTCCCGTTCTTGTTTCAATCGGTTAGGGTATGGAAATGGCCGTGGGATCGGAAGTCGCCGGGGGTTTCCTGGAACGTCTGTCGCCGCGGAACCGTGCTGGCGCGCCGCCGACGGGAACCGGTTTGGCGTGCCGGAATCGCGACGGCCGGCCTTTTTCCATGCCGACATTTTCCGCACATTGAGTAGGATGTGGCGCTGTATGCCGAGGGAAATTTCTGAATACGGGGAGAGGAAGCCATGAGACCCGTTCGCGGTCTTCTGGTTCTGATTGTTGCGGCGCTCATTCCGCTGTCGTCGGGCGCTTTCGAATCCGCCTCGCTGGATGCCGGCGCACGCGATCTGTTGGTCGATCTAGGTCGGCAAGTGTCTTCCGAACCGACCGACCTGGACAGGGAACTGGCCGAAGGGGCGGCCCTGCTGGGTGCGGGGCGTTGGGAAGCCGCCGCCGAGAGATACCGTCGCGCCGTCGTCGCCGCGCCGGACAATCCCCGGGCTTGGCGGGGCCTTGCCATCGCTTCCCTGAACGTCGATTCGGCCAACCCCGCGGCCGCCCACGCCTTCTACCGCGCCTTTACCACGGCTGGGTCCGATTCCGAACGCGCCGGGGCGCTGGCCCTGTTGGGAGCGGCGCTCGAACGGCGCTCGCTGTACCGAGAGGCGATCGCCGCCTACCGGGCCGCCGTCGAGGCCGGCGCCGACGACGGCGTGCGGGCGCACCTCGACAATCTGATCGCCACTCGGGGTTTTCGCGCGACGGGCGTCGCGGTCAACGCCGATCTCGAGCGGCCGGAATTCTGCATCACCTTTCGCGGCAAGCTGCTCGCGGATCGGCGCGCCCGTTACGAGGATTACGTGCGCATCGAACCGCCGCTGACGGGGGGCTTGGCGGTGCGTGGCGACCGCCTGTGCGCGAGCGGCGCGATGCATGGTGACCGCTATTCCGTGACCGTGCTCGCCGGCCTGCCGGCGGCCGACGGCGAAGAGACCCCGGTTTCCGACACCTTCGACGTAGAGATCGGCGATCGTCCGGCCAGCGTCGGCTTCAAGGGCAACACCTATGTGCTGCCGCGCACCGGCAGCACCGGAATTCCGGTGATCACCGTGAACGTCGAGCGGGTGAGCCTGCGGATCCTGCGTATCGACGAGCGCAACCTGGTCGACCAGATGATTCGGGACCGCCTGTCGGGCCTGCTCGGCAAGTGGGACATCGACCAGATCCGCGACGAGGAGGGAGAACTCGTCTGGCAGGGCGAAATGACGGTCGTTTCCGAGCGCAATCGGCGCGTCACCACGGCGTTCCCGGTGGGAGACGTGCTCAAGAAGACGGTGCCCGGCATTTACGCGGTCGTTGCCGAGGCGGCCAATGCCGACAGCCCGACCTGGACGCCACGCGCCACGCAGTGGCTGGTCATTTCCGACCTCGGGCTGACGACCTTCCAGGGGGCTGACGGCCTGGTCGTTTTCGCGCGCTCGCTGGCGACGGGAATGCCGGCCTCCGGCGTCACCGTCCGCCTGTTCGCGCACAACAACTCGCTGCTCGCCGAGGCGGTTACCGACGATGGCGGCGGCGCTCGCTTTGCGGCCGGCCTGCTGCGCGGCGACGGCGGCCAGGCGCCCAAGGCCTTGTTCGCCTTTGGCGCCGGCGGGGATTTCAACCTCCTGGACTTGACGACGCCGCCCTTCGATCTGAGCGACCGCGGGGTCGGCGGCCGCGTCCCGCCGGGACCGGTCGACGTGTTCCTGTATGGCGACCGCGGTGTCTACCGGCCGGGCGAAACCGCCCACGTGGTAGCGCTGATGCGCGACGATGCGGCGCGCGCCATCGACTCCATGCCGCTGACCCTCAAGCTTTTGCGGCCCGACGGCGTCGAGGCCCGACGCGACGCCGTGAAGGCCCAGGCGGTCGGCGCCTATGCCTTCGACCTGCCGTTTTCCAAGGGTGCGCAGACCGGTCGCTGGACGGTGCAGGCCCATCTGGACCCGGCGGCGCCCCCGGTGGGAACCCTCCGCCTGTTGGTCGAGGACATCGTGCCGCCGCGCATCGAGGTAAAGCTGGCGACGGCGGCGACGCTTGTCCGTGCGGGCGAGGCAACCGACATCGCGCTTAAGGCCGATTATCTGTACGGCGCGCCGGCGGCCGGTCTGGCGGCGGAGGGCGAGGTCGTCGTCATGGCTGACGACAACCCCTATCCCGACCGGCCGGGCTATCATTTCGGTCTGATCGACGAAACGGTGGACCCGAGGCGCATCGCCCTGCCGGCGGCGCGCACCGATGCGGTCGGCGCCGTCGCCATGCGGGTCGCCCTTGACGAGGTGCCCGACACGACGCGTCCGCTCAAGGCGGTGATCCGCGCCGGCGTTTTCGAACTGGGCGGGCGGCCGGCGACGGCCAGCCTGACTTTGCCGGTCCATCAGCGGGCCAATGCGGTGGGGCTGCATCCGCGTTTCGGGGCGAACGGCGTGGCCGAGGGCAGCGAGGCGGTGTTCGACGTGATCGTGCTGGACGCTGCCGGCAAGGCGGGCGCAGGATCGCTCGACTACGCGTTCTATCGCGAGGAGTGGACCTATCAGTGGTTCCGGCGCAACGGTGTCTGGGACTACGAGATCCAGGTCGTTGACGATCTGCTGTCCGGTGGCACCCTGGCGGTCGCCGCCGAGGCGCCGTTCGAACTGGCCCAGCGGGTTGAAACCGGCCGTTACCGTCTGGAAGTGTCCGACCCGCAGTCGGGCGCCGCAAGCAGCCTGCGTTTTCATGCCGGCTGGTTCGTCTCGGCCTCGGCCGCCGATCGGCCGGATACGTTGGAACTGGTCGCCGACCATGCCTCCTACCGGCCGGGCGAGACGGTAAAACTCCACATCAAGCCGCCGTTCGACGGCGATGTGTTGCTGGCGGTGGCCAGCGACCGGCTGATCGAGACCTACAACGTCTACGTGCCGGCATCCGGCGCCACCGTCGAGATTCCGTTCCGCGACGCCTGGGGCGTCGGCGCCTATGTCCTTGCCACCGCCTTCCGCGCCGATTCAAGCACGCGCGGGCCGGGCCGGGCGATCGGCCTCGCTTGGCTGGGGCTGGACGCCCGCCCGCGCACGCTTGCGGTGAGCATCGACTCGCCGGGCGACGTGCGCCCGCTCGGGCCGGTCGAGGTCAACGTCGTCGTCGACGGCCTCGAGGCCGGCCGGCCGGCCTTCGTGACCCTGGCGGCGGTGGACGAGGGTGTGCTCCAACTCACCGCTTTCGACACTCCGGATCCCGCGAATCACTTCTACGGGAAGCGGCGCCTGGGCGTCGCGGTGCGCGACGTCTACGGTCGGCTGATCGACGGCAAGACGGACCGCCGCGGCGCGGTGCGCGGCGGCGGCGGCGATCCCCGGCTGGCCAATCGCGGGGCGCCGCCGACCGACGTCAGGATCGTTTCGCTGTTCTCCGGTCTGGTCGGTCTCGACGACAAGGGCGAGGCCCGCATCCGCTTTGACCTTCCCCATTTCAATGGCCGTCTTCGCCTGATGGCGGTGGCCTTCGATGCCGAAAAGGTGGGTGCCGCCGAAGGCGTCCTGATGGTCCGCGACCCCTTGGTGGTGCAGGCCTCGCTGCCCCGCTTCCTGGCTCCCGGCGATGACAGCCGGATGAGCCTGAGGCTGGACAACCTGCGCTTGCCGCCGGGCGAGGTGTCGGTCACGCTGCGCGCCGAGGGTTCCGTGGCCTTGAGCGGGGAGCCCGAACTTAAGACGACGCTGGAGAAGGGCGCATCGGCTTCGGCCGCGTTTGCCATCAAGGGCGTGGCGCCGGGAACCGGCACCATCGTCATGGCCCTGAACGGCCCCGACGGTTTCAATCTGGAGCGCCGGTGGGCGCTGGGGGTGAGGGCCGCGCAGTTTCCGGTGACGAACCGCCTTGCCAAGCGGATGCGGCCGGGCGAGCGGGTGGCCTATATGCCTTCCATCCTCGACGGGCTGCAGCCGGGAACCGGCGAGCTGCTGCTGTCCTTCAGCCCGCGGCCCGACCTCGATGCCGCGGGGCTGCTCAGGGCGCTCGAGCGATATCCTTACGGCTGCCTCGAACAGACGACCAGCCGGGCGCTTCCCCTGCTTTACGTGGCCGACGCGGCGGCGGTGTGGGGCGGCATGGGAACGGCGCCCGGTCACAAGGGGCGCATCGACGAGGCGATCCTGCGCCTGTTCGAGATGCAACGGCCGGACGGCGGCTTTGGGCTGTGGGCACCCTCGGAGCGGGCGGACCTGTGGCTCAGTGCCTACGCCCTCGATTTCGTGACGCGGGCCAAGGCCAAGGAGTATCGCGTGCCGGACCAGGCCTACGCCGCCGGATT
>JAVEYE010000304.1:0-4902 GCA_034003665.1 Rhodospirillales bacterium | reverse complement strand
CCGTGATAAACGCCTCCCGTCTGGCACGCGGCTGGCTGGTCGGGCGGCTTCTACTCCGTGAACGCCGCTGGGTGCACATGCTGCTCGATGCCCCGGCGGAAAGACGGCTCACACCCGCGCTGAAAAATCGTCTGGGCCCCCCGCTGGTTCATCCGCTCGATCCGCGCCACGACTACATCGAGCAGGAACGGTTGCTGTGGGAGGAACCCCGCGCTGCCGCACGCTGTGGCGAAGTCCCCACCGACTACGGGGCATCCCTCGACGATGTCGCCCTGCCGCACGCGGCCGAAACGCGCGATGACTACCGCTGAAGCCGTTCTGCCCTCGGCGCGGGAAGCGTCACGTCGCCGCCCGTGACGGTTGCGGCAATCCACTGGCACCGCCGGGATCGGGCGCGACGCTCGCTCGCTCGCGGACGGGAAATGCCGCGCCACACATCCTCTCGAAATAAGCCGCCAACTCGCCAGCCGCGAAGCGCACGACCCGGTCGGCCATCGGTGCGATCACCAGTTCCATCCGCGCCTGTTTGGCATCCGCCAGCACCAGACTCATATGCACCTGACCTTTCACGAGGCGTCGTTCAGAACCGAGTATAGTCCTGGTCGTTACCCACCAGTTCCTGCACGTTGACGGGCAATTCCGTCAACACGTCCGCCTGGCGCCCGGGTTTCCCCAGGGTTTTCTCCACGACCACGTAGTCGAGGCCCGGAATGATGATGTCGTCCCAACGCTGGCCCGTGCCACGGATGGCGACATCCAGCATCATCACGATCTGCCGTCCCAGCGGCTCATGCGAGTCGAGGGTGATCGCGCCGTAGAACTCCTGGCACTCGGTGTAACCGGAGTTGTGCGTGCCGGTGTAGGGCTTCTGACGGACAAGATCGATCGGCCGGCCGACCCGCCGCGAGACGTCAGCGGCCCGTGAGCGGAAGTAGTCCTCGATCGCCTGCTCCTGCAGGCGGGCGGGGCGGTCGTGCGCCGCCACGTCGCGGTAGGCCGCCAGGCCGACGCGGTAGGCCTCTTCGACGAAATCGAGCCAGAAGCGCTGGTCGGGACTGATCTTGCCGGGATCGTCCACGGCGATCACGGTGCACCGCTCGCAGGCGTTGAGTCCGTCGCGTTCGGGGCCGGCACCGAGGTGCACATAGTCGCCGGCGCGGATCGGCCGGTTCAGCGCCTTGCAAATCAGCGTGCGGTTGGCCGTGTTGGCCGTCACCATCAGGTCGAAGCCCTGGCTCTCGGCGCCCATCTCGCGTGCGATCAGCGTGCCCCATTGCGCGACCTGCGTCTCGAGCATGCCCGGCTTCAGTACGGCCAGCATGCCGCGCAACATCACGTCGGCGATCCGTGCGGCGTCGCGGATCAGGCCCATCTCGCCGTCGCTCTTCTCGTACTTGATGCGCTGGTAGAGCTTCTGGGCATCGACCACGCCGTCACGTCCGCCCAGGTAGCCGGACAGAAAATCGAAGACCGCGACGATTACGGTGGACGGTGAATGTTCCACCCTTTCTTCCATGGCGCGCCCGGCGAAATGAACGCTCTGGAGCCCGCCGTCCCCGGCGGTGGCGAAACGATCAGACGCCACGGCACTCATTTCACCACGGGCGGGGACGCCCGGCTCCATTTCCTCCGTTTCGCACCCGGCGAATAGGGGACAGGCAGGAGACAACCGCAGGCCAGAGTCCCGAAAGCCTGCAAGGGCCTTCAGGCCCGACTGGCCAATCGATGCGCCTGTTATCTTTCGGCCAACACGATCACCCTTTGCCCGCCGATTCATGCTCTTTCCTCGCCCCCCGTGGCTACCCGAATACGGCAAACCTAGGGTTTGCCCTTGACCTTTCCGCCCGCGCCGGTATGCTTGTTGGTAACACACACCCGCAGCAAGGAATGACCCGCATGTCGACGAACCCCGCGTTCAGCTTCAACCCGGACTATTCGATCACGGTTGCCCGCGATGGCCGCTCCTACACGCTCCGCATGCCCGGGCTCACGCTCCCCGCATGCCGCATCAGGGTGGCCTCGGACATCCTGGCGCGGGCATACGCCACCGGTATCACCCTCGCCGACAGCCGGCCCGGACGGGCGCGGCTCACGGCCTGCTCGCCGCTGGGGGGGCTGACGCTGGACATCCGCGCCACGCGGCTCGGCCGCGATCCAGCCCTGGTCTTCACGCTCACGCTGGCCTCCACGGCCCCCCACCGCTGGGTGTCGATCGCGCCGCTGGCCGGGGTCACGCTCCGGCGGGCAACCCACCTGCTGACCCACGGCCGATCCATGGGAGGGTGTCATCTCTGGGCCCTGCCCGATCCGGATGCCGATCCCACCTTCACCAGTCATTTCCAGTGCGTCGCCTCCTTGGCGCAAACCCGGCTGCACCTCTCGCACCGTCTCCGCCAGAAGCATGTCTCCAGCATGACGGGGGCACTCGAGGGAACGACCGTGAGCGGCCTCGAGGCCGCCACGCGCTTCGAGTTCCCGGCGGCGCGGCAACTGGTTGCCGAGACGCTGACACTCGCGGCAGTCCGCAACGGCCACGATGCCATGATCGCCTGGGGTGACGCGCAGGCCGGGGCGCCGCTGCCCGAGACCCAGCCCGTCGGCTGGAACAGCTGGGACTACTACCGCTGGACGGTCAGCGAGGACGCCGTGCTCGCCAACGCCGAATTCATCGCCTCGGACCCCGTCCTCTCGAAACATGTCCGGCGGATCATCGTCGACGACGGCTGGCAGTACTGCTACGGCGAGTGGGACGCCAATTCGCTGTTTCCCGGCGGCATGGCCGCCCTGGCCAGGAAGCTGCGGAAGATGCGCTTCATTCCCGGGCTGTGGATGTGTCCCACCGTGGCGGAGCCGCACAGCCGCATCGCGCAGTGGCACACCCACATGCTGGCGCGGAGCGAAGGGGGCGACCCCTGCCTGTGCTTCGAGTGCATGCGGCGATTCGGATTCATCATCGATCCGACCCGTGCCGATTCGAAGCGATGGCTGTACGACCTCTTTCACCGCTACGTGGAGATGGGCTACGGGTACTTCAAGATCGATTTCCTGGCCCAGACGCTCAAGGCGCCGCGCTTTCACCGCAACGTGCCGCGCGCCACGCTGATGCGCGAGGTCATCACGCCTATCCGGCGGGCGATTGACGGGCGCGCCGCGCTGCTCGGCTGCGGTTACGTCTACGACGGCGGCAACGACCTCGTGCAGATGGTTCGGGCGGGCTCCGATATCCACGCGACCTGGAATGAGACGCGCAAGAACGCCGTCTCGCTGGCCGCCCGCTTCTGGGCCTCGAACCGGGTCTGGATCACCGATCCCGATTTCGCCGTCTGCCGGGGGCCCGACACCTCGAAGGATCCCGACCGCGGACGGCTGCGCGGCCTCTACGTGTTCGTCAAGCCGGACGAGACGGGACGGACGATCGACGGCAAGCGCTACTGGAGCGAGGGGTTCGACTCGATCCGCCACCACGAGGCCCAGGTGCTTTTGAGCCTGGTGACCATCAATGGCGGCGCCGTCAACCTATCGGACAATCTTCCCACCCTCAACGAACGCGGGCTCGACCTGCTGCGCCGCACGGTCGCCGCGCCGCGCGGTGGCGCGCCCCTCCCCCTCGACCTCTTTGAAACCACCCTGGTCTCGCGCTGGCTGCAACCGACGCCGGCCGGCTTCCGCACCCTGCTGATCAACTGGGGCGAGACGGAGCAAGAGCTGACGCTCGATCTGGCGACCCAGGGTATCCACGCCGTTCTGGCGCGCAACTTCTGGACCGACGAACACGTGCGCATCACCGGCAACCGTGTCCGGGCTCGGCTCGCGCCCCATTCCTGCCAGATGCTGGAGATCGACCGTCGACAGAACTGAGGAGCGTCATCATGAACCGCGTTGATCCTGCCGACGGAGGTCCACCCACACGCATGCGCGCCTCGCGCGTGGGACACTGGTGCACCGCGGTGGGCTGCGCGGCTGCGCTGCTGGCGCGGCAGGCAGCGGGTGGTGACGTTCCGCGACCGCCCCCCGTTCGCCTCGGCAGCGGCCCCCTCATGCGCTCGGTCCAGAACGAGGTCGATGCGGCGATCGCCCGTGCCCAGAACTGGCTGGCGGTCCAGCAGGACCCAGAGGGATCGTGGGGGGGAGGCAGCCCCTATCTGACGGCCGTCTGCGCCCTGGCCCTCCACGCCGAGGGAGGTCTTGGCCCGCAGGCCAGCGCGGCGGCGCGGATCCGGGCGGCCCGCTGGCTGCGGGAGACACCGCTTCCGACCGGCGCCGGTCCGTGCCATGCGCGCGTGCTGAACGCCGCCTGGGGCGCCATCGTGCGGCGGGTTATCGATCCCGACGCCGCCGCAGGCTCACCGCCGCCCGCCTGGAGCACGGAGCAGGAGCCCGATCCGCTGGTCATCCTCGCCTGGCGCGAAGCGCGTGCCCTCGATCCTACCGCGGGGGCCGATGCGCCCTCCCTGCCGTCGGCGACGAACGTGGCCGAACGGCTGATCCAGGCCGTCCAGGAGCCCACTCCCCCGCCTGATCTGCGGGAACGGATCGAGGCGGTCGGACGTTCCTGGGGCACGGCCGGTCTGCTGGAGTGGCGCGAAACGCGGGCCCAGCGGGCCTGGTGGCTGGCGCGGGCGATCAACCGGAGCGCCCATGGATCGCTGATGCTCACGCCTCTACAGGCGATCGACTGGCGGCGCGACCTCGTCGACTGCTGGGTAAACCGCCAACGCATCGCCCCGCGGGGCGGCGGCTACTGGCCGGTCGATGGGGAGCCCTCCATCGAGGAGACGGCATTCGCCATCCTCCTGCTCCGCGAACTATAGCGCAGCGCGGAACGCATCTTACGCGGGACGGTGGGCGCGGCGGCGCATGATGTCGCGCTGGACCGCCTTGTCGAGCTGCGTGAAGTAAGCG
>JAVEYE010000303.1:0-4906 GCA_034003665.1 Rhodospirillales bacterium | reverse complement strand
TCCGGGTCCACCACGGCCTGCTCCAGCCCTTCGGCACGCCCGGCAGCCTTGGGCTTTACACGCCGCCGCGCGACGAGATGGGCCGCGAAAAGTGGAGCCGTCACCAGGATTTTGCGGCCCACATCCTGGCCGAGGAATGGCAGAAGCAGCCCAACGGAGTCTACCAGTGGGTCGCGGCCGGGCAGCGACCTGGTGGACGACGGCGAGCCGTCCGGCGCAATCACTGGCTCGATAGCCTGGCCTACGCGATTGGCGCCAGAAACATTTGGGGCGTGTCGACGATTCCGACTGCCCCACCAAAACTACCACCCACCCCAAAGCCGCCGAAGCCATCGAGCAGTGGGCGGCCGTACCTTGCGACTGAAAGGATTTAGTTGAATGCCGAGAATTTCCGCAAAGGACGCCAAGCCTAAAGTTGATCGCGCGCCGACCGAGGAAATGCCGGTCGCAACCGAAGAGCAGCCAGCCGCCGCGCCAGTTCAGATCGTCGAGCGACGAATCGAGCTCGTAACAGTAGAAGTGCCCCTCGGGGAGCCGCCGCGCCGCTTCGACCAGGTGCATATCGAGGGATGGTTGCGCGGGGACGTCGCGCACACTTTCGCCAGGATCCGGCAGGCGCTGTGGGACCAGGGCGCCAAAACCGCCGACGGCCGACCGTGCAAGTCCAATCCGGACGTGATGCGGTGGCTGATGGAGCAGTTTGCGCAATGACGCTGAAAAAGACGCAAAACACGCTCTTCGCCACGGGCAGCGGAGAGGTTGACATCGACTCCGTAAACGCCCTCACCGTCCATCGGCGAAAGAAAAACGCGGCGCGTCGCGAGCTGCGCGACGTCCGCAAGCTGAAATCTGCGGCCGAAGCAATCCAAGGGCTCGACCACGAGCACGAATACTACGGATTCACACGCGGAAAATTCAGCCTCATCGACCTGATTCTCGCCATCCAGCGAGTCACCGGCCCCTGCCACCTGACGATATCGACATGGACCGCCGCGCAACACGAACTGGACACAATCCACACACTCTGCCAGCGTGGCGATCTGACCGGAACGCGATGGCTGATCGATTTCAGTATGGCCCGCCGTGAGCCGGCTATGGTCGCTCAGATGCGTGAGCGGTTCGACTGGAATAACATCCGCGTGGCGCAGATCCACTCGAAATTCCAAATGTTCCAAAATGCGGAGTGGCAGGTCGTCTTGCGTGGCTCGATGAATCTCAACATGAACCCACGCTGCGAGGACTTCACCCTCGCCCACGATCCGGAGTTGGCTGCCTTCCTAAACACGATCCTGGATGAGCTGTTTTCCAAGCAGCCCAAAACGCTGGCGAACGCCAAGCCGTATGATATCGTCAAATGGTGCAACGAGCACGAAACCTAACCCGAATGCCAAACGCCCACAAAATCTGCTCTGCCTGCAAGCACGACGCAGGCGAGAAACACCCCCACGCCAAAAAATGCCCCAAGTGCGGTGCAGCGGCCCTCGTCCCTGCCGCCGAGCTCGCCGCCGTCCGATTGTCCCCCGAACAGGCAGCCCAGCTCCAGCAGGTCCACTCCTGGGTGCTCGACGGCCACGATGAGCACCACATCCGGGAAGCGATTTTGACGGAGTGGCCCGACGCCGACCCGCCGGCGATCCTGGCCGCCGCGGTGGACCGCATCGCCGCCAGCTCGAATTTCGACGAAGCCCTGATTCTCGGTTTCTGCCTCGAATCCACACGGCACCTGTACCAAAAAATGCTGGCAATCGGGGACTTTTCGGGAGCGCTCAAGGCAATTCAGCAGCTCCACAAGTTCGCCTCGACCTCTCGCCCTCTCGCCGCCGAGCAAGAATAGCCCGAGAAGGGGTTTGTTGCCACGACGCGGCGGCCGTATTACCATCGGTGCAATGATTATTTTCCCCACCGAGGAAGCTACGGCCATGCGCCACGACCAGGAAGCTCGCAATCTCGCGCGGGCCCATCGCGACTACATTGCAGCCGCGAAGCCCTTCATTAACCTGGCGACCGCAATCCACGCCAGGGCCGGCTACACAGTCGTGTTGCGCCCGGACCGGCCGGCGGACATTGTCTACAACTTTCACGCCGGCGATCGGCGGATGCTCGCCGAAATCGATGCAGCTCTTGAGGACCTGCGCGAGCGGTTCTTTTCGTCCATTTCGCGCGACATAGCCAGCGGGCAGCCGGCCTAAATTTCCGATTCGGAACCCCGTTTCGCTATCGACGCTCCCGGGCGTTCTGTTCTACCATCCGCCCGTGAGCGCTCTATCAAGTCTTTCCACCGACGCCGAGGTCTGGGCCGCCTACGATGACGCCGCCTCCTACCAGGAGGATGCCAGCCGCACCAAGGCCCTGACATTCATCACGGCCTGCCGGATGCTCCGGCGCCGCCTCCCGATCAATGCAGGCCGCGATGGCCAATCGGTCAGCCGCGAATCGCTGGCCGAGGAAGTGGACCAGGCCAACAAATGGCTCGCCGCCAATCCGGCCAGCAGCGGGTCTGGCTCGTTGCGCGTCCGGTTCGGAAATTTCCAGGACTTCCGCGACTAATGACCCAGCGCCGCGGCACACCCACGATGGCCGATGCTTTCACCCGTGCCCGGGCAGACTACGACGCCGCGCGTAAGACCAGATTCAAGCGCGACCGCGGGAACATGGTCCGCTCCACCGGCGCCGCCGCCGACTACCACTACCGCACCGAGCAGGCCTATTTCGGCATGATCGAGGAGGCCCGCGAGCTTTTCCGCAATCACGCCCTCATCGGCCAGGCCGTCCGCCGGCTCGTCGCCAACATTCTCTGCGGCGGTTTCACCCTCGACGTCAACACCGGTGACAAATCGCTCGACGCCGACCTCTACGCCAGGTGGTACGACTGGGCCGAAAGCCCCGATAAGTGCGACATCCAGGGCGAGCAGGACTTCCACGGGCTGGAAAAACTCACGCTCCAGCAAGTAATCGTCGACGGGGATCTGATCACCCTGCCCACCATCGACGGCGAGCTCCAGCAGATCGAAGGCCACCGGCTTCGGACGCCCTTCCGCACCAGTCGCAATATCGTCCACGGCGTAGAACTCAACAACGACGACAAGCCCCGCCGGCGCGAAGCCTATTGGATCGCCTACGAGGACGTGGAGGCATATTACCCGGTGCCGAAGGCATCGGAGATGACGCGCTACCCAGCCCGCGTCGACGGCGTGCGCCAGGTTTTCCACCACTATCTGCCCGACCGCACCAGTCAGACCCGCGGCGTCTCCGCGTTCACGGCGCCCATGGAAACGGCCGGCATGGGCGACGACCTCGCGTACGCTCAACTTGTAAAAGCCCAGATGGCGGCCTGTGCGGTGCTAATCCGGAATTACGAAGCTGGCGCAATTCCGCCCGCGATCACCGCCGGCGGACAAGACACGTCCACCGAAACACGGCCCAACGGCGAAACGCGCCAGCTTGCGGGTTGGTCGCCGGCGATGGAGATGTTCAACATCCCCGGCGAAACGCTGCAGTGGAACTCGCCCAACGTGCCGAACCAAGAGTTTTTCCAGCACATGACGCTGATCCTCTCGATCATCGCCGTAAACCTAGACCTGCCCGTGCAGGTGCTGATGCTGGACGCCACAAACACCAATTTTTCCGGCTGGCGTGGCTCGATCGACCAGGCCCGGCAACGCTGGCTGGAGATCCAGCGATGGCTGATCCAGTCGTTCCATGGGCCCGTTTATCGCTGGAAAGTCCGCCAGTGGGCAGCCGCTGACCCGATCCTCCGCCGCACGATCCAGGAGCAGGAGAAGGCGCGGCCCCGGCTCGGCGCGATCAACGCTTTCGGCCACGTCTGGCACCCGGCCGGCTGGCCGTACATCGAGCCGACCCAGGACGCGACCGGCGATTTGATCCAGATCCGCAACAATCTGACCAGTCCCCGCCGCCTCGCCGCACGTCGCGGGATGGACTACGAGGATCTGCTTGCGGAGTGCATCGAGGACCGGATCAAGCTGATCGACGCCGCCCAAGACGCCGCCGATCGCCTCAACAAGCGCAACAAATCCCGCGATGGCTGGACGCCGTTGTCCTGGCGGGACATCGCCCAGCCGCCGATGCCGGAGGGCGTTCAAGTGTCCGTCAACAGCGCATCGGAACTGGGAGCAAATCCCGCCGACGCCGCGGCAAAAGGAGCGCTGGCACTTCAATGACTGAAATCGCCATCTATTCCGACATCGATAGCGTAACCGGCTTCGGGCCGCAAGCCATGCGTGAAGCCCTGGCGGAGGCTGGCGGCGGACCGATCACGATTCGCCTGAATTCCCAAGGCGGCAACGTGATCGACGGCCTGGCGTGCCTCAATCTGATGCGGAGCTACCCGGGCGAAAAAACGGTCGTGATCGACGGCATGGCGCTGTCCATCGCTAGCCTGATCGCCTGCGGCGGGGACACCGTTCAGATGGCCGAAAACGCCTGGATGATGATCCACAACCCGCACAACGAGTGTGCAGGCGACGGCGACGATCTGCGGGGCATGGCCGGCCTGCTCGACGGAATGCGCGACCAACTTGCGACCGTCTATTCCGCGAAGTCGAAGAAGCCAAAAGAAGAAATTCTGGCCCTTATGGCCGCGGAAACATGGATGACCGGTCCGCAGGCCAAGGAGGCTGGGTTTGTTGATGAAGTAACTGCATCGCTCGAAGTGGCGGCCACGTTCGACGCGGACAGATTTTCACGGCCGCCTACGATCCAACCAAAGGAGCCCGATATGGCTGCTGCTACGGTTCATCCCCGCGTGTACGGGGAACTCATCTACAACCTGAGGTACAAGCGATGAATCACCTGCGACATTACGACCTGCTGTCAAAACCACCGGTTACCGCCCTGAAAGAAATACAGGCGGGCCGTCTGCGAGGAAAAACGGATATCAATCCGC
>JAVEYE010000302.1:0-4941 GCA_034003665.1 Rhodospirillales bacterium | reverse complement strand
ACCTGACGCGGCGGGACGGCGAGGAGTTCCTAGCCCTTGCCCCCAAGGTGCCGGTTCGCACCTCGGTCGAGACGTTTCCCCTGGAAGAGGCCAACCGGGCGCTGGAAAGCCTGCGCGACGGCCGCGTCAACGGTGCTGCCGTGCTGATGACCGGAGCCTAGCCCCGCCGGATCAAAGGGGATCGAGGTCAAGTCGGTCGATCCGCCCGCGGTCTTCCGGGTTGACGATGGCGCGCAGCACACCGCGAAACTCCGGCGCGTTTCCGGCACCCGCCTCGGCGTAGGCGCGGGCGATGCGGCGGGCCTGCAAGGCGGTCAGGGCGGCTTCCAGTTCGCGGCCCTTGTCGGTCAGGTGGAGCAGCCGGTGCCGGCGGTCGTGCGGGTTGGCCTTCTGGACGACGAAGCCCTCGTGAAGCAGCTGGTTCAGCACCCGCCCAAGGCTCTGCTTGGTGATTTTAAGGATGCCGAGCAAGTGGCTGACCGTGGCGCCGGGGTGGCGACCGACGAAATAGATGATCCGGTGATGCGCCCGGCCGAATCCGTATTGGGCGAGGACGGCATCGGCGTCGGCGGTGAAGTCCCGGTAGGCGAAAAATAGCAGCTCGATGGCTTGGCGCAATTCGGCCTCGCCGAGGGAGGGGTCGACGGGGGCCGGGGCGGAAGTAGGCATGAGGCGGCGGGCCATCTCAAAAAAATACGTCAGTGTTGTTGACGTATATCGCAAAAACTGCTACCAAACGCAAGAACCTTTTCCATGCAGAACCTTGTGTGAAAGATAATTCCATGGCAGCGGCAACAACCCCATTTGACGATCGCGACGGTTTCATCTGGTACGACGGCCAACTGGTCCCCTGGCGGGACGCCAAGGTCCACGTGCTGACCCACGCTTTGCATTATGCCTCGGCCGTTTTCGAAGGCGAGCGGGCGTACGGCGGCGAGATCTTCAAGCTGACCGCCCACTCCGCGCGCCTGGTCGCCGGCGCCGGCATCATGGGGTTCACGATTCCCTATTCAGTGCCCGAGATCGACGAGGCCTGTCGGGAGACGTTGAAGGCGAACGGCATCGTCGACGGCTACCTGCGGCCGGTCGCCTGGCGCGGCAGCGAGATGATGGGTGTGGCCGCCCAGAAGAACCGTATCCATTTGGCCATCGCGGCCTGGCCGTGGCCGTCCTACTTCTCGCCGGAGGCGCGCAACAAAGGACTGCGCATCACCATGGCCGACTGGCGCCGCCCCGACCCCAAGACGGCTCCCGTCAAGACCAAGGCGGCCGGCCTTTACATGATCTGCACGCTGTCCAAGCATGCGGCCGAGGCCAAGGGGTTCGACGACGCCATCATGCTGGACTGGCGCGGTCGTGTCGCCGAGGCGACGGGCGCCAACGTGTTCTTGGTGCTGGGCGACGGCAAGCTGCACACCCCGATTCCGGACTGCTTCCTCGACGGCATTACCCGCCAGACCGTGATCGGCCTGGCCCGGAAACGCGGCATCGACGTGATCGAGCGGACGATCATGCCTGAAGAGCTGGCCAAGGCGACCGAGGTGTTTTTCACCGGCACCGCCGCCGAGGTGACGCCGGTCGGCAGCATCGATGCCTACAACTACACCGTCGGCGACATCACCAAGACGCTGCGCGAGGACTACGAGCGCCTGGTCGGCAAGACGCCGGTTGCCGTCGCCTGACGCGAAACAAACCAGGGTGAGAATGTAAAAGGCCGGGCCCTCGGGTCCGGCCTTCTGCTTGGGCGACGATGCGACTACAGGCTCCAGCCCGGACGCTGCACGGCGTGTTCCCGGAGCTGGCGGGTGACGTGCTCGTACGCCTCGTCCACCGAATCGGTCTTGAGGAAGAGGTCGAGGTCGGAGGGGTCGATCATGCGGTAGCGGACCAGGGCGTCGAAGTTGATCACCTCGTCCCAGAACGCCGACCCGAACAGGACGATGGGGATGCGCTTATTCAGCTTGTGGGTTTGGGCCAGGGTCAGCAACTCGAAAAACTCGTCGAGCGTGCCGAAACCGCCAGGGAAGGCGATGATTCCCTTGGCCAGATAGACGAACCAGAACTTGCGCATGAAGAAGTAATGGAACTCGAACAGCAACTGGCGGGTCACATAGGGATTCTCGTGCTGTTCGTGGGGCAGTGAGATGTTGAGGCCCATGTTGAGGCCCTTGGCCTCCGAGGCGCCGCGGTTGGCCGCTTCCATGATGCCGGGGCCGCCGCCGGTGCAGATCAGGAAGCGTCGCCGGTTGTCGTCCAGGCTCTTCGACCACTCGGTCAGCCGACCGGCCAGTTCGCGGGCGTCCTCGTAATAGCGCGACATGGCCAGCGCCTGCTGGGCCTCCTCGATGTCGTCGTCCCGTTCGCGGGCCTCGCGCAGACGCTCCTCGGCCTCCTCGCGAGACGGGATGCGGGCCGATCCGAATATCACGATGGTGTCGCTGATGTGCAGGTTCTCGAAGCGGGATTCCGGCTCCAGGTACTCGGCCAGGATGCGCACCTGTCGGGCCTCGCTGCTGTGCAGGAAGTCTTCGTTGAGGTAGGCCTTGATCAGGCGGCTCTTGGGTTTTTTGGGCATTTTGGGTCCAGTTCGGGTTGATCGTCTTGGCGAAAGAGCGTGTTCAGGCGATGGTGATGTCGACCGGGGCGGCCAGTCGTTCCGCGAGATCGCGCAGATCGGGCGCGGTTTCGGTGGCCGTCGGAAAGGGGCTGGGCCGGCCGGCGGGCACGCGCCCGATGAAGCGCAGGCCGGTTTCAAGGGCCGTCTGGCGGTCGAAGGGGGCGTCGCCAATGAAAACGGCTCGCTCCGCCGCCAGGCGGTGGCGGTCCAGCAGTTCCCTTACGATCGGCGGTTTGCGGGGCGGCGACCCGCGGATCTCGCGGAAATAGGGGGTGAGGCCGCGCCGATCGGCGATGCGACGAATTTCGACTTCCGGCGTGCCGGTCACCACGAAGAGGGGCAGGCGACCGGCGTAGGTTTCGAGAAACTCGCGGGCGCCGGACACCCAGGGGCAGGTCGCCACCGCGGCCTCGACCATTTGCGAGTAGCGTTCGGCCAGCACGGAGAGTTCGGCATCGCCCAAGCGTACGCCCAGGAACGCCTCGTGCGCGTGGCGGATCTTTTCTACCCGCGAGATGCCCTCGTTGCCGTCGATGTAGTCCATGACGCGGGCCAAGATGGCCGGACCGTAGCCGGCGTACAGCCGTTCAAAGGCGTCGACCTTGATGGCATTGGATTCGACCAGGACTCCGTCGAAGTCGAAAAAGATGGCGTCGGGGAAAATGAGCTCACTCCTCCCTGTCTTCGTCGCGCCAGCGTCTGGCCGCCTCGTCATCCTCGGTTCGGGCGTCGACCCAGTGGGGCCCGGCCGGGCCCTCTTCGCGTTTCCAGAAGGGGGCTTCGGTCTTCAGCCAGTCGATGAGGAACCGACAGGCGTCGAACGCCGCCTCGCGATGGGCCGAAGCGGCGGCGACCAGGACGATCCGTTCCCCCACCTTGAGCCGGCCGTGGCGATGGATGATCACCACGTCGTCCAGCGGCCAGCGCGCCCGCGCCTCGGTCTCGATGCGGGCCAGCGCCTTCTCGGTCATGCCCGGATAGTGTTCGAGGGTCATCGCCTCGATCGGCCCAGCCTTCGAGCGACTACGCACCAGCCCGACGAAGGCGCAGACACCACCTATGGTCCCGTCATCGTTGCCCAGCCGGGCCAACTCAATGCCGGGATCGAAATCCTCTCGCTGCAGGCGGATCATGGCTCAACCCCCGGTCATCGGCGGGAAGAACGCGACCTCGTCACTGAAGGCGACCGGATGGTCGAGACCGACCGCCTCCTGATTGACGGCCACGCGTATTCGGCCCAAATCGGCCAGCGCCTCGGCATGGCCTTCGCTGCGGCCCCTGAGCCAGGCGACGAGGGCCGCAGCGTCGTCGACGGCGGCAGGCGGGCTCACCTCCTCGCAGGCGACTCCGATCCGCTCGCGTACCCAGGCGAAGTACAGAATCTTCATCGAAAGAGCTCCGCGAACGGCAGGAAGTCGACCACGTCGCCTTCCTTCACGGTTTCCAACGATTCAGGCAACTCGACCAGGCCGTCGGCGGCGACCATCGAATTCAGGATGCCCGAGCCGCTGGGGGTCACCTTGACGGCGCGCGGGGCGCCATCGGCGTCGGCGGCCAGATGGACGCGCACCCATTCGCGGCGGTCGACTTTCTTGCGGTACGTGAAGGCGCTGCGCACCTTGTAGAAGCGCGGCGCCGTATCGCGGCGTCCGGCCATTGTCAGGATCACCGGTCGCACAATCCTCAAGAAGGTGATCATGGCGGATGCCGGGTTGCCGGGCAGCCCGGCGAACACGGCATGGCCCACTTGCCCGAGGGCGATTGGACGCCCCGGCTTGATGGCAAGCCGCCACAGGTGCAGGCGGCCGAGCGACTCGACGGCTGTCCGCACGTGATCCTCATCCCCCAGGCTGACGCCGCCCGAGGTGACGAGAAGGTCATGGTCACCGGCTGCCCGTTCTAACGCCTCACGAATGGCGGGCAGGCGGTCGGGCAGAATGCCGAGATCGGTGACCGCGCATCCGAGGCCGCCGAGCAACCCGCCGACGGTGTAGCGGTTGGCATCGTAAATGCAGCCGTCCGGCAGCGGGCTGCCGGGATCGCGTATTTCGTCTCCGGTCGAAAACACCGCCGCCCGAAGCGGCGTCCGCACGGCGAGCGTTGCCCGTCCCGTCGAGGCGGCCAGCCCGATATCCTGCGGGCGCAGGCGGATGCCCGCTTCGAGCACGGCTTCGCCGGCCGGCACGTCCTCGCCCCGGCGGCGGCAATTGGCGCCTGGCCGCTGGCCTGGACCGAACACCACGGCGTCGCCGTCCATGCGGCAGATTTCCTGCATGACGACGGTGTCGTTTCCCTCAGGCAGCGGGGCCCCGGTGAAAATCCTC
>JAVEYE010000301.1:0-4953 GCA_034003665.1 Rhodospirillales bacterium | reverse complement strand
AAGCCGGTTGTTGGGAGTAAGCTTGCGGGACGTCGCAGAAATAGACCGCCTCCATCGGCGTCGTAAGGGGACAATCCAGCCGTCTTTGGTGGCTGTAGCGAGCCACCTTGCCGTACTTGGCGCACTCTGCCTTGGCCATCTCGGTGATCTGCCCGGGGGTCGTGTTTTCCTTGTTGTAGCAAATGCCGACCGAATCGCGATCTTGCGGGTCCTTGCCGAAATCAGCCAGGCTGCGGTCAAATTCACGTAACCGGTAGACATAGGGGTCAGGCCAGGCACACCCCTCCACCGCCGCCAAGACGAGCACTGCCGCCGACAATAGGAGCCATTGCAATCGCATGGGCTTCTCTATAGCGGTTTTCGCCGAGTCGGACAATCACGCCGGACTTCGCCCGCCGCCATTCATTCGGCGGTTTTCAGGATCCTGTTGAATTGACCGTTGACAAATTGGCCAATTCCGCTAAATCGACAAGCATTGAACCGGAGGTTTCGGCATGGTCCTCGTTCGGATATTGCGACGACGACGTCGGATCGCGCTTTTCAAGCGCGCCGCCGTCTGAATCCGTCCGTAACCGGGATCCTTCTCCTCTTCTCGGCCAAACGGGTCGGACCGACAGGCGGGTGCGTTTGCCCAACACGTCGTTTGTCGACCTACTCCGAGAGAATCGCATCATGTACGAATACACGCAGCCGACTTCCGGCGATCATGCCGCCATCGAGGCCCTTCTGGACGTGGCTTTCGGCGCGGACAGGCACCGCAAGACTTCGTATCGCTTCCGCGAGGGCGTGGAATCCCTGCCTTCGCTCAGTCTCGTAGCCCGTGACGGCGGTCGGCTTGTCGGCACCATCGCCTACTGGCCCGTGAGCATCGGCGAGGCCTCGGCCCCGGCCCTTTTGTTGGGGCCGGTCGCAGTGGAACCGGCGCTGCGCGGCCTCGGCATCGGGGTCACCCTGATCCGGCGGACGTTGGGCAAGGCCGTCCGCGAAGGCCACCGGATCGCCGTCCTGGTCGGCGACGCCGACTATTACACGCGTTTCGGGTTTGAAGCGGCGGAACGGCATGACGTCGTCATGCCGGGGCAGCCTGATCGGCTTATGGTCAAGGCGCTGGTGCCGGGGGCGATGGAAGGCGTGAAAGGGGATATTCGGGCATGGCGCAACGGCCGCCGGCGGGTGATCGCAGCCTGAGCGTCCTCCTCTACCCTCTCAGCAACCGCGGCGCGCCGCGATCAGCAGGTCACAAATTTCGCGGACCGCCCCGGCGCCGCCGGTACGGTCGGTGACGTAGAGGGCATGATCCAGCACTTCGGCCACCGCGTCCGGGACGGTTATGGGGAAACCCACCGCCCGCATGACCGGCAGATCGTTGACGTCGTCGCCCATATGGATGACGTCGGCAAGATCGACGTCCAGTCGACCGCATAGCCGCGTCAAGCTTTCGAGCTTGTCCGGCACCCCGGTGAAGATGTGGGGGATGCCCAGAGACTCCATGCGCCGATGGATGGCGTCCTGTGTGCCCGCTGAAATGACGGCGATTTCGATGCCGGCCTCGCGGACGTGCTTGATGCCCTGGCCGTCCTTGACGTTGAACTTGCGCAACGTCAGCCCATTGTCGGCGAAGTAAAGGCCGCCGTCAGTGAGAATGCCGTCGACGTCGAGGGACAGCAGACGGACGCTTTTCAGGCGGTGGCAAAGATCCGGGCGGGACAGGCGATTCATGGCCATTCGCGATCTCCTTGGCGGCTCCTGGGTGGGATGCGTTCTACATCCCAAGGTAGGCACGCTTGATGTTCTCGTTGGCGAGCAGGGCGGGGCCCCGGTCGGTGAGCACGATTTCTCCGGTCTCCAGCACATAGCCGCGGTCGGCGACGGCCAGTGCCGAGGACGCGTTCTGTTCGACCAGGAAGATCGTGGTGCCGGACGCCTTTAGGGCCCGGATGGTGGCGAACGTCTCGTCCGTCACCTTGGGAGCCAAACCCATGCTGGGCTCGTCGAGCAGCAGCAGGCGGGGCTTGGCCATCAGCCCGCGCCCGATCGCCAGCATCTGCTGCTGTCCGCCCGACAGCGTACCGGCCGATTGACGCCGCTTGGCGGCGAGCGCCGGGAACATCCCGTACATGCGCTCGAGATCGGCGACGGCCTCGCGGCGCGGCCGTGTGAAGGCGCCCATCAGCAGGTTGTCCTCGACCGACATCGGGCCGAATACCTGACGCGCCTCGGGCACCTGCGAGATGCCGAGGCGCACCCGGCCATCCGCCGGAATACCGGACAGGCTCCGGCCTTCCAACAGGACATCTCCCGAGGAAGCCGGCTGGATGCCGCAGATGGTATGGAGAAGGGTCGACTTGCCGGCGCCGTTGTTGCCGACCAGGGCGACCAACTCGCCCTCGTTGATATGGAGGCTGACCTTGCGCAGAGCCTGGATGCGACCGTAGTGGGTGTCGATCTCGCGGACCTCGAGCAACGGCGCAGCCCTGGTTTCACCGGCGTGATTATGGGACGACATCGGCGCCTCCTAGCGACGCGGCGCCCAGATAGGCGCGGATGACGGCAGGGTTGTTGCGCACCTGCTCGGTGGTGCCCTCCCCCAGCTTGCGGCCGTTATCGAGGACCAGGATATGGTCGGAAACTCCCATCACCAGGCGCATGTCATGCTCGACCAGGACGACGGTGACGCCGGTTTCCGCAGTCTTGCGGATGAGGCCGTCGATGGCCTCGGTTTCGGCGGCGTTCAGCCCGGCGGCCGGCTCGTCAAGCAGCAGGATTTTCGGCCTGGAGGCCAGGGCGCGGGCGATTTCCAAACGTTTCAGCGCACCATACGGCATCGAGGCGGCGTCGGCGTCGAGATAGGCGCCGAGTCCAACGAAGCGCATCAATTCGGCTGCCCGGTGGCGCGCTTCCTCTTCCCTTCGCGCGATACCGCCCAGCCGCAACAGCGCCGGCCAGAACCGGCGGTCGACCTGCAGGTGCAGGCCGACCATGACGTTTTCCAGCGCCGTCATGTTGAAGAAGATCTGCAGGTTCTGGAACGTGCGTGACAGGCCGCGCGCCGCCAGCGCGTAGGGCGCCAAGCCGACCACGTCCTCCTCGGCCAGCAGGATGCGCCCTGCGGTCGGCGTGTAGATGCCGCTGATCAGGTTGAAGAGCGTCGTCTTGCCGGCGCCGTTGGGCCCGATGATCGAGTGGATGGTGCTGGCGGCGATGGCGAATGAAAGGTCCTCGACCGCGTGGACGCCGCCGAACTCCTTGCTGAGGTTCTCGACCTTAAGCAGGGTCATGCCGGAAGACTCCCGCCACGCGCCCCCAGCCGGATGCGAAAGAGGTCGGTCAGGCTGGGCACCAGACCCTTCGGCATGAAGATCATGGTGAGCATCAGGATAAGGCCGAAGATCATGTGTTCGTAGTCGGCGAACCAGGTCAGTACCTGCGGCAGGATGGTCAGGATGACGGCGCCGACGACCGCCCCGAAGGTCGACGCCATGCCGCCCAACACCACCATGGTGACCAGTTCGATGGATTTGAAGAAGCTGACGTCGGATGGCGTGATGAAGCCGCCGTAATGGGCGCTCAGGCTGCCGGCCAAAGAAGCCAGGATGGCCGAGATGACGAAGACCAGCGTCTTGTAGCGCGTGGTGTCGACACCCGACACCTCGGCAGCAACCTCCGATCCGTGCACCGAACGCAGCGCCCGGCCGACCGGCGAGTGGATGATGTTGAGGGCCAGCCAGACGGCCACCAGCAGGCCGAGGCCGACCAGCCCGAACCACACCGGCTCGCTGTCGACCGTCCAGCCGAACAGATCGAACGGCGGAACCGCCATGCCGTCGGGTCCTCCGGTGATCTGGGCCTCGTTGTTGACGACGATCGAGATGATGACGCCGAGCCCGAGGGTCGCCATCGCCAGATAGTGGCCCTTGAGGCGGAGCACCGGGCGGGCCACGGCGAAGGCCAGCACCCCGACCACTGCGGCGGCCAAGGTCATGGCCAGCAGGGGCGGCCAGCCGTAGGTTGCCGTCAGGACGGCCGAGGCATAGGCGCCGAGGCCGAGAAACCCGGCATGGCCGAGGCTGATCTGGCCGGCGTAGCCGATCAGCAGGTTGAGACCGACGCAGACAATGGCATTAATGCAGGCCCGGATGGCCACGTCGAAATAGAATGCGTTGGGCAGCATGAACGGAGTCGCCGCGATGAGGATGGCAAGTGCCAGCAGCCCGCCACCGCGGGGCGTCATCAGGCGGGAAGTCATACGCGCTCCGTTTCGCGGCGACCGAACAGGCCGCTGGGCATGAAGAAGAGGACCAGCAGAATGAGCACGAAGGCGATGGCGTCCTTGTAGTCCGACGACACGTAGCCTGCCCCCATGGCCTCGGCGACGCCCAGAATGAGTCCCCCCACAACCGCGCCCCAACCCTTGCCCAGGCCGCCGAGGATAGCCGCGCAGAAGCCCTTGAGGCCGAGCATGATGCCGACCTCGTAATAGGTGACCGAGAGGGGCGCCACGAGGGCGCCGCCGACGGCGCCCAACAGCGCCGCGAGCACGAAACTCAGCATCAGCACCATGCGCACGTTGACGCCGACGAGGCGGGCCGCCAGCCGGTTGTACGACATTGCCAGCATCGCCTTGCCGAGCCTCATGCGCTCGAAGAACAGCCACATCAGGAAGACCATGACGGCGGTGCCGCCGATCACCCAAAGGCTCTGCGGCAGGATGACGGCACCGCCGATGCCGATAGGGTCATCGCCGGAGAACGGCGGCAGCGAGTGGAATTCCTTGCCCAGCACCACCTGGGCGGCACCCCTGAGGAAGATCGAGGCGCCGATGGTGATGATGATGAGGGTGACGACCGAGCCGTCGCGGGCCGGCTCGATGGCCAACTTCTCGAGCAGCAGGCCGATGGCGACGGTGATGGCGACGGCGGCCCCAATGGCCAGCGGCAGCGGCAACCCCACACC
>JAVEYE010000300.1:0-4947 GCA_034003665.1 Rhodospirillales bacterium | reverse complement strand
GGAAGCGGCGCCCCTTCAAAAGGCGGCGCCGCTTGGACGTCTCTCGTCGTGAGAACCGACAATCAGCCCTTGGGCACCGCCCAATCCGGCATGACGCCGGCTTCGACCCCGAAGGCGAGCCCCATCAGCGTATAGGCCATGCCCAGGATGACGATGATCGCGATCAGGTTGATGTAGCCGCCGGCCCTCGCCATCTGCGCGACCGTCAACTGGCCCGACGAGAAGACCATCGCATTGGGCGGCGTCGCCACCGGCAGCATGAACACGAAGCTGGCCGCCAGCGCCGTCGGAATGGCCAGGTACAGGGGATTCTCGCCCAGGCTGATCGCCATTGCCGCGGTCAACGGCAGAAAGGCCGCAGCGGTCGCCGTGTTGCTGGTGAAGTGACTGATCGTCATGACGGCGAGAACGACGATCACCACCATCACCCAGGACGGCCAGTCGGCCGCCAGGCTCATGGACTCGGCGATCCACTTCGAAAGGCCGGTATCGAGGATGGCGGCGCCGAGGCTGAGCCCGCCACCGAACAGCAGAAGAACGCCCCACGGCAAGTTCTGGGTCGCCGTCCAGTCGAGCAGAAAGATCTTCTTCTTCGGCTCGACCGGCGTCATGAAGATGGTGAGGGCTGCGAAGATGGCGATTTCGGTGTCACCGATCTTCAACCCCGTCCAGCTGTTGATGAGTGGCGCAAAGGTCCACAGGCTTGCGGTGATCACGAAGATCGTGGCGATGATCGCCTCGCCGCGCGAAACCGGCCCAAGATTGTCGATCTGTTTGCCGATGATCTCGGAGGCGCCGCTCAACTGCATGGTGCGCAACGGGAAGGCAATCCGGGTGAGCACAATCCACGCCACGAAAAGCATGATGATTTCCAGCGGAACCGCCATCGCCATCCAGTCCGCGAAGCCGATCTGGAGTTTGTACGTCTGCGCGAAATAGCCAGCGAGCAGGGCGTTGGGCGGGGTGCCTATCAGCGTGCCGACGCCGCCGATGCTCGCCCCATAGGCGATGCCCAGCAGCAGAGCCGGCCCGAAGGTTTCGGCGTTTCGGTTGCCGCCGTTACCGTCGCCGCCCAGAAGCGCAATGACGGACAGGCCGATCGGCAGCATCATGGCCGCCGTCGCCGTGTTGCTGACCCACATCGAAAGAAACGCGGTGGCTCCCATGAAACCGGCAACCAGGGCCGCCGGGTTGGTTCCCACCCAGCGGACGATGTTCAGCGCGATCCGTCTCTGCAGGTTCCAGCGCTCCATGGCCAGGGCCAGGATGAAACCGCCGAAGAACATAAAGATCAGAGGGTTCGCATAGGGGGCCGCCGCAGCCGTCATCGTCTTGATGCCGAGCAAAGGGAACAGCAACAGCGGAATCAACGAGGTCGCCGGAATGGGAATCGCCTCCAACACCCACCAGATAGCCATGAGGACGCCGATGGCCGCAGTCATCCACGCCTTTTGTGACATGCCGGCGGGCGGATCGAGCATCAACATGACGGCAAAGATGACGATGCCGCCGACCAGACCAATGGTCCGGCGCGAGGCTGATGGGTGTCGACCGGCCTTCGGATTGGCGGCGGTTGCTGAGTCACGCGTGACAGTCACCGGTTTTCTCATTCCTCATTTCCCTTCCGCCATCGGACCCGATCAGGAGACGCCCGGAAACAGATTCCGTTTCGTTTCCTAACGGCCGGATGACATCGGCACACCTTGAAGACAAACTGTGGGGAGACGGTCTTTGGACATCGTGTCCGTGTCGGTTAGGGCAATCACTGCTGCGATGCCGACGTCAATGCGACCGACCGCGCCGGTTGCGGTACCGCATTCAGGAATCTTCTGCCGCGAGCAAATGCGCGGATCCTACCTAAGTGGGCCGGAACCCGGGGGCGGACATTTCCGCATGCACCCCCGAACGACAGCACGTCGCCGGAGCCCATTGGTTTCCTCCAGATTATTCTTCTTGTGATCTGCCTACTCCATTCCTGACCCCACGACAAATTCCGATTCCGCGCCCCCTCCATGCTCCAGACGCAAGGCTAAAGGCACCCCCCCCCCAAAAAACCCCCGGGGACACGGCATCCGCCATGTCCCCGGGGGCTTGATTCGATATCAGCCGACCGAATCAGGCCACGAAGTTGACCCGGACCTCGCCCAGACCGACGAAGCGGCCGATCGCCGACGAGCCAACCTTCATCGGCGTAGGAACCGTCGCGCTTCCCGTCGAGATCAAGTCGCCGGCGGCCAGGCCGTGCCCGCGGCGTGACAGGTCGTTGGCGGTCCACAAGACAATGTCGATGGGATCGATGCGGAAGTCGCCCTCCAGTCCTTTGGCCGCCAGGCGGCCATCGATCCACAGTTCGACTTCGGCCCCCTTGAAATCGACATCCCGCCAGTTATCCACGGCCGGGCCCACGACATAGGCGGCAAACCCGCCGTCATCGGCGATCATGCTCAGTGGATCGGGCTTCGGCGGCTTCACGCGGTTGTCCGCGACTTCGAAACAAAGGAGAATGGTTTCGGTGGCCTCCAAGATGTCGTTTCGGCTGTACGCATCCTTGCGGGAAGGCAAAGCCGACTTCAGGCGCACTGCAAACTCCGGTTCGATCTTGGGACCGCAATAGATGCCCGCCGCGATGGCGGCGCCATTTTGATAAACGCGTTCGCGGAAGATGCGGCCGGGAACCGGTGCGTCCACACCGAACTGCTTCATGGTTCCTGGCGCGCTCATGCCGAGCTTCCAGCCGGCCACGGTCAGGCCTAGCCCGCGGGCCATGGCGTCCTGGACGGCATAAGCCTCGTCCCGGCTGGTCGGCCGGCAATCCTCGGGCAGGCCGGGCAACTGCTTGTGGCTTTGCCACGCATCGACGAGCAGTGCCGATGCCTGCGCGATCTTGTCCGAATTCATGGATACCCCCAATAGCGGCGAAAACAATTCCGACGATGTCAGCGTTTATACACCATCCGGCACCGGATGCACGCGGGTTGCCGGCCGCACCGCCGGGGTCAACGCACCAGATCGAAAAAACGGGCGGCGGCATGGATCTCGCGGTGCAGGACCCGACGGCGAGCGGCCGCCTCGGCATCTTCGCCCCACCGCTCCGCCTGGAACAGTTCGTCCACCATGGAGGCGGCGAAGGCTTCTTCGCCATCGATGCAGCCGGCCGCCAGCGCCAGCGCCACGACGAGAGAGCCGGTCGCCTTCGTCGCGCCGGCCAAGGCGGCGATTTCCATGTCGTCGAAGGGATCAATTGCGGCTTCCAGGGCCAGTGTCGTCGCCGGCGGCTGGGCAGCCGGCATGACACCCGTAGTGACGACGAAGGAAGCGCCACAGGCGCCGTTCATCCAATCGAGCAGCGGCCGCCAGGCCGCCTCCTGGCGGGCAACCAGATCCGCCGGCGAGTCCGCCCGGTAGCACACGAGATCGGTGGTGATATAGGCGAGCAGGCGATCGACAACTCCTTGACGATTCGGGCGGACCTGATCGATGGCGGCGACCGCGAGACGGGCCAGCGGCATGGTGTCCGGCCGCACGGTCTTTTCCTGGGCCGCCCACTCGCCGGCAATCGCTTCGGCCAGGGCATGAGTCGGAACCACCAGACGCGCGCCGTCCGGTGTTTTGACGATCCGCCCGTCGAGCGTCACGGCGAAACCATCCTCGACGGCCCCGATATCGGCCGCCGCGTAGAACCGCTTGACCGCCCAGTTCATTTCCGCCTAGTTCCCGCTTCCACCGAACAGGTTTTCGATGGCGCTGCCGAGTCCCTGCAATGCGCGCGCCGGTCCACCCGTGCCGGACGCTTCTTCGGGATAAACACCCCCCAACGCCGTCCGGCAGGGGCTCGGGTCACGCATCCCGCGTTCAAGCAAAGCTTGGCCCAGTACTGAAAGCCCGCCCGTCGCCAGCGCGGCGCCCACGGACGCCGCAGCCTTGGCGGCTCCCAGCCGGTCGACGCCGACCGTCGGCTCGGCCAGCCGGCCGCCGATACGCACCAAACCGGCCACGGAAGAACCGAGGTTGATGCCGAGCCCTTCCCGGGCCTCGGGCTTGACCGTGAAATCGAGCGTCTCGGCCCTTAGGTCCACGGCGCCGCTGCCGACGATGTTCACGCTGTCCGTTTCGACGGCGATGCCGTGCTTTGCCCCGGCAATGCCGTTCCTGATCTGGAAATGGACGACGGCACAGGAGAGCGGGGTGTATTCCGTGCGGGCGGCCAGTGGATTCAGGGTGTCGAGAAGCTGCATCGCCACGTCGGCACCGGCCAGTTCCAGCGCTTGGCGGCGGACGCGGCCGTCGCCCATACGAACGATCAGCTCGCCGTCGGCGCCGGCCATGATGTCGCGTACCGACCGGCCGTTGCCCTTCAATCGAATGTCAAGGTCGGTCGCACCGCCCTGCAGGAAGCCCGTGATGCCAAGCTGCTCCAGCAACGCGGCCGTATCGACACCCTTGCCGCCGAGGCGCACATCGACGGCCGGCACCGGACCGGACGCATCAATCGACACGCCCCCCGTCAGGATCCCGCCCGAAACCGTCGTCTGCAACGGTTCGACATGCAGGCGCCCCTTCTCGATCCGCATCTCCAACGCCGTCCCGCTCAGGCCGGCGCCACCAGGCAGCACGACGTCGTCGGCCTTGAGAGACGCCGTCACATCAACCGCCCGCAACCCTTCGAGCGGCAGCGGATCGGCCGAAAAAAGCCGATCCGACTCGGCCGGAGCCGCACCCGGCGCGATCGCCTCGGCCAGCGGCTTGGGCATCGCCGCCGCGAGACCGGCAAGGTCGATCTTGCGGGAGACAATCTCGGCCGTCACCTTCGGGCGGCCACCGGCGTCCACTCCAAGGGCGAGGCGACCCGAAAGGTCCGTCTCGCCGAGCGTCGCCCGAATGGCTTCCAGCGCTTGGCCGCGATCCGAGGAGAGCAACCGGCCAGTCAGGGCCAAAGGGAGTTCCGGG
>JAVEYE010000299.1:0-4973 GCA_034003665.1 Rhodospirillales bacterium | reverse complement strand
TCGCTGGAATCATCGCGGCATTTCAAGGCAATACCACTAAAGTTTAAGGCAAATTGTCAGAATCGGGCAAGCCGGGACCGCGGACCATGCGGTCGTCATGGCCGCGCTCGTACGGCCAGCCGCATCATCGATTGGCGGTTTGTGACGTCGTCGAGGCCGGCAACACCCCCCGGCGCGACGATCGTTGCCCGGAGACGGGGGGCTTTAGGGAGCCGCGCCGCGCCGCCGGGAGCGCGCGGGCGTGTGGAGCAAGAGGATTATCTTTGCCCCATAACACCTTGATTTATAAGGGATAAGACGGCCGCCTACAGGATGAACTTGCTGAGGTCGGCGTTCTTGGCCAAGCTCGACACCTTGTCGCGCACGTAGGCGGCGTCGATGGTGACGGTTTCGCCGCTGCGCTCGGGCGCCTCGAAGCTGATCTCCTCGACCAGCTTCTCCATCACCGTCTGCAGGCGCCGGGCCCCGATGTTCTCGACCCCGCTGTTGATCTCGGCGGCAAGGTCGGCGATCTCGGTGATGGCGTCCTCGGTGAAATTGATGGTGATCCCCTCCACCCCCATGAGGGCCACGTACTGCTTGATCAACGAGGCTTCGGGCTCGGTAAGGATTCTGATGAAATCGTCGCGGGTTAAGGCGCGAAGTTCAACCCGGATGGGAAGGCGACCCTGAAGCTCCGGCAGCATGTCGGCGGGTTTGGACATGTGGAAGGCGCCCGACGCGATGAACAGGATGTGGTCGGTCTTCACCGTCCCGTGCTTGGTTGCCACCGTCGTCCCCTCGATCAGCGGCAGCAGGTCGCGCTGCACGCCTTCCCGCGAGACGTCGGCGCCCATCCGCTGCTCGCCGCTGCGCGCCGTGATCTTGTCGATCTCGTCGATGAAGACGATGCCGTGGTTCTCGGCCGTGGCGATGGCTTCCTTGACCACCTTGTCCTCGTCGAGCAGCTTGTCGCTCTCCTCGGCCATCAGCACGTCGTAGGATTCGGCGACCGTCATCCGCTTGGCCTTGGTGCGCTTGCCGCCGAAGGCCTTGCCCAGCATGTCGTTGAGGTTGATCATGCCGAGCTGGCTGCCGGGCATGCCCGGAATGTCCATGGTCGGCAGGCCGAGGCCGCCGGAATCGGCGACCTGGACCTCGATCTCCTTGTCGGCCAGGGCGCCCTCGCGCAGCATCTTGCGGAACTTCTCGCGGGTGTCCTTGCTGGCGTTGTCGCCGACCAAGGCATCGAGCACCCTCTCTTCGGCCAACAACTCGGCCCGCGCCGCCACCTGCTGGCGCAGCCGCTCGCGGGTCATGGCGATGGACACCTCGATGAGGTCGCGGATGATCTGCTCGACGTCGCGCCCGACGTAGCCGACCTCGGTGAACTTGGTGGCCTCGACCTTGACGAACGGCGCCTGGGCCAGCTTGGCCAGCCGGCGCGAGATCTCGGTCTTGCCGACGCCGGTGGGGCCGATCATCAGGATGTTCTTGGGCAATACCTCTTCGCGCAGCAGGTCGTCCAGTTGCTGGCGGCGCCAGCGGTTGCGCAGCGCGATGGCGACGGCGCGCTTGGCGTCCTTCTGGCCGACGATGAAGCGGTCGAGTTCGGAAACGATTTCGCGGGGGGTGAAGCTGGTCATAGGATTTCGACGGTGATGCTCTCGTTGGTGTAGATGCAGATGTCGGCGGCGATCTTCATGGCCCGCCGGGCGACCGCCTCGGCGTCGAGGTCGTCGCGGTCGATCAGCGCGCGGGCGGCGGCCAGGGCGTAATTGCCGCCCGAACCGATGCCGATCAGCCCGTCCTCGGGCTCCAGCACGTCGCCGGTGCCGGTCAGCACCAGGGACACCCGGGCGTCGGCCACCGCGATCATCGCCTCCAGGCGGCGCAGATAACGGTCGGTGCGCCAGTCCTTGGCCATCTCGACGCAGGCCCGGGTCAGCTGGCCGGGATACTGTTCGAGGCGGCCTTCGAGGCGCTCGAACAGGGCGAAGGCGTCGGCCGTGGCGCCGGCGAAACCGACGATAACCGCCCCGTCGGAGAGGCGCCGCACCTTGGTGGCGTTGGATTTCAGCACGGTCTGGCCAAGGGTGACCTGGCCGTCGCCGGCGATCACCACGCGGCCGCCCTTGCGCACCGAGAGGATGGTCGTACCATGCCAAGTGGAGGAATTATCGGAGGGCATCATGTCCTAGGGGTTCTGGGGCGCGGCGCGCCGCGCCGCCGGAACGGGTTCACGTGATGATCTAGGCCGGCCGCGCCCTCCCGTCAAGCCGGGCGGGTCGACGCCGTCAGGTTCCAATCCCGAGGGCGGGCTTTCGAATCCCGCAAGTTCCTGATACAACAGGGCCGTTTGACGCGAAGGAGACCGCCCATGCGCCGCGCCACCGTCGAGCGCAAGACGACCGAAACCCGCATCTCGGCGACCGTCGATCTGGACGGCACCGGCCGTTACGACATCGCCACCGGGATCGGCTTCCTCGACCACATGATGGAGCAGCTGTCCCGTCACAGCCTGATCGACCTGACGCTGAAGGCCGAGGGCGACCTGCACATCGACTTCCACCACACCACCGAGGACGCCGGCATCGTCGTCGGCGAGGCAATCAACAAGGCGCTGGGCGAGCGCAAGGGGATCTGCCGCTACGGCACCGCCATCGCGCCGATGGACGAGGCGCTGTCGCGGGTGGCGCTCGACGCCTCCAACCGGCCCTACCTGGTGTGGAAGGTGACGTTCGTGCGCGACAAGCTGGGCGAAATGGACACCGAACTGTTCAAGGAATGGTTCCAGGCCTTCGCCCAGGCGGCCGGGCTGACGCTGCACGTCGAGACCTTCTACGGCGACAACAACCACCACGTCGCCGAATCCCTCTACAAGGCGCTGGCCCGGGCGCTGCGCCAGGCGGTCGAGATCGACCCGCGCAAGGCCGACGCCGTGCCGTCGACCAAGGGGGTCCTGGGCGGCTCCCTCTAGGCCGGCGGAAACGGCACACAGGTTTCGGGAGACGAATCAGAAACCATGCGCATCTATACGGTCCATTACCGGCCCGCAGCGGGCGGCGGCGACATCGTGCCGGTCAAGGAAGGGTTCTGTTGGCCCGCCCTGGTGGCCGGCCCGCTGTGGGCGCTGTGGCACGGGCTGTGGGTGGTGGCGCTGGGGCTGTTCGCGCTGCTTGCCGTCCTCGGCGCGCTGGGTGTCGTGCTCGGCCTCGACCCGGTGACGGAGACGGCGCTGTCGGCGGGCGCCGCCATCGCCATCGGCGCCGTCGCCAACGACCTTCGCCGCTGGACGCTGGAGCGCCGGGGCTTCTCGGAAGAGGGGGTGGTGATGGGCGGCGGCGAGGACGAGGCGCTCAGCCGCTTCCTGGCCAACACGCCGCTGCTGAACGGGGATTTCGGATGACCGTCGCCCTCATCGATTACGGGTCGGGCAACCTGCGCTCCGCCGCCAAGGCGTTCGAGCGGGCGATCCGCGAGCGCGGCTCGGCCGAAACCGTCGCGGTGACCGCCGACCCCGAAGTGGTGCGCCGGGCCGACCGCGTGGTTCTGCCCGGCGTCGGCGCGTTCGCCGACTGCAGGCGCGGCCTGACCGCCCTGCCCGGCATGCTGGACGCGCTGAACGAAGCGGTGATGGCCGGCGGCCGGCCCTTCCTCGGCATCTGCGTCGGCATGCAGCTGATGGCCGAGGTGGGCCGCGAGCACGGCGCCTGCGACGGCCTCGGCTGGATCGCCGGCGAGGTGGTGGCGCTGGCGCCGGCCGACCCGGCGCTGAAGATTCCGCACATGGGCTGGAACGAGCTTGAGGTGGCGGCCACCGGCCATCCGGTGTTGGCCGGCATCGAGGCCGGCCAGCATGCCTATTTCGTCCATTCCTACGCCATGCGCTGCACCGATCCGGCCCACGTGCTGGCCACGGTGGAGTACGGCGGGCCGGTTGCCGCCGTCATCGGCCGCGGCAACGTTGTGGGCACCCAGTTCCACCCCGAGAAGAGCCAGCGGACGGGGCTGCGCCTGATCACTAACTTCCTTGCCTGGAAACCCTGAGCATCGCCATGGCCATGAATTTTCTTCCCGCTATCGACCTCAAGGACGGCCAGTGCGTGCGCCTCATCCAGGGCGACATGAACCGGGCGACCGTGTTCGGCGACGATCCGGCGGCGCAGGCCGCCGCCTTCGCCGGCGCCGGCTGCCGGTGGCTGCACGTGGTCGACCTCAACGGGGCGTTTGCCGGGCGCCCGGTCAACGCGCCGGCAATCGAGGCCATCCTCAGCGCGGTCGACATGTCGGTCGAATTGGGCGGTGGCATCCGCGACCTTGCCACCATCGAGGGCTGGCTGGCGGCGGGCGTTCATCGCGTCATCCTCGGCACCGTCGCCGTGCGTGACCCCGCCCTGGTCAGGGAGGCCTGCCGGCGCCATCCCGGGCGGGTGGCGGTCGGCATCGACGCCCGCGACGGTTTCGTCGCCGTCGAGGGGTGGGCCGAGGTTTCGACCATGAACGCGGTCGACCTGGCCCGCGCCTTCGAGGACGCCGGGGTGGCCGCCCTGATCTATACCGACATTTCCCGCGACGGCGCCATGATCGGCCCCAACATCATGGCGACCCTGGCGCTGGCCGAGGCGGTGTCGATCCCGGTCGTGCTGTCGGGTGGCGTCTCGTCGATGGCCGATCTTGCCGCCATCAAGGCGGTGGCCGACGGCAAGCTGGAAGGCGTCATCAGCGGGCGGGCCGTCTATGACGGGCGCATCGACCCGGCCGCCGCCGTGGCCCTGCTCGAGGGAAAGGCGGCGGCGCCATGCTGAAGGTGCGCATCATTCCATGCCTCGACGTCAAGGCGGGGCGCGTGGTGAAGGGCGTCAACTTCGTCGACCTGATCGACGCCGGCGACCCGGTCGAGCAGGCCCGCATCTATGACGCCGCCGGGGCCGACGTGCTGACCTTCCTCGACATCACGGCCAGCCACGAGAACCGCGAGACCATCTTCGACG
>JAVEYE010000298.1:0-5005 GCA_034003665.1 Rhodospirillales bacterium | reverse complement strand
TCGGGCCGGGTCGTCTCGGTGCAGGCGTTCATCATCGGCAGGGGGCCGATGGCGACCACGAGGTCGGGTTTGTCGTTCTCCAGCACGTCCTTCAGCGCTTCGGTGACGAATCCCTTGCGGCCATAGGACCCATCGTCGGTGCAGACGATCAGTTTGTCGGAATAGCGGCCGAAGCGGTCTTCCCAGAAGCGCAGGTCCTTGTTGCGGAAGCCGATGATGCTGGTGGTGCGGTTGCCCATCTCCTTGAAGGCGCGCAACTGCGGATAGACCGGCGCGACGCCAAGGCCGCCGCCGACCAGAACCACGTGGCCGACCTTCTCGACATGCTGGGGCTGGCCCAGGGGGCCGACGAAATCGAGGAAGCTGTCGCCCTCCTTGTAATGGTCTCGCATGTCGAGCGTGGTCTTGCCGAGCGCCTGGATCACCATGGTGATGGTGCCCTTCTCTCGATCGAAGTCGGCGACCGTCAGCGGAATGCGTTCGCCTTCCTCGTGCAGGCGAAGCATGACGAAGTGCCCGGGCTGCGCGGACTGGGCGATGTCAGGGCCTTCGACCTCCCACAGGAAGGTGGTGTCGGAAAAAACTTCACGGCGGAGAATCTTATACATGGCGGAATGGACTTCCTCGCTAGCCGGCTTTGCCGGTCGTGAACCGAACCGCGTTCCTTGTTGATTAGGCCGCGTTCCCCCTTCGGCGGTTCGGGAACGGCCCCTTTTTACCTACGGAAGGGCGGGATGGTCCGGGTCGGCCCCCAGAACACGCCAAGCGTCGGTCCCGTTTCGACCGTGGTCATCCGTAGGACGGATCGCGGTTGATACCCCAGACAACAGGACCACCGCAAGCACCACGGCGACCGGCCCACGCCGACACGACCGGCCTGAAGACCACAAAATGCCAGGGGATTTCTTGCCCTTCCACGGTTTGCAAGACGTTTCCGTCATGCGAAAAAACCAGTTGAGGAACGTCTTAAGCGTTCCATCGCGCCGGCCCACCATCCCCCGACATCGCCTTTCCGGCATGCACGAAATGCAAGAACATGGCAAGGCTTGCCGCCACCGTCGCGTTCAACGATTCGACGGTGCCGGTGGTCGGCACCGCCAGGCGGGGCAGACCGAGGTCGGCCGGCAGGCCAGGCCCTTCCTCGCCAAGGACGAGACGAACGTCGGGTGGCCAAACGAAGCCGGCGAGGCTCCTGCCGTCGCCCGCCAACGCGAAGATGGGCCCGGTCGCCCGTTTGAGGTCGCGCCACGCAGGGCCACGCATCAGGGTCAATTCGAACTGAGCGTTGGCGGCTGCCCGCAGGGCCTGCGGATGAAACGGGTGGGCGGACTCGGCAAGGAGAACCAAGCGGGCCACCCCGAAGGCGGCGGCGCTGCGCATCAGGGCGCCGAGGTTGCTTGGGTCGCCCAACGCACACACCACCTCGAGGCCGCGCGGCGGCTGCGTCAGGTCGGCCGTCGGCATCTCCGGCACGTCGCCGACCAGCAGCGGAAATCCCGTTCCCGAAACATCGAGCCGCTCGAACAACGGGCGCCCCAGCGTGTAGCAGGTGACGCCAGCGGGCACTCCCCAGCCCGCGATCATCGAGGGATCCGGCGTCAGCAGCGCCTGAAAGCGGCCCGGATGGTGGGCCAGGGCCTCGGGCACCGTCTTGCGGCCGGCCAGAAGAAACTGCTTGTGCCTGCGCAGGCCGCGACTTTCCAACAGGCTCGCCCAGAGTTTGGCCCTGGGGTTGTGAAAGCTGTCGATGACGACCAGCCGCTCCTGCATTTTCGACCCCGACGGCATGAAAGGCTCCACGTTAACCGGAATCGCCGACCAGGAGAAGCCGCGGCGGGGCAAGCCCCTGCATCGGCTCAAAGTCCAGCATTGCAGAGGCGGCCAACCCGGTGGGTTTCACGGCGCGCCCCTTGATTTGCCGGGGCCACCCCCTTCACAATGGCCGCCTCTCGGCTGTTTCGGCGAGTCGCCATGCTGTCCTACCGTCACGACTTCCATGCGGGCAACGCCGCCGACGTCCTCAAGCACGCGGTTTTCGTCTTTACGCTCGGCCACCTTCAACGCAAGGCCGGGCCGCTCCTCGTGCTCGACAGCCATGCCGGGGCCGGCCTCTATGACCTGACCTCGGCCGCGGCGGTGAAGACGGGCGAGTTCAGAAACGGTATCGGGCGCCTGCTGCCCGCCGGCTCCGAGAACGCGCCGGAGCTGCTGGCCGGCTTACTGGCGTTGGTGCAGGAACGCAACCCACCGGGGAAACTCGCCGTCTATCCGGGATCACCGGCCTTGGTGCTGGCCATGAAGCGGCCGCACGACCGCCTGGCCTTCTTCGAGCTGCATCCGGCCGATCATCGCCGGTTGGTCGGGCTGACCGGCCACGCCAAGGGCGTCGTCGTCGAGCGAGCCGATGGATTCAAGGGGCTGCTCGCCCGGATGCCGCCGACCGGACGCCGCGGCCTCGCGCTGATCGACCCCAGCTACGAGATCAAGTCCGACTACGACAAGGTGGTGGCGGCGCTGGCCAAGTCATGGCGCCGGTTCGCCACCGGCGTCTACATCCTGTGGTATCCGGTGATCGAGCGCGCCAGCGCCGCCGCCCTGACCGCCGCCGTGGCGGAATCGGGGATCCGCAAGGTCTTCCGCATCGAGCTTGGCATGGCGCCTGATGCCCCGGGCTATGGCATGACGGCGTCCGGCGTTCTGGTCGTCAACCCGCCATTCACGCTGCCCGCCGCCGCCGCGGAGGCCCTGCCGTGGCTGGTCGATAGACTGGACGCTCGCGGGCCGACCGTGGCGGAATGGCTGGTGCCGGAATAGCAAGCGCCAGGCGGCGCACGCCGATCCGGTGCTCAGTCACCGTCGGAGGGGGGCTGCTCCGCCCTCTTTTGGGCGCGGAGTCCTCTCAGGCAGTCCTTGATTCGTCCGATCTTCAGCACCGACGCCGCCCTGGCCGACACCGCGGCCTCCGGATCCTCCTGACATCGCCGACGATAAGCCCGCAGCCTTTCCCTGATCTGGCGGGCGTTCAGGAATAGGGGAACACGGGCCGGCACCGATGGCTGCGGCTGGATCGCCAGTCCCACCGCCTGGATGTTCCCGGCTTCATCGATCTCGCGAACCACCAGTTCAATGCCGCCGCAAGCGGCCCGGTCACCCACCTCGGTGCGGCCGCCCAGACGCCCCTCGATGTACGCCGCGATGGACATGTCGCCATCGCCGCAATCGGTGGCGACGTCATAGGTATGGGCGAGATCGCCCAGCGTCTTGGCCGGGTCGATGGCAAATTCGCCGAAAAAGTCCTTATCGTCGTCCTCGACCACGGCCGGGCTGGCGAACAGCCGATCCAGCAACCGGGTATACCGCGGCGGGACAAAAAGGTAGACCTGATCGCCCGCCTGCGGGCGTCCCGCATAGTGATAGCCCATGGACTGCCCGTCGCGTACGACCAATGACGGCCGCGCCCAGCGCGGCACCCGTTCGCCGCGTGCCACCGGACTGTCGGGAACAACCTTGTAGACCACCAGTTCGTGATGGGCGTTGCCGGGAAGTTCAAGCTCCACCTTCTCCAGCGGCCCGAGGCTGGGTGGCACGACCAGTCCCAGCCAGCGGGCCGTGACCGGGATCGTCCACCCCTGCACGAGCAGCGAGGTGAGCACGATGATGAAGGTCATGTTAAAGAAGAGATTTCCATCCTGCACGGCGTAGGCCAGCGGCAGAATGGCCAACAGAATGGACACCGCGCCGCGCAGGCCGACCCACGACACGAAGGCCGTCTCGTTCGGCTGCGAGCGAAACGGCAGCAGACAAAGCCACACCGCCACTGGCCGCCCGACGAAGACCAGGAAAAGCGCAAGACCGACGGCCGGCAGCGCGACCGCCTGGAACTGGCTCGGCGTGGCCAACAGGCCAAGGACGAGAAACATCACGATCTGGGCCAGCCAGGTAAGGCCGTCCTGGAAACGGCGCAGCGTCGCCTGCGAGCGCATTCGGTGGTTGCCGGCATAGAGCCCGGCCACGAAGACCGCCAGGAACCCGCTGCCGCCGGCCAGGCCGACCGCGCCGAACAACACCAGCGCCAACGAGATCACGAGGATCGGATATAGACCCGCCGCGAGTTCCAACCTGTTGACCAACCGGACGATCAGGAAGCCGCCGAAGAGACCGAGGATCACGCCGAGACCCATCTGCTGGGCAAAGCCCATCAGAAATTCTTTCAGGGCCGTCTCTCCGGCGGGGTCGCCGGCCACGATCATCTCGACCAGGGTGATGGTCAGAAAGATGGCCATGGGATCGTTCGAGGCGGATTCGACCTCGAGGATCGAACGGACCCTGTCGCGGATGGTGATGCCGCCGACCCGAAGCAGGAAGAAAACCGCCGCGGCATCGGTCGAACTGACGATCGCGCCAATGAGAAAGGCATGCAGCCACGGCAGGCCGATGGCGAAACGGGCGGCGACGCCGACCAGCAGGGCGGTAAGAAGGACGCCAAGGCTGGCCAGGGTCAAGGCGGGGCCGGCGGCGGTCCGGAACGACGACAGGCGGGTGCCGAAACCGCTGTCGAAGAGAATGACCGCAAGGGCGAGACTGCCGACGAAGTAGGCCAGACGGGCATCGTTGAAGCGAAGGCCCAACCCATCCTCGCCGGCCAGCAGTCCGAGCCCCAGGAAAACCAGCAGCAACGGCGCGCCCACCCTGAAGGAAATCAGGCTGGTCAAGACCGCCAGGCCGACAAGTCCGGCGCCCAGCAGGATGACCATGAACATGATTTCGAGCATGGCAGGCCCTTACACTTCCGATACCAAAATTCGCGCAAAACACCCCGGCGCGCCAACGCCCGGCACCGATCGATGCTTGACACGTTGAAAGTGAACGCTGGAGGCAACTGATTATATTATGTAATGCCTTAGGAGGATCTTCAATCCACCCCCGCCGCCCTATGCGAAAGAAAAAGACGGGGCCGGCCCGGTCGGGCACGGCCCCGTCTGTCGGTTGACCTATGTCGCGAAAA
>JAVEYE010000297.1:0-5029 GCA_034003665.1 Rhodospirillales bacterium | reverse complement strand
GCCCAGCATGACGAACTCGCCCTGGGCAAAATTGATCACGTGGCTGGCGTTGTAAATGATCGAGAAACCGAGGCCGACCAGAGCGTAGGTCGCACCGACGGTGATGCCTGAGAACAGGAACTGGAGGAACTCGGCAGCCATAGGTCGACGGAAACGCCCCCCTTTATCGTTCGCGGTGATGGCCCTTCGACCTTCCGCTGTTGGCGCCGGTTTCCCGTCCGCCGCCGTTTTGACCGCTCTGCGGCGTTCCTTAATATCGCCCAACGGGGGGCGATGCAACGAAGTCGGGGGCGACCGGCGTCAGTCGACGATCAGCCAGTCGCCGTCCCGGATTTCGAGCATGTGGAAGGCCGAGAGGTCGAGGCCCATGTGGTCAGTTGCCGACATGTTGACGACGCCGCCGGTGCCGACGTAGCCGCTGGTCCTCTCGATCTCGTCGCGGACCTTGGCCTTGTCGGTGCCCCCCGCCCTGACGATGGCGGCCAGCGCGATCTGCAGGCCGTCGTAGGCATGGCCGCCGAAGGTCGAGACCGCCTGGCCGGTGCGCTTCTCGAAGGCGTCCTTGTAAGCCAGCGCAACGGCCTTTTGCGGGTCGGCGTCGGCCAGCTTGTCGGCGACCACCAGGCCGGCCGCGGGCAGCCGCACGCCCTCGGCGGCGTCACCGGCCAATTCGATGAATTTTTTGGAGGCGACGCCGTGCGACTGATAGAGCGGTTGCGGCACGCCGAGTTGCCGGTAATTGCGCGTCACGATGGCCGGTCCCTGCCCGAAATCGGCGACCAGTACGGCCTGGACCCCATTTATGCCCTTCATCTTGGTGAGCTGGGGCATCATGTCTGTGTCCTTCGGCGCATAGGTTTCATCGGCCAGGACCGCGATTCCATAGGCGGAGACCAGGCCTAGGCACTGCTCGCGCATGGACTTTCCGAAGCCGCCGGTCCCCGAGATCATGGCGATCTTCTTGATGCCTTTCTTTTCCATGTCCTCGAAGATCTTGGCGCAGGCCATCTTGTCGGCGTGCGCCATCTTGAACACCCATTTCTTGACGGGTTCGGTGATCACGACCGCCGCCGCCAGCGAAATGAACGGGATCTCGGCCTTTTCCACCAGCGGCACCACGGCCATCGTGGTGCCGGTCGTTGAGCCGCCGATGATGACGTCGACCTTGTCGTTCTGGATCAGCCGCTTGACTGCCGTCTGGGCGTTCCTTGCGTCCTCTGCGACGTCGTAGTGGATAAGCCGTAAGGGGCGGCCAAGCACGCCGCCCGCCTTGTTGGCCGCCTCGACGTACATTTCCAATGTCCGTAGTTGCGGATCGCCCAGGAACGATGCCGGTCCGGTGACCGACAGGAACGTCCCGATGCGAACCGGCTCGGCGGCGAGGGTGCCGGTGGCTGTGGCCAAGTAGACGGCGGTGCTCAGGGCAACGGCCGCCATGCGGCATCCAATGAGGCTATATCGACGCGTCAAGGCTTCCCCCTGCTCGTCCGCTTTCGACTCGATGTCCGGCGGGCCTGGATCGAGCCGCCGCATTTTCCAAAGTGCACGGGACGCGTCCTCGAATCAAACGGGAAAATCGGGCGCCGCCGGGGGAAGGGACGGCAAATTTGCCCCGTCGCCCCGGTCGCCTTCACTTGACGATGGTCCAATCGCCGTTACGGATCTCGATCATGTGGAAGGCCGAAAGATCAAGGCCCATGTGATCGGTGGCCGACAGGTTGACGATGCCGCCGGTGCCGACGTAGCCGCCGGTCCCCTCGATCTCGTCGCGGACCTTGGCCTTGTCGGTGGACCCGGCTCGGCTGATGGCGGCCAGGGCGATCTGCAGGCCGTCGTAGGCATGACCACCGAACGTCGATACGGCCGCCCCGAAGGCCCGTTCGTAGGCCTGCATGTAGGACAGGCAAACCGCCTTCTGCGGATCGGAGTCGGCCAGCTTGTCGGCGATCACCAATCCGGCGGCCGGCAACCGAATGCCCTCGGCGGCATCACCCGCCAACTCGATGAACTTTTTGGAGGCAACGCCGTGCGACTGATAGAGCGGCAGATCGACCCCGAGCTGCCTGTAGTTTCTGGTCACGATGGCTGGACCTTGGCCGAAGCCCGGATTCAGTACCGCCTGCACGCCTGCCGTGTTCTTGATCTTGGTGAGTTGGGGCGTCATGTCGGTGTCCTTGGGGCCGTAGGTTTCGTCGGCCAGGACCTCGATGCCGTAGGCGGAAACGAGGCTTTTGCATTCGTCCTGCATGGATTTTCCGAAACCGTCGGTGCCCGAGATCAGGGCGATCTTCCTGAGACCTCGCTTTTCCATGTCCTCGAAGATCTTGGCGCAGGCCATGCGGTCGGTGTGCGGCGTCTTGAACACCCATTTCTTTACCGGTTCGACGATCGCCGCGGCCCCGGCCAGAGAGATCAGCGGAATGCCCGCCCGCTCAACCAGCGGTACCACGGCCATGGTGGTGCCCGTGGTCGAGCCACCGACGATGACGTCAACATTGTCGCTGTTGATCAGGCGCTTGACTGCGGTTTGCGCCTTCTTGGCATCGCCGGCGTCGTCATAGTGGACAAGCTCGATCTTGCGGCCGAGCACGCCGCCGTCGGCGTTGATCTTCTCGACGTACATCTGCAGCGTCTTGAGTTCGGGATCTCCGAGGAAGGAGGCCGGCCCGGTGACCGACAGGAAGGTGCCGATCCGGATGGGTTCAGCGGTCAGGCCAGGAGGCGCGGAGAGCCCGGCAACCGCCAGAATCGTCCCCGCGACCGCCAAGCCCCGCCATGATGCGGTTGGAACCATCGTCTTTATCCCCCCTTTCGTGGGTCTCAGGTTAGACAACCCTTGGCAAGCGAATTGTCGCGATTGGGTCGAGAGTGCCCACAAAACCCGCACGAATCAAATGGAAATACCGCTATCGGTTGATGAACGGGGGCCGGCTGATCAACCGCTTTTCGCGGGAGACCGATAAAATCACATATGGCATATGGTCTGCGGCGGTTGATTGAAATATCGTGGCCGCGCATAACTCTGCCCGAGATGGGAAACAACCACGCCGGCGCCTGCCTGACCGAGGAACCGTGATGACCGTGACATCGACCGAGACGTTCATGTTCTCGCCCGAAATCGAGACCATGCCGCGTCCCCAGTTGGCCACCCTGCAACTGGATAAGCTGAAAAAGATCGTCCGCCATGCCTACGACAACGTGACCCACTACCGGCAACGCTTTGATGCCGCTGGAGTGGGACCGGACGACGTCAAGATCCTGGACGACATCCGGCGGCTTCCTTTCACGACCAAGGACGATCTGCGCGGCCACTATCCCTTCGGCATGTTTGCGGTACCGCGCGATCAGGTGATCCGCGTGCATGCTTCCTCGGGGACCACCGGCAAACCCACCGTGGTCGGTTATACCCGCGAGGATCTGGACGTTTGGTCGGAGCTGATGGCCCGCTCGCTCGCCTGCATGGGGGCCCGGCCCGGTGATTTCGTCCACAACGCCTACGGTTACGGGTTGTTCACCGGCGGCCTTGGTGCCCATTACGGAGCCGAGCTGTTGGGCTGCACGGTCACGCCGGTATCCGGCGGCAATACGGAACGTCAGATCATCCTGATGAAGGATTTCGAAGCCCAGGTCCTGTGCTCGACTCCCTCCTACGCCCTCCATCTCGCCGAGGTTGCCGAGAAGACCGGGGTCGACCTGAAGGGCGGTCCGCTTCGGGTCGGTGTCTTCGGCGCCGAGCCGTGGAGCGAAAACCTGCGCCGGGAACTGGACGAGCGGCTAGGCATCAAGGCGGTCGACATTTACGGCCTCTCGGAAATCATCGGCCCCGGCGTCGCCGCGGAGTGCATTGAGGCGCGGGCCGGTCTGCACGGATGGGAGGACTGCTTCCTGTTCGAGGTGATCGACCCGGAAACCGGCGAGCCTGTCCTCCACGGCGAACAGGGGGAGCTGGTCATCACGACTCTCGCCAAGTGGGCACAGCCGATGATCCGTTACCGCACCCGCGATATCACGCGCCTTACCGACGAGCCCTGTGTCTGTGGTCGCACCCACGTGCGCATCCTGCGTGTCACCGGCCGGAACGACGACATGCTGATCATCCGCGGCGTCAATGTGTATCCCTCCCAGGTCGAGGCCCATCTCCTGGGGCTGTCATCCATCGAGCCGCACTATCAACTGGTGATCCAACGCGAAGGCACGATGGACACGATGACGGTGGAGGTGGAAGCCCGATTCGGTGTGCCCGTGGACCAGTACCCGGCCATTGCCAAGACGGTGGCCAATCACATCAAGTCAATGGTCGGTGTCACCTGCCGGGCCGTGGTGCTTTCGCCGGGAGAGGTGCCGCGTTCTCAGGGCAAGGCGGTCAGGGTCCGAGATCTCCGTCCAAGGGTCGTTTGAGCGCAATGGACAAGCACCCGATGCCGGCGTGAGGACGGGATGTTTTTTTGAGAACGTGTGGAATTGGAAAATTTTAGGAAAAATTGTGAATGAATTAATTTAAATGAAATAAAGTCAATCTATTGACAATAATAACAATCAAGAATACAACAAAATTTGTCGTTTTTTAACGTCGAGATATTCGTCGTAACGATTGATGCCGCCTTCAATTCGATTCCACTTTCCCTCTTTCATGCCGGCTGGCAATGCCTTGTGGGGACCCAGGTTTCCTCGGCCTCGGCGGGTCGTTCACCGGGCCGCCCGGAAGGTGCGTTGGCGTGGCGTGCTGACCATTGCGGTGCTGGCCGGCGTCGTCAGCGTGCTGATCGCCGGCGGCATCTGGTTGTCATTGGGGGACGGTGCGACGGCCGGGCGCGACCCTGTGCAATCGGTCGGGTCGCTGCTTGCTGCCGGGCGCGGCACAGACCCATCGCCCAAGGCGGCAGCCCAGTCGGTTGCAGGCATGACTGTCGTGGGAGCGGCCTCTTCCGTCGGGGGGACGTCGGCCCGCGATTAGAGCGTTATGCGACCTGACGGAATCGAAGAGGATTCCCGAACGGCTCGGAACGTGATTCCCTACGAAGGGAGGTGG
>JAVEYE010000296.1:0-5009 GCA_034003665.1 Rhodospirillales bacterium | reverse complement strand
CGCCGGACGTACCGCCTGGCGTGCCCTGAAGGACGGCTCCGCCGACGTCGCCCAGAGCGCAGTGTCGGCCAGTTGGGGACCGCTTGAGCGCGGCGAAGAGCACGATCTCGTCCATTTTGCAGAAATCAATCAGCGCGACGGTTTCTTCATCGCCGGTCGCCGACCCGAACCCGACTTCACCTGGGACAAGCTGGCCGGCCGCGAGGTGCTCATCGACCACTTCGGTCAGCCGCTCGCCATGTTCAAGTACGCCGCGTACCGCCAGGGACTGGACTACGCCGACATCGGGGCCATCGACGCCGGCGAGCCGGATGCCATGGAGGCGGCCTTTCGAGCCGGTCGGGGCGATTATGTCCACCTACAGGGACCGGCTCCGCAGCAGATGGAGAGGGACGGCTTCGCCCATATCCTCGCCGCGGTTGGAAACGCCATTGGTCCGGTCGCCTTCAGCAGCCTATTGGCGTCCCGCCGATGGCTGGCCACGGACGCCGCCGTGGCCTTCATGCGCGCCTACCGCAAGGCCCGCATCTACGTCAATGAACTGCCCGCCGATACCATCGCCACGGCCGAGGCCCGGTTTTTCCCCGGCATCAACATCGATGTGCTGACCCGCACGATCGCCGCCTACCAGGCCCTCGGCTGCTGGGCGGGCGACGTGCGCATCCCAAGATCGACGTACGAGACGGCGCTCGACGTCTTCATCCACGCCGGCGCCATCAAGGGACGCCTTCCCTATGGAAAGGTCGTGGCGCCGCCGCCCGACGAGGCTTGACACCGCCGGGCTGACGACTACCTCCAACCCGACGTCGGATTCACATACTGTCAACAAGGGGAGCGAACGCATGAGTCACCGAGCCATCGTGTTCAAGGCCGAATGCAAGCCGGAACGCCGCGAGGAGTTCATCCGTCGCGCCCAGCGCCATGCCGGCATCGTGCGAAGCGAGCCGGGCTGCATCCGTTGTGACGTCCTGGTGCCCGAGAAGGGCGGCAATACCGTCTACCTTTACGAACTGTTCGAGGACGAGGCGGCGATCAAGGCGCATTCGGCCATGCCCTACATGCCCGGCTGGCGCGAAGACATCACGCCGATGGTGGACAGCCGCGAACCGACCTACGTGATCGTCACCAACGACTGAGCCGCACCGCCTTCACTGGCTGGCGGTGATGCCGCCGTCGACGTACATCACTTGGCCGGTGACGAACGACGCCCCCGGCGAGCAGAAGAACAGCACGGGCCCGACCACGTCCTTGGGATCGGCGATGCGGCCCAGCGGGATCCGCTCCTGCAGGTACTTGCGGAACTCGGGGTTTTCCATGACGTGGCGGATCTGCTCGGTATAGACGAAGGTCGGCGCCACGCCGTTCACCGTAATGCCGTGCGGCGCCAGTTCCATGGCGTGCTGTCGGACCATCATCACCTGGCCGCCCTTGGTCGAGCAGTAGGCCGAGTAGCCGCGGTTGCGCAGGGCCAGCTGCGAGCGCACCGACAGGAAATGGATGATGCGGCCCGGCCGCTTGGCGGCGACCATCTGGCGGGCCGCCGCCTGGCCCAGAAACATCGAGGCCTTGAGGTTGACCTTGTAGACCGCATCGAAGGCCTCTTCCGTCACCTCCAGCATGGGCTGCTCGATGTGCAGGCCGGTGCAGTTGATGAGGATGTCGAGACCGCCCATCAGCTCGACCACCCGTTCGACCGAGGCGCGGATCGAGTCCACCGACGTCACGTCGACCACCAGGCCCGCCGCCCGGTAGCCGGCCGCCGTCAGGCCCGCAGCCATTTCCTCGGCCTTCTCCGCGCTGCGCCCGCCGAGCACGACGCTGGCGCCATGCATGGACAAGGCCCACGCGCAGGCCTCGCCAATTCCGCCATAGCCGCCGGGCATGTAGACCACCTTGCCGGTCAGGTCGAACAGGCCGGAGAGCTCCTTCTGAAAATCGATGACGGGTGCGATGCGGTCGGGCGAGTTCATGGCGGTGTCTCCCTGCCTGCGGCCGACGCCGTTGCGTGAACTCAAGTTAAGAAATTTTCCAATTATGGAGTCAATTAGAAATTCATTTTCAGGCCACAGGAGGTCCGCAGGACCAGTTCCCGAAGGGCCGGCCACAGAATCCTACGGCCTCGCTGACATCCCGGCGCAACGTTCTGGCGTGGCGCGTCGTTGGGCGAACGATCATCCCCGCCTCACCCGGCGCGCGGTGCGCGCCACCCTCTCTGCCCTGAGGGTATCCTGCCATGCCTGTCCATAGGCTTTGCCCGGAGCCCCGCTTCCGACGGTTGCGCGAGGCGGGGCGCTCTGGCATCTTGCGGGCCCGCCCGAAGCCCCCGGAGAAGCCGCCATGCAGCCGCCCAGGATCGTCGATCGGCCCGCCTTCCGCCTGATGGGCATCACAGCACGCACCTCGAACGCCGCCGAAGTGAACCCGTCGAGCGCCAAGATTCCGGGTCTGTGGGCGCGCTTCTCGTTCGAAAGCCTGCCAGGCCACATTCCCCACCAGCCAACGCCCGGCATCATTTACGGGCTCTATTGCGACGTCGAGAACGGCGTCGACGGTGACTACACGCTGCTGGTCGGCTGCGAGGTCAGGCCCGGCGCCGAACCGCCGGGCACGCTGGCGGTGCGCGACGTGCCGGCCGCCCATTACGCCGTCTTCACCAGCCCGCGCGGACCGATGCCGGCCATCGTCACCCAAGCCTGGGCCGCTATTCATGCCATGACGCCCAAAGAGTTGGGCGGCGAGCGGGCCTTCACGGGCGACTTCGAACGCTACGACGAACGGGCCGTCCACACCCAGGACGCCGAGATCGAGATCTGGATCTCACTCAAGCGCTAACTCGCCGCCCTTCTTTTACGCCGCCTTACCGTAAACGTCTCCAATCTCCTCGATGTGGCGGTGGTCGGTTCCGCAGCAGCCGCCGACCACGTTGACGTGGGCGAGGCGGGATCGCAGCCGCCCGTACCGGCGACCGAGGTCGGCCGGGTCGCCCGCATCCAGCGTGGTGCATTCGTCAAGTTCGGCGTGGCTCAGCATCGAGGCGTTGGCGCGGATGCCGCGCAGCCTGGAAAGCCAAGGCTGGCCGGCTTCCAGGGCGTCCTCGAAATGGGTGGGATGGGCGCAGTTGATCATGTAGTAGGCCGGTCCGCCGACGGTGGCGGCGTCGACTTCCTGGATGGCCTCGCCCAGCGGTTGGCCGGTCGGCAGCCGGCCGTCGGTTTCCAGGGTGAACGAGATCACCGCCGGAATGGCCGCCGCCCTGGCGGCTCGGGCGATGCCGATGGCCTCCGGCGCATTGGTCAGGGTGAAGGCCGTCACCATATCGGCGTCGGTCGCGGCAAAGACGCCGACCTGCCGCGCGTGGTAGGCCTCGGCCTCGTCCGGGCTCATCAGGGTGCCGGGATCGTAACCGTCGCCGCGCGGCCCGATGGCGCCGCTGATGACCATGGGCGAGGCCTTGGTTTCGAACTCCGAGCGGATTTCCAGCATGAGATCGACGGCCCGCCAGTTGACGTCGGCCAGAGCGACCGCGGAATAGCCGACTTTCGCGCCCCAGTCGGGATTGGCCCGCCAGGTCGGCGTTTCCAGAAGGAAGCCCATGCCGCGCGTCCGCGCCATGAGGGCGTAGCGGCGGTAATAGGCACGGAGTGCTGCCATGCCTTCGTCACTGTCCAGCAGGGTGAACGCCTCGAAGCATGGCAGTTCGAAGCCGTCGTGGAAGATAAGGGTGGTTTCCAGTCCGCCGTCGGACAGGAAGACCCGCCCGGAAGCTTGCGGAAGATCGGTCCGGTATTTCGCCATATCGGTGGTCCTTTGTCGTCTCGAATGATGAAGCCGCGCTCAATTAAAACCGCAACTCATTTGCATCCAGGGTTGAAAAGGACAAAAGAAGGACAATCTGGTCAACAGGAAGGCCGTTTGGGACACCAACGGGATGAATGGGCCATGGCCGATCCGCCCAAGCTGAAAGTCGCTCTCCTCGTCACGCCGGAAACCACGGCGTCGACGGTCTACGGCATGTACGACCTGTTCTGTTCGGCCGGGCGCGATTGGGACTTCGTCGTCAACGGCAGTCCGGGCGCCCAGAAGATAGAACCCCGCATCGTGGCCGAGCGCGCACGGCCGCTCAGGGCCGCCAACGACATTTGGCTTACGCCCGACTGTTCGTTTTCCGATTTCCCCGATCCCGACATCGTCTGCGTATCCGACCTTTTCGTGACGCCCGAGGAAGATATCGCCGGCCGACACCGACCGGCCATCGCCTGGCTCAAGGGCTGTTACGCCGGCGGCGCCACCGTCGCGTCGGCGTGTTCGGGCGCCATGCTGCTGGCCGCGGCCGGACTGCTCGACGGCGCCGAGGCGACCACCCACTGGGCCTATTGCGAGGCCATGGCCAAGCGCTATCCGCGGGTGAAGGTCAGCGCCTCGCGCGCCCTGGTCGCGGCCGGCGACGGGCAGCGCGTCGTCACCTCCGGCGGCGGCTCAACGTGGTACGACATGACCCTTTTCCTGATCGCCCGCTTCCTGGGCCAGGAAGAAGCCATGCGCCTCGCCAAGCTCTATCTGCTCGACTGGCATCGCGTCGGTCAGCAACCCTTCGCCTCGCTGGCCCGCCGCGTCCAGGCCGAGGACGCGGTGATCGGCACCTGCCAGGAATGGATCGCCGAACGCTACGCCGACCCCAATCCGGTGGCCGGCATGATCGCGCTGTCCGGCCTGAGTGAACGGACCTTCAAGCGCCGCTTCCGGACGGCCACTGGCATGTCGCCGATTGACTACGTGCACACGGTGCGGATCGAGGAATCCAAGCAACTGCTCGAAACCACCGACATGGCGATCGAGGCGGTGGCCCAGGAGGTGGGCTACGGGGACGGCAGCTTCTTCAGGCGACTGTTCCGCCGCGAGGTTGCCCTGACCCCGGCCCAGTACCGACGACAGTTCGGCCCGCTGCGCAAGGCCCTTCGTGGCCCTGGGACCACCCCGCCCCCGGCATCGGGAACGTTCCCGATGCCGGG
>JAVEYE010000295.1:0-5061 GCA_034003665.1 Rhodospirillales bacterium | reverse complement strand
GGGCCAGCGCGCGCACCACCCGAAGGTCGTGGCTGATGAACACATAGGCGATGCCGTGGCGCCGCTGCAGGTCGCGCAGCAGGTCGACGATCTGCGCCTGCACCGACATGTCGAGCGCGCTGGTCGGCTCGTCCAGGACGATGAATTCGGGGCGCAGGGCCAGCGCGCGGGCGATCGAGATGCGCTGGCGCTGGCCGCCCGAGAATTCGTGGGGGTAGCGGTCCTGCATGTCGGCCTTGAGCCCGACTTCCTCCAGCGCCCGGCCGATCAGGCCGCGGCGCTCGTTCCGCGAACCGCCGAGGCCGTGGACCAGCAGGCCCTCCTCGATGATCTGGCCGATCGAGAGCCGCGGGCTCAGGCTGCCGTACGGGTCCTGGAAGACCATCTGCATGCGCTTGCGCAGCGGGCGCAGGTCCTTCCACGACCGGCCCTGCAACTCGTCGCCGCGAAAGACGATGGACCCCTCGCTCTTTTCCAGGCGCAACAGGGCGCGGCCCAGCGTGCTCTTGCCCGAGCCGCTTTCGCCGACGATGCCCAGGGTCTGGCCGGCCCGCACCGTCAGGGTGATGCCGTCCACCGCCTTGACGTGATCGACGGTGCGCCGGAACACGCCCTTGCGGATCGGGAACCACACGCGGGCGGCCTCGGCCCGCATCAGTTCGGCCGCCGTCGGGTCCGGTCGCGGCGGCCGGCCCGACGGCTCGGCGGCGAGCAGGCGCTGCGTATAGGGGTGGGCCGGGCGCGAAAACACTTCCTCCGCCGGCCCCTGCTCGACGATCTCGCCGTCGTTCATCACGCACACCCGTTCGGCCATGTGGCGCACGATCCCCAGGTCGTGGGTGATCAGCAGAAGGGCCATCCCGAGCTTGGCCTGCAAGTCCTTGAGCAGCTTGAGGATCTGGGCCTGCACGGTGACGTCGAGCGCGGTGGTCGGCTCGTCGGCGATCAGCAGGTCCGGCTCGTTGGCCAGCGCCATGGCGATCATGACACGCTGCTGCTGGCCGCCCGAGAACTCGTGCGGCAGGGCGTCCAGCCGGCGGATTCCTTCTTCCAGGCCGACCAGATGCAACAGCTCCTCGACCCGCTGACGGGCCTGACGCCGGCTCATCATCTTGTGGACGAACAGGACCTCGCTGATCTGCCGCTCGATGCTGTGCAGCGGGTTGAGCGAGGTCAGCGGCTCCTGGAAGATCATGGCGATGCGGTTGCCGCGCAGGGCGCGCAGCCGGGCCGTCCCGGCGCCCAGCAGTTCCTCGCCGGCGAAGACGATGCTGCCCTCCGGATGGTGGGCCTGCGGATAGGGCAGGAGCTGCAGAACCGAGAGGGCGGAGACCGACTTGCCGGAGCCGCTCTCGCCGACCAGGGCGACGCTCTCGCCCTTGTCGACCGTGAACGAGACGCCGCGCAGCGCCTTGACCTCGCGCGCGCCGCGGCCGAACGAGGTGTGAAGGTTCCTGACCTCGAGAAGCGGGCTCATGCCGGGGCGCCCGGGCTGTCGGGGGCGGACAGGCGGCCGGTGGCGTCTTCCTTGGGGGGCGGCGCCGCGAACACCTTGCGCGGGTCGAAGGCGTCGCGCACCGCCTCGCCGATGAAGATCAGCAGGCTCAGCATGACGGCCAGCACGAAGAAGGCGGTGAGGCCCAGCCACGGCGCCTGCAGGTTGGCCTTGCCCTGGTTCAGAAGCTCGCCCAGCGAGGCCGAGCCGGGCGGCAGGCCGAAACCCAGGAAGTCGAGCGAGGTCAGCGTGGTGATGGCCCCCGACAGGATGAACGGCAGGAACGTCATGGTCGCCACCATGGCGTTGGGCAGGATGTGCTTGAACATGATCTTGGCGTTGGACACGCCGAGCGCGCGGGCCGCCCGCACATAGTCGAAATTGCGGGCGCGCAGGAACTCGGCGCGCACCAGGCCGACCAGCGACATCCACGAAAACAGCAGCATGATGCCCAAAAGCCACCAGAAGTTGGGCTCGACGATGCTGGCCAGGATGATCAGCAGGAACAGCACCGGCAGCCCGGACCACATCTCGATGAAGCGCTGGAACAGAAGGTCGACGAGGCCGCCGAAATAGCCCTGGACGGCGCCGGCGGCGATGCCGATGGCCGAACTGACCGCGGTGAGCACCAGGCCGAACAGCACAGAAATGCGGAACCCGTAGATGGTGCGGGCCAGCACGTCGCGGCCCTGGTCGTCGGTGCCCAGCCAGTGGCGGGCCGACGGCGGCGCCGGGTTGGGCTCGACCGAGTCGAAGACGACGCTGTTGTGGCTGTAGGGAATCGGCGGCCAGACGATCCAGCCCTTTTCCTCGATCAGGTCCTGGACCTCGGGGTCGCGGTACTCGGCCTCGGTTTCCAGGAAGCCGCCGAAGACGGTCTCGGGATAGGCGACGGCGGCCGGGAAATAGAATTGGCCGTCGTAGCGGACCAGCAGCGGCTTGTCGTTGGCGATGCCCTCGGCGAACAGCGTGGCGAAGAAGAAGAAAAGGAAGATCCACAACGACCAGAAGCCCCGGCTGTTGGCCCGGAAGTTGGCCAGCCGGCGGCGGGTGATCGGGGTGACCCGCATGCCCAGGAATCGCTCGCCCGCCATCGGCTAGACCTCCCTGGCCTCGAAGTCGATGCGGGGATCGACCACGTGGTAGGCGAGATCGCCGATCAGGTTGAGCAGAAGGCCCAGCAGCGTGAAGAAATAGAGGGTCCCGAACATCACCGGGTAGTCGCGGTTGATGGCCGCCTCGAAGCCGAGCAGGCCGAGGCCGTCCAGCGAGAAGATGATCTCGGTCAGCAAAGCCCCGGTGAACAGGATGCCGACGAAGGCGCCGGGGAAGCCGGCCACCACGATCAGCATGGCGTTGCGGAAGACGTGGCCGTAGAGCACGCGGCGTTCCGGCAGGCCCTTGGAGCGCGCCGTCACCACGTACTGCTTGTTGATCTCCTCGAGGAACGAATTCTTGGTCAGCATGGTCAGCCCGGCGAAGCCGCCGATGACCATGGAGAGGATGGGCAGGGTGATGTGCCAGAAATAGTCGACGATCTTGTCGGCGAGGCCGAGCGCGCCCCAGTTGTCCGAGGTCAGGCCGCGCAGGGGGAACCAGTCGAAGTAGCGCCCGCCGGCGAACAGCACGATCAGCAGGATGGCGAACAGGAAGGCCGGCACCGCGTTGCCGACCACGACGACGCCGCTGGTCCATACGTCGAAGCGGCTGCCGTCGCGCACCGCCTTGGCGATGCCCAGCGGAATCGAGATGAGATAGATCAGCAGCGTCGTCCACAGGCCCAGCGAGATGGACACCGGCATCTTCTGGAGCACCAGGTCGACGACGCTCTGGTCGCGGAAGAAGCTTTTCCCGAAGTCGAAGCGGACGTAGTTGCCGATCATCTGGAAGAAGCGCTCGTGGGCCGGCTTGTCGAAGCCGAACTGCCGCTCGATCTCCTTGACGAAGGCAGGATCGAGGCCGCGCGCCCCGCGATAGACGCTCTGCCCGCCGCCCGATGGAGCGGCGGCGACGTCGCCGCCGGCGCCGCTGACCCGGGCCGTCGCCCCCACCGCCACCCCCTGGATCTGGGCGATCATCTGTTCGACCGGGCCGCCGGGCGCCGCCTGGACGATGATGAAGTTGATCACCATGATGCCGAACAGGGTGGGGACGATCAGCAGCAGGCGGCGCAGGGCGTAGGCGAGCATGGCGGGCGGGCTCCTACGGTCGCCGCAGGGACGACTTGCGGGCTTCCAGCGCCGCCGCCTTGGCCGGGTCGATCCACCAGGCGTCGAACTGGGCACCCTGGGCGGGCGTCACCGCCGGCCGGCCGAACACCGCCCAGTAGGCGATGCGGTCGTAATCCAGGTGGAAGTGGGGAATGACGTAGAAGCCCCACTGCAGCACGCGATCGAGCGCCCGCGTGCGGACGATCAGGCTGTCGCGGTCGGGCGCCGCGATCAGATCCTCGACCAGGGCGTCGATGGCCTCGTCCTTGATGCCCGCGAAGTTGCGGCTGCCCGGCTGGTCGGCGGCGGCCGACCCCCAGTAGAGGCGCTGCTCGTTGCCCGGCGAACTCGACTGGCCGAACGGGAAGACGATCATGTCGAAATCGAAGTTCTCGAGCAGCCGCAGGTATTGCGCGGTGTCGACGGTGCGCACCCGGGCGCTCACCCCCAGGCGCTCCAGGTTCTTGGCGAACGGCAGGGCGACGCGCTCGAAATCCGGGCTGATCAGGGTGATGACGAATTCGAACGGCCGCCCGTTGTCGGCCCGCACCCGCCGGCCGTCCCGGATGATCCAGCCGGCTTCCTTGAGCAGGCGGTCGCCCTCGCGCAGGTTGGCGCGGATGCGCCCCGTCCCGTCGGTCGTGGGCGGGTTGTATTCCTGCGTGAAGACCTCGCCGGGGACCTTGCCGCGGAAGGGCTCCAGGATCTTCAGCTCCTCGGGGCCGGGCAGGCCGGTGGCGCCCAGCTCCGAGTTGTCGAAATAGCTGCGGGTGCGCTTGTACTGGCCGTAGAACAGGTTCTTGTTCGACCATTCGAAATCGAAGGCGTAGGCCAGGGCGGCGCGCACCCGGCGGTCGGCGAACTGGCCGCGCCGCGTGTTGTAGACGAAGCCCTGCATGCCGGCCGGCCGGTTGTGAGGGATCTCGTCCTTGATCAGAAGCCCGTCGCGCACCGCCGGGATGTCGTAGGCGGTCGCCCAGTTCTTGGCCGAGTTCTCCACCCGGTAGTCGAACTCGCCGGCCTTGAAGGCCTCCAGCTCGACCGTGCGGTCGCGGTAGTAGTCGTACGACCAGACGTCGACGTTGTGGCGGCCCTTGTTCACCGCCAGGTCCTTGCCCCAGTAGTCGGCCACCCGCTCGTAGACGATGCGCCGGCCCGGCTCGAACGAGCGGATGCGGTAGGGGCCGCTGCCGAGCGGCGGCTCGAGCGTGGTCTGGTCGAACGCGCGGCCTTCCCAGTAGTGGCGGGGCAGCACGGTCAGCTGGCCGAGGATCAGCGGCAGCTCGCGGTTGTCGCCCGGCTTGAAGGTGAAGCGCACGGTGCGCTCGTCGATCTTCTCGGCGATTTCGACGCTGG
>JAVEYE010000294.1:0-5085 GCA_034003665.1 Rhodospirillales bacterium | reverse complement strand
GGCGCTCCGCCTGGAGCGCGTGCAGCGCGAAGGCAAGGCGCCGGCCGACGCGGCGGCGTTCCTGCGCGGCTTTGCCGTGCCCACCGGTTCGCGGCTGGCCTAGGGCCTCGGGGGAAAGCCGCCCATGCCCCGCTACCGGCTTATCGTCGAATACGATGGCGCCGAATTCGTCGGCTGGCAGCGCCAGGAGAACGGGCTTGCCGTCCAGCAGGTCATCGAGGAGGCGATCGAGCGTTTCTGCGGCGAGCGGCCCACGGTGTTCGCCGCCGGACGGACCGATGCGGGCGTCCACGCCCTGGGCCAGGTGGTGCATTTCGACCTTGTCCGCGAGGCGGCGCCCGATACCGTCCGCGATGCCGTCAACTTCCACTTGCGGCCGGCGGCCGTGGCGGTGTTGACCGCCGAGCGGGTTCACGAGGCCTTTCACGCCCGCTTTTCGGCCGTCGGGCGTGCGTACCTTTATCGGATCGCCAATCGGCGGGCTCCGCTGGCGCTCGATCGCGGCCGTGTCTGGTGGGTGCCGGTGCCCCTTGACGCCGAAGCCATGCATGCGGCGGCGCAGGCGTTGGTCGGCCGCCACGATTTCAGTTCGTTCCGGGCCGCCGAATGCCAGGCCGACTCTCCGGTGAAGACCCTGAGCGGCCTGGACGTCACGCGCCATGGCGACGAGGTCCGGGTGACGGCGCGGGCCCGCTCATTCCTGCATCATCAGGTGCGCAACATGGTCGGCACACTGAAGCGGGTGGGCGAGGGCAAGTGGTGCGCCGGCGACGTCGCCCGCATCCTCGACGCCCGCGACCGTGCGGCGGCGGGGCCGACGGCGCCGGCCTGCGGGCTCTACCTGACCGAGGTCCTTTATTGAAGGTGGATCAGGCCGTCGGCGAAACTGTTGAGCATGAGGCCCAGCGTGATGTCGAGACCGACCAGGGGAACGGCAAAGAGGCCGGGAATGTCGAGCGCGGTTCGCGCGACGAACCAGGCATAGACGAGAACGACGATCAGCCCGGCGACGGCCAGGAGCCCCCCGGCCCCGCCCGTCAGCAGGCCGGCCACCGACAAAATGGCGATCGGCAGGTAGATGACGTTCTGCCACACCGACGTCCAGTTGTAGGCGACGATGTAGCGGACATAGTGCCGCTCGCGGTCGATCAGGCGGGCCACCGTCGCCATGACCAGCGGATAGATCACCCAGCCGATGACGTAGGCGATGCTCTCGACGGCCAGAAGCCGGGCCGACTCGATATCGGCGGGCCCGTTCTCGATGCGCACGGCCAGCAGGATGAGGTAAAGCGGCGCCACGATGACGGCGGCGAAGAAGGACTTCCAGAAGCCGCCGGGCGTGGCGTCGAAGTGGGTCAGGCCGCCGGCGTCGAAGCGGGCCAGGCGGTAAGCCCCGTAGAGGGACCGCAGGATCTCGTTCAGGCCGGGCACGGCGGGTCCGCGAAGTAGGCGTCGAGCAGGCGGCGATAGATCTTGGTCAAGCCGCGCAGATCGGCCACCGCCACCGCCTCGTCCGCCTTGTGGGCGGTGGCGCTGGACAGTCCGAATTCCGCCACCGGGCACAGGTCCTTGATGAAGCGGGCGTCCGACGTGCCGCCGCCGGTGTCCAGCGTCGGCGTGCGCCCCGTCACCTCGCGAATCGCGGCAACCAGCCGGTCCGTCCACGGCCCCGGCGGGCATAGAAAGGGTTCGCCCGAAACCGCGACGTCCAGATCGAACCGTCCGCCCGCCTCGGCGCAGCGCTGGCCGATCCAGGCCTTAAGCGACTCGCCCGAATGCAGGTCGTTGAAGCGCACATTGAAACGCGCCGTCGCCTTGCCGGGGATCAGGTTGGTCGTCGGGTTGCCGACGTCGATGGAGGTGACTTCGACCCTCGACGGCTCGAAATGGGGCGTGCCGCCGTCGAGCGGTTGGTCGGCGATGGCGGCCAGCATCCGCATGAGCCGGCGGACCGGGTTGTCGAAATGCTGGGGGTAGGCGACGTGGCCCTGGGTGCCATAGACGGTCAGGCGGCCGTTGAGGCTGCCGCGCCGACCGATCTTGACGGTTTCGCCCAGAGCGTCGCGGTTGGTCGGCTCGCCGACCAGGCAGTGGTCGACGGTTTCGCCCCGCTCCTTCATCCAGCCCAGCACCTTGACCGTACCGTTGATCGCCGATCCTTCCTCGTCGCCGGTAATCAGCAGGCTGATCGAGCCGTCGAAACCGTCGGGTCGATCGGCAAGAAAGGACGAGACGGCCGCCAGAAAGGCGCCGATGGCCCCCTTCATGTCGACCGTTCCGCGGCCGATCAGCCGGCCGTCGACGACCTCGCCCGCGAAGGGCCCGGCCGACCAGGCAGACGCGTCGCCGGGAGGCACGACATCGGTGTGGCCGGCAAAGCAGAAATGGGGCCTGCCCGAGCCAAGCCGGGCATAGAGATTGTCGACGTCCGGCGTTCCGGCCTCGGAGAACGTCAATCGGTGGCAGGCGAAACCCAGCGGGCCGAGGACGCCTTCCAGGACCGCCAGCGCCCCGGCGTCGCTCGGCGTCACGCTGGGACAGCGAACCAGGGCGCGGGTGAGGTCGAGGGGGTCAAGGCGGGTGGCCACGGTTGGCGGCTAATCCCTCAGCAGTTCGTTGATCGAGGTCTTCGACCGGGTCCGCTCGTCGACTTTCTTGACGATGACGGCGCAATAGAGCCCCGGGCCCGGCGAGCCGTCGGGCAGGGGCTTGCCCGGCATGGTTCCGGACACCACCACCGAATAGGGAGGCACGCGGCCCATGTGGATCTCGCCGGTGGCGCGATCGACGATGCGGGTCGAGGCGCCGATGTAGACCCCCATGGACAGCACCGAGCCTTCGCCGAGGAGGACCCCTTCGGCCACCTCGGATCGGGCGCCGATGAAGCAGTTGTCCTCGATGATGACGGGACCGGCCTGCAGCGGTTCCAGCACGCCGCCGATGCCGGCGCCGCCCGAGATATGGCAGTTCTTGCCGATCTGCGCGCAGGAGCCGATGGTGGCCCAGGTGTCGACCATGGTGCCCGAATCGACGTAGGCACCCAGGTTGACGAAGCTCGGCATCAGCACCGCGTTGGGCGCGATGTACGCCGAGTGGCGGACCACGCAGTGAGGCACGGCGCGGAACCCGGCGGCGCGAAAGCGTTCGGCGTCCCAGCCCTCGAACTTCGGCGGCACCTTGTCGAACCAGCGGGCCTTGCCGGGGCCGCCGTCGATGATCGCCATGTCGTTCAGGCGGAACGACAACAGCACGGCCTTTTTCAGCCACTGGTTGACCTGCCAGTTTCCGTCGCGTTTTTCCGCAACCCGGACCTTGCCGGAATCGAGCAGGTCGAGAGTGGCCTCAACGGCGTCGCGGATCTCGCCTCGGGTTGTCAGGGTTACGGATTCGCGCGCCTCCCAGGCGGCGTCGACGACGGATTGCAGGGTGCTGATGTCCATGGATTTCCATTAATGGGCTAGGAATGGACCGTAAGGCCCTCGAACATGGGCAAGAGGCCGGCGTCTGTCAACAACGGGCAGCGGCCGTCGGCCGTTCAGGCGCGCCGCGAAGCAGGTGCCGCCGCCGCGGTTTCCAACCAGGCGATCAGGTCGTCGACGACATGATGCACGTGGCCGTCGGCGGCGCCGGTGCGGCCCCAATCGGTGTCGTTGCGCAGCCACACCGTGGTCATGCCAAGGGCCGCGGCCGGCAACAGGTTGCGGGCGATGTCGTCGATCATGACCGCGGCCGTCGGGTCGAAGGCATGGCGGCGAACCAGGGCCGCATAGGGTTCCGGTTCCGGCTTCGGCACGTAGTCGCCGTCGGCGATGTCGAAGATGGCGTCGAAGTGGCGGGCGATGCCCAGCCGTTCCAGCACGCGCTCGGCATGGTCGCAAGAAGCGTTGGTGAACACCAGCTTGCGCCCGCCCAGGCCTCCGAGGGCGGCATCCAGCCGGGGATTCGGGGCGATCATCGCAAGGTCGACGTCGTGGACGTACGCGAGGTAAGGAGCGGGGTCCATGCCGTGTTCGATCATCATGCCGCGCAGCGAGGTGCCGTAGCGCGCGAAATAGTCCTTCTGCAACCGGAAAGCGGCCTCGGCGTCAAGGTCGAGAAAACGGCCGATGTAATCCCGGATGCGCTGGCTGACCTGCACGAAAAGGCTGTCCGCCGCCGGATAGAGGGTATTGTCCAGATCGAATATCCAGGCGCCGCCGCCAACGGAAACGGCCGTGCATAGAGAGGGCGGACAATCGGGAAGCGGCGAATCGAGCATGTCCCTAGAGTGGGGCTGACGGCGCCTCCCCGCAAGCTCTTTTCCGTCCGCGGAACCGTCACCGGCATCGAATGGGTTGTACACGCGGTGGGGGGTGGTTTTTCGCTGGCGTCGGTTGGCGCATCGCGGATAAATTCGTCGTGCACAAGGGGAAAAAGCGCTCTATGGCGGTCGCACTCAGCCTTGCCCACGCCGAGTCTTTCCGGGTCTCGCGCCTGAAATGGGCGCGTGGCCGCTTTGTCGCGCCGGCCGCCGTCAAGGATCGCGACCGGCTGCCCAAGGTCGGGCCGTTCCGGGGTCGCCGATGAGCCGGGCCGGCAAAAAGGCGACGCCGGCCGGCGCCGCGCGGGAAGCCGGATGGCTCGACGGTTATCCCGGGGGGGCGCTTCTGGTGATGCCGGATTGTACCGTCGTTGCCGCCAACCGCGCCGCCGAGGAGTTCGCGTCCATTCTGCTGGAGGGCGAGCCGGCCCCCCTGGCGGCGGCGATCCAACGGGCGACGGCGGGATGCGGGGCCATCGTCAGCAAGTTGATGAAGCTTCCGGTCGGTGATGGCCAGATCATCATCGACCTTACCGTGGTGCCCAAAGCCGCCGGCGACGCTCTTCTGGTCCTGGCCCGCGATGTGACGATGGAACACAATCTGCGTCCGGCCTTGATCGAATCGCGCCAGCGCTACAAGGACCTGGTCGAAGTTTCATCCGACTTCGCGGGGGAGGTGGGGCCCGACGGCGCCTTCGTCTTCGTTTCGTCGCAAAGCGCCCTGGGCTACGCGGCCGACGAACTGATCGGCCTGCGTCCGGTCGAATTGGTGCTCGACGCCGCGG
>JAVEYE010000293.1:0-5111 GCA_034003665.1 Rhodospirillales bacterium | reverse complement strand
TTCAGTTCGGCGCGGTGGCCACCTTCAATCAGTTCCGCGTGTCGTTCACTCAGATCCTCCGGACGGAGGAATTCGAGGGCCAGAACGGCGGCGACCATTTTGGGTCCATCGCCCTGACATTTCTGTTCTGACGGAAACTGAATCCGCATCGAAAGCACGCGACGGTTACGCCTCTCACCCCTCACACATGTTGACAATGATTCCTGAATTGTTCAGGATCGATATCAAATTGTTAACAATAATTGTAGGGTGGCATGACAACTGATCCGGTCACCGACGCCGTTTCCGAGAGAACGGCGTCGTTGACAACCATCGTACGCGAAAAGATCGAACGCATGATCCTGAGCGGTGAGTTCGCGGGCGGCGAACGCCTCAACGAGAATGCTCTTGCCGCCCGGCTGAACGTCAGCCGCGGGCCGTTGCGTGAGGCAACATGGTCTCTCGAACAGGCCGGGCTGGTTCAGATCGTACGCAACCGCGGCGTCTTCGTGCGCAAGATCAGCCTTGAGGATGCCCTTCATCTCTATGACGTGCGGGCCGGGCTGGCCCGTGTCGCAGGCAGGCTACTGGCGGGTTGCATCAACGCCCAACAGATTGCGCTGCTAACCGAGATCTACGACACACTGGAGCGATCACGTAAAGGTCTGGACCAGGCGGCTTATATTGATGGCAACCGACGCTTCCACACCAGCCTGGTCGGGTTCACCGGCAACAAGCGACTGATCAGTTATCACGAAACCACAGAGAAGGAACTGCGGCTGTTTGTCCGGCGCGGCGTACTCGGCCCCGCGCGACTTCGCGTATCGAACCGCGAACACAAGCAGATTCTCGACTGCATCATCAAGGGCGACGACGAAGGAGCGGCCGCAGCCTTTGAGCGCCACATCCTAAACGGCAAGCGGCGCATGCTGGAAAGCCTGTCGTCCGCCGGAATATGAAACCTGGCGGCCGAGCCGGCCGCCTCGAACCTGCAGGGAGAAAACGAAAAAATGGCGATCATCGAGAACACCACGAAGAGGAAACTGGAAGCCGGGCATCTGGCCGTAGCCTTCGGGGTCGTGCACTGGCGGATGGCCAACATCGCGGGCATCGCCAAAGAATGCGGCTACGACTGGCTTTTCATCGACATGGAACACAACACGATGGACGTCGATGCCGCCGTGCAGATCTCGGTCGCCGCCCTGCCGACCGGCATCACCCCGATTGTCCGGGTTCCGGCCCACGAGCATTTCCACGCTACCCGTGTTCTCGATGGCGGAGCCCAGGGGGTCGTCGTGCCCCACGTCAACTCGGTCGAGCAAGCCCGCCGGGTGGTCGAGAACTGCAAATACCCGCCGATCGGACACCGTTCCCTGACCGCGCCGATGCCGCAACTCGGATTCCACGCAATGCCGGTCGCCGAGGCCATCGAGGCATTGAACCGCAACACCCTGGTGGTGGCGATGCTGGAAACGCCGCAGGCCATCGACTGCGCCGACGCCATTGCCGCAGTCGAGGGCATCGACGCGCTGCTCATCGGCACCAATGACTTGGCTGCCGAAATGGGCATCCCCGGGCAGTTCGGCGACCCGCGCATCGAAGAGGCCTACGCCGCCATGATCGCCGCCACCCGAAAACACGGAAAGTTCGCCGGAATGGGCGGGGTCTATGAACACGGATTGATGGAAAAGTTCATCCGCATGGGCGTGCGGCTTCTGCTGGGCGGCGGCGACGTCGCCTTCATGATGGCCGCATCGCGCGCCCGAGCAGACTTCCTCAAGTCCATCAAGCTCTAGGAAACGTGACATGTGAGGAGTGCCCGCGAAAACCGGGCGTGTACCTCATGGACGAACGCGTTATTTGGCGTCGTTGTCCCTTTCCCATTGGGCGTGCGTTTGGCGGACCAGTTCGAAGCGGTCGTTCTGCCGTGCATACAGGTTCCCGTAAAGACGCCCAATCGGATGATAGGCCCCCGGCCGCTGGCGAAGCGTCTGCGGATCGATGACATCGTCCCGAGCGCGCATCCATACCACTTCGCCGATGACCAGCGATCGATTGGGCCGAAAGGTGATGCTGTGCATGTGGCGACATTCAAACGATACCGGCGATTGGGCTATCCGCCCCGGTCTAACCGCACGGCTCGGTTCCAACGAAAGGCCGGCGACATCAATCTCCGAATGATCCGCGGGAAAGTCGACGGCGCAGATGTTCATCGCCTCGGCAATTGCCTCATCCACCATATTCACGACGTACTCCCCGGAATCGAGGATATTGCGCATGGTGTCCTTCAAGGTTCCGTCCGGCCTCGTCTCGATCCCGAGTACGACGGTCGCCGGATCCTCGCCGAACACATTGAAGAAGCTGAACGGCGCGGCATTGGCAACGCCGTTCTTGCCCAGCGTGGTCACGAAAGCAACGGGGCGCGGAATAACGAAACCAACCAGCAGTTTATAGCGGTCGCTTGAGGCAAGCCCCGCGAAGTCAATTTCCATGAAATCCCCTTTTCGGCAACGTCACTCGGCTGCCTGCTGGAACAGATGGACGCCGTCCAAACGGCACGTTCGGACCAATCGTCCCGCTCCGACAAGGTTGTGAAGATGAGCCAGCGCCTCGCCGATGGCAAAAAACACTTGGTGGTCGTCCAGCGATTGCTCGAAAAGCACGCCAAGGACCTCAAGGCCGGTGAGCGGCTCCGCGCAGGCCTCCCAAGTGTGGGCCAGCCGTTCGCCGTGATGCCTGGCCAACGCGTCCAGCCGGCCATGCAGGCCGGTAAACGGCCGTCGGTGCCCAGGAAGCACCAGCGTATCGACGGGCAGTCGGCGGAAGGTGTCGAGGCTGGCAAGAAAATGCCGAAGAGGATCGGCATCGGGCTCGGACGGCCAGACACTGATGTTGGGAGAGATCTGGGGAAGCACCTGGTCGCCCGAAATCAGCACCCCCAGTTCGGCACAATAGAGGCTGGCATGTTCGCAACTGTGCCCGCCCCCGACGATCACCTGCCAGTCCCGACCACCAATCTCCAACACCTCTCCGTCCTCGATACGTCTGACGGCAAAGGGAATGGGGGTGATGCGGGTGGCGTAGTTGCCGCTTCTCGATTCAACCAGTGCCATGAGGTCTGGACCGAATCCCGCCGCATGGTAGAAGCGGCGGTATCCGTCGTCCGCAGCCGTGCTGGCTCCGAGGCCTTGAACGTGGGCAAACGCCCATTCGGCAAGCGGCATCCACAAGGCGGCGTCGAACCGCTCGGCCATCCATCCGGCAAGACCGACGTGGTCGGGATGAAAGTGGGTGACGATCATCCGCCGCAACGGCTTTCCCGCGCAATGCGTGGCCACTATCCGCTCCCAGGCCGCCTTGGTTTGCTCGCAGGCGATACCCGTGTCGACGACCGTCCAGCCGTCGCCTTCCTCGATCAGCCAGAGGTTGATGTGATCAAGGCGAAAGGGCAGCGGCATGCGGACCCAGAACACACCCGGCGCAGTCTCGCGGACTTCGCCGTTGCTTGGCACCCCGTCGAAGGGGTAGCGGATATCCATTGACACTCCGACACTTCTCCTCAAGCCATTCGAGAGACCGAGAGTTTGCGTAGCATGGCGGTCTTCTTGGACTGGTGGGCATTCATACGCTCCAGTACTTCGCCCAGAAAATCGACCGCCTCGACGATGTACGGTCCCTTGTTGAGCATGACGCATTCGGCCCGCCCGCTCATCGCGGCGTCCGTGACCTCGGCCCGGGACGGCATGCCGGTCTTGGCCATTTCCTCCAGCACCTGGGTGGCCCAGATCACCGGCACATGGGCCGCCTCGCACAGCCAGAGGATTTCTTCCTGCACCTCGGCCAGGCGGTCGAACCCCACCTCGACGGCCAGATCGCCGCGGGCAACCATCACGCCGACCGGCGGCGATCGCAGCGCCGCCAAAAGTAGTTGGGGCAGATGATCGAAGGCAAATCGATTCTCGATCTTGAGCACGATGCCCAAATGCTGGGCATCCAACCGGGTAAGGTGATCCTCGAGCAGATAGATGTCCTCGGGACGGCGCACGAACGACAATCCGACCAAGTCGATCTCCCCGACCATCGCGTTGAGGTCCGCCACATCCTTGTCGGTGAGCGCCGGTATGACGATGTCGGTGTCGGGCAGGTTGATCCCCTTCTCGGGGCGCAGCCGACTGCCTTTCGGCCCGGCGAAGTTGATCTCTATGGCAATCTCTTGGCCATCGTTGGCCGCAACCACGCCGCTGATCTTGCCGTCGTCGAACCATACTCGTTCGCCCGGTCTGACGAAATCGAACACCTCGCGCAGTGAACAGGGAATGCGGGCCGCCCGCACCACTTCACCCGCCTGATTGTGCTCGGCCGGCCCTCCAGGCTCGCCGTCACGCGTCATGACCAAGGTATCGCCGCGCTGAAGTAGCAGCGGCAGTGGGCTGGCCGGCAACGGGCCGATACGTCCGGTTGCCACTACGCGCCCGTCGCGGCGCAGACAGACCTCGGCCCCCTCGGCCAACTGAACCGTCTGGTCGACCGCTCCCCAGCGGGATCGTCCAGCAGTCTCGGCGACGGCCACAGCCCGTTGACGGCCGCGACTGTCCTCCAGGTCGACGACGTCACCCGGCTGCGCTTGCTCCAGAAGGTCGCCGTCCACCGGCACCACGGCATCGGCACCCGGCGGAGCCGGTTCGGGCGCGCGGGTCGGAGTCATCCAGACCCGGACCGGAATGGCAGCACCCCGCCCGTCACGTCGGGGCTTCAACTTGATTGCGTGCTCGATCGGCGCAATGGGCCCGGTCCTCAACTTGGGACCGGCCAAGTCGATCATGATGCGGCAGCACCGTCCGAGTTCGCGTTCGGCCCGGCGAAGGTTCCCCACCATCCTCATCCAGGCCGACAGGTCGTCGTGGGCGCAATTGATCCGCATGACATCCATGCCGGCCCGCACCAGTTCGTGGACGAGGAGCGGATTGTCGGCTGCCTCCGACGGGACAGTCACCATCACCCGCACATGGCGATTGGCCGGGTCGGGTCCGAGCAGCTGCCGTGTGTGATCGGCAAGCCGACCTGGGCCTGACCAGACATCGACGGGGATTTCGACTGCGCCGATTGCCGCCTATACCCGACCGCCGAGAGTC
>JAVEYE010000292.1:2598-5117 GCA_034003665.1 Rhodospirillales bacterium | reverse complement strand
GGCGGGGCGCGTGGTGAAGGGCGTCAACTTCGTCGACCTGATCGACGCCGGCGACCCGGTCGAGCAGGCCCGCATCTATGACGCCGCCGGGGCCGACGAGCTGACCTTCCTCGACATCACGGCCAGCCACGAGAACCGCGAGACCATCTTCGACGTGGTGCGGCGCACCGCCGAGCAGTGCTTCATGCCCCTCACGGTTGGCGGCGGCGTGCGCACGCTCGACGACATCCGCAAGCTGCTGCTGGCCGGCGCCGACAAGGTGTCGATCAACACGGCGGCGGTGGCCGAGCCCGACTTCGTCGGCCGGGCCGCCGCGAAGTTCGGCAGCCAGTGCATCGTCGTGGCGGTCGACGCCAAGCGCACCGGCGCGGGCTTCGAGATCTACACCCACGGCGGGCGCAAGCCGACCGGCATCGAGGCCGTCGGTTGGGCCAAACGGATGACCGCGCTGGGGGCCGGCGAGATTCTGCTTACCTCGATGGATCGCGACGGCACCAAGGTCGGCTTCGACCTGGAACTGACCCGGGCGATTGCCGACGCCGTGCCGGTGCCGGTCATCGCCTCCGGCGGCGTCGGCACGCTCGATCACCTGGTCGAGGGGGTCATCGAAGGCCACGCTTCGGCGGTGCTGGCCGCCTCGATCTTCCATTTCGGCACCTACACCATCGCCGAGGCCAAGGCCCACATGCGCAAAGCGGGCATCCCGGTGCGCGAGGAGTGGGCGCAGACCGCACAACCGGCGCGCCAGCCGCAATGAAGGCAGGAAGGAAGACGACCATGACCTACGACGACAGCAACATTTTCGCCCGCATCCTGCGCGGCGAGATTCCGTGCCAGAAGGTCTACGAAGACGACTACGCGTTGGCCTTCCCCGACATCCACCCGCAGGCGCCGACCCACGTGCTGGTCATTCCCAAGGGGCCGTACGCCTCGCACGACGATTTCTCGAGGAACGGATCGGAAGCCGAAATCGCCGGATTCTGGCGGGCCGTCGGCGAGGTGGCGCGCCGCCTGGGGGTCGTCGAGGCGGGCTATCGCTTCCTCGCCAACACCGGTCCCGACGCCGGCCAGGAAGTGCCCCATTTTCACATCCATCTGTTCGCCGGACAGCCGCTCGGCCCGATGCTGACACGCTAGGGACCGGCGCGGTCAGGCGACGCCCTCGAAGAAGGCGGCGGCCCGACGCTCGGACCAGTAGAGGTTTTCGCGGTTGCGCTCGACGAATCCGACGTGACCGCCGCTGACCGGCATTTCCAGGACCAGCTGATCGTTCGCCGCCGCCGCCGCCCTCGGATAGCAGGTGGGCGACAGGAAGGGGTCGTCCAGCGCATTGACCAGCAGGGTCGGCACCCGGATGGCGGCGAGGTGCGGCAGGCTGCTGGCCCGCCGGTAGTAGTCGGCGGCCCCGGCGAAGCCGTGCAGCGGCGCGGTGATCCGCCCGTCGAACTCCTCGAATGTGCGCATGGCGTCCAGCCCGGCGAGGTCGAGGACGTCGCCGAACAGCCGGTTCTTCAGGCGCGCCTTGGCCCGGAGGCCGCGCAGGAAATACTCCATGTACAGCCGGTTGGCCGGGCGCGCCAGCACGCGGGCGCCGCCGGCCAGATCGCAGGGCACCGAAAAGGCGACGGCGCCTCTCACTTGGTTCGGCACCCGGTCGGGGTCCTCGCCCAGGTATTTCAGCAATTGATTGCCGCCGATGCTGAACCCGACCAGGACGGCGCCGGCATAGGCGCGCCGGCCGAGGCCGTGGACCAGCACGGCGTGCAGGTCGGCGGTGTCGCCGCTGTGGTAGAAGCGCAACAGGCGGTTGGGCTCGCCGCTGCAGCCCCGGAAGTTCCAGGCCAGCACGTCCCAGCCGCGGCGGGTCAGCAGGCGGGCCATGCCGGCCACGTACTTCTTGCGGGCGTGGCCTTCCAGCCCGTGCGAGATCACCGCCAGGCGGGCCGGCCCCTCGGCCTCCGCCCGGTGCCAGTCGAGGTCGAGGAAGTCGCCGTCCGCCGTGGCGATCCGCTCGCGGACCGGGCCGACCTTCGGCATCGGCCGGAAGAGGACGGGATAGACGGTCTGCACGTGGCCGTTCCACAGGACGAACGGCGGCCGGTAGTCGGAATGGGCCAGAACGGGCATGCCTCTAGGTACCCCGCCCATCCGCCGCTGTCAAAGCCGCCCTGTGCGGGCCGTCACTTGCAAGGCAAGCGGCAACGGCTCAAAATGCCCGGCGACCAGCACCCCGGCCCATCGAGGGTCGGGGCCTGCGCTGAAGTCACGGAGGGATACGTCATGAAGAAAGCCATCTTGTACGCCACGGCGGTGGTGTTTGCGCTATCCGTCGGCGGGGTTCTCGCCGCGCCGCCCGCCCTTGCCCAATCCGACAAGGACAAGGCGGCCCTGGCCGAGTGCAAGAAACTGGCCGATCCAAAGGCGAAGGACGAGTGCGTCAAGAACGCCCAGGCCAAGGGCAAGGCGAAACGGGCTGAAAAGGGCCAGAAGGCCGAAAAGGCTCAGAAGGCCGAGAAAGC
>JAVEYE010000292.1:0-2498 GCA_034003665.1 Rhodospirillales bacterium | reverse complement strand
TACGCAACCGATCGCCTGACGGCACGACAACGACCCCGGACCGGCGGCCACCCGCCGCCGCGCCGGGCCACGAGAAGGGGTTCCCATGAACGTCATTCGCATCGTCCTCGCAATCTTCCTGCCGCCGGTCGCCGCGTTCCTCACGGTCGGCCTCGGCCTCCATTTCTGGCTCAACCTGATCCTCACGCTGATCTTCTTCGTGCCGGGCATGGTCCACGCCCTGTGGCTGGTCGTGAGGCGGGCCCAGCGGGTGGGACCCGAGTAAGCCCTCAGCCCCGGCCCCCGCTCCGCCGATAGATCTCGAGCGCCCTGGGCATGATCTGCTCGAAGCGCTGGATGCGCTGGTCGGGGCCGGGGTGGGTCGACATGAAGACCGGCGGCCGGTCGCCCTGGGCCTGCATCTTCTGCCACAGCGAGACGGCGGCGCGCGGGTCGTAGCCGGCCGCCGCCATGCTATAGAGGCCGAGGCGGTCGGCTTCCAGCTCCTGGTTGCGCGAGTAGGGCAGCAGCAGGCCGAACTGCGCGCCCATCCCCAGCAGGCTGGCGATCGCCCGCGGATCGCTGCCGCTGGCCGAGCCCAGGGCGATGCCGGCCAGATTGACCCCAAGCTGGGTCGCCGCCTGCGAGTTGACCCGCTCGGCGGCGTGGTTCTCGTCGACATGGGCGATCTCGTGACCCATCACCGCGGCCAGCTCAGCCTCGTTGGCCGCCAGCTTCATCATGCCCTCGTAGACGCCGATCTTCTTGTTGGGAAGCGCGAAGGCGTTGACCTCCTGGCTGGCGAAGACGACGACCTCCCACTCCGCCGGGTTCCGGCCGCTGGCGGTCAACAGCCGCGCGGCCACCTGCTGGGCGGTCCGCTGGAAATCGGCGTTTTTCGAGGCCGGCTCCTGCTTGCGCAATTCCTCCCAGCTCTGCTGACCCATCGCCACGATCTGCTGCTCGGGAACCAGGCGCAACCCGAGGCCGGTGCTGTCGGCCGCGCAGCCGGCGACGCCGAGCGCCAGACAGGCCGCCGCGACGGCAAGACGGCGCGGCCGCCGGCCGCAACTGACACCCCATTCCATGCGAATGCTCCTCTCGCGAAACGTCCCTCCCGCCCGTCCTAAGTGTGGTCGTCGGCGGGCCGGCGCAAGCGCCTCCCGTCTCAGGGGCGGCCGGGGCCGCCGACGCCGCGTCCCGGCACCATCCGGCGATAGCTGAGCGCCTCGGCGACGTGCAGGCGCTTGACCGCGTCGGCGCCGTCGAGGTCGGCCAGGGTGCGCGCCACGCGCAGCACCCGGTGATAGCCGCGCGCCGTCAGTTTCAGCCGCTCGGCGGCCTCGCCCAGCAGCCGGCGGCCGGCCTCGTCGGGGGCGGCGACGGCTTCGAGCAGGCGGCCGTCCGCCTCGGCGTTGGTGCGCGGCCGCGCGCCGTCGGCGCCGTTGCCGTCGTAGCGGGCCTTCTGGCGCTCGCGGGCGGCGGCGATGCGCGCCGCCACGGCGGCGGAGGCTTCGGCGGCCGGCGGCAGGGCGAGGTCGGCCGGGCTCACCGCCGGCACCTCGACATGCAGGTCAATGCGGTCGAACAGCGGGCCCGAGATCCTGGCCTGGTATTCGTGCGCGCACTTCGGCGCCCGCGCGCAGGCCTGGGCGGGGTCGTCCAGGTAGCCGCAGCGGCAGGGGTTCATGGCGGCGATCAGCTGGAAGCGGGCCGGATAGCTGACGTGGGCGTTGGCCCGGGCCACCGTGGCGCGCCCGGTTTCCAGCGGCTGGCGCAGGGATTCCAGCGCCGCGCGCTGGAATTCCGGCAATTCGTCCAGGAACAGCACGCCCAGGTGGGCCAGCGACACCTCGCCCGGCCGGGCCCGCTGGCCGCCGCCGATCAGGGCTGGCAGCGAGGCCGAATGGTGGGGGTCGCGGAACGGCCGGCGGCGCACCAGCCCGTCTTCCGACAGGGTGCCGGCCAGGCTATGGATCATGCTGACCTCCAACGCCTCGGCGGCGTCAAGCGGCGGCAGCAGGCCGGGCAGCCTCGCCGCCAGCATCGACTTGCCGGCGCCGGGCGGGCCGACCATCAGCAGATTGTGGCCGCCGGCGGCGGCGATTTCGAGGGCCCGCTTGGCGGTCTCCTGGCCCTTGATGTCGGCAAGGTCGGGATGGTGCGCCCGATCGGCGGCCATCCGGGCTTGCGGGCGACCCAGAAGCTGGGTGCCCTTGAAGTGGTTGATCAGGGCCAGCAGGCCGCAAGGCGCCAGCACGGCAAGGTCGCCCGCCCACGCCGCTTCCGATCCCTGGGCGGCCGGGCAGATCAGGCCGCGCTCCGAGGCGTTGGCATGGATCGCCGCCGGCAGCACGCCGGCGACCGGGGCCAGGGTGCCGTCCAGCCCCAACTCGCCCAGCGCCACGTAGCCCGCCATCTCGTCGGCCGGCAGCGCCCCCATGGCGGCCAGCACGCCCAAGGCGATCGGCAGGTCGAAATGGCTGCCCTCCTTGACGAGGTCGGCCGGCGACAGGTTG
>JAVEYE010000291.1:0-5123 GCA_034003665.1 Rhodospirillales bacterium | reverse complement strand
AGGGGGGTGCGCAAACACCTGTCTGACAAGGGGACGTGGATCAGGCTGCTTTACATGATCCTGTTCGGGATCGCCTTCGAGGTTGCCAAATTTGTCACATTCTTCGTTGCCGCTGTCCAGATCCTGTTCAAGTTATTGACCGGCGACGTGCAGCCCAGGCTCAGCGGATTCGGGGGCAGCCTGGCGATCTTTCTGCGCCAGGTCGTCGATTTCATAACTTTCCGCAGCGAGATCAAACCGTATCCTTGGAGCGCATGGCCGTCGCCGGACGAGACGGTTGCCGACGCGCCAGTCGCAGCAACCGCCGATGGCGTGCCGCCCATCGTTCCTGCGACGAGAAGCAAGCGAATGGGCGGCCGCCGCAAAGCCGATGCCTCGCTAGACAGCGACGCCAAACAGGAATAGGGCGCGCGTTTTCGATCATCCCGGATCAGTCGAGCGGTTTGCCCAATTCGCCGGCGAGGTCCTGGATGAACTGCCAGGCAACCCGGCCGGAGCGGGCGCCGCGTGTCACCGACCATTCATTGGCGCGGGCCCGCAACTCGGCCGGCGGAATGGGCAGGCCGTAAGCGGCGGCATATCCCTCGACAATATCGAAGAAGACATCCTGAGCGCACGGATGGAATCCCAGCCAAAGGCCGAACCGATCGGACATGGAGACCTTTTCCTCGACCGCCTCGGCCGGATTGATGGCGGTCGATCGCTCGTTCTCGATCATGTCGCGGGGCATCAGGTGGCGGCGATTCGACGTAGCGTAGAAGACGACGTTGATCGGCCGTCCCTCGATGCCGCCCTCCAGCACCGCTTTCAGCGACTTGTAGGAAGCGTCGTGACCGTCGAATGAAAGATCGTCGCAGAAGATGATGAATCGGCGGTTTGCCGTGCGCAGGATGGCGAGCAATTTGGGCAGGGACTGGATGTCTTCGCGATGGATCTCGACAAGGCCCAGAACGCCCGGCGACTCCTCTTCGACCCGGGCGTGAACCGCTTTGACCAGTGAGCTTTTTCCCATGCCGCGGGCGCCCCATAACAGGGCGTTGTTGGTGGGCAATCCCTTGGCAAATCGCCGCGTGTTCTCTAGCAGAATGTCGCGCTGGCGCTCAACGCCCTTGAGGAGGCCGAGGTCGACGCGGCTAACCTTTTTCACCGGTTCCAGCCAGTCGTTGTCGGCATGCCAGACGAAAGCGGCGGCGGCGGCGATATCGGCATCCCGCGACGCCGGTGGAGCCATGCGATCAAGGGCATCCGCAATGCGGCGCAGCAACGGCAACGATTCGATTTCGGACATTCTTTGCGTTCCTTCCTGTAGGGCGGCGGGGCACCCTAGCACAGGGCCCTTTAGGGTCAAACCCGACACCTTGTCGACGCCTTCCTGGCGCCGGCCGCCTGTTTCCGTTTGCAAGTCGCGCCGGGACCGTTATATTCCGGCTGGCTTTGCCCAAGAATTCTAGGGAGTTCCTTGATGTTCATCTCGCCCGCATATGCTCAAGCCGGGGGTGGTCTCGGCGGTGGCGGATTTGAAGCCCTTTTGCCGCTGGTCCTCATTTTCGTCGTTTTTTACTTCTTGCTCATCCGCCCGCAGCAGAAGAAGGCCAAGCAGCACCGAGAAATGCTGGCGGCCATCCGTCGGGGCGACAAGATCGTGACCAACGGCGGCATTCTCGGCACCGTGACGAAGGTGGTCGACGACAACGAGCTGATGGTCGAGATCGCCGAAGGCATCCGCGTTCGGGTGCAACGCGGCATGGTCGCCGGTGTTCGCTCGAAGACCGAACCGGTCAAGGATGCCGGCAAACCGACGGACGCGGCGCCTGGCGGCCAACCCGAGAGCGCGGCCTCGAAGCTGAAGAATTTTCTTGGAGGGAAGGGCAAATAACCGCCCGCCGGTGAGACGTTTCCGATGGTACATATCGCCAAGTGGAAGGTGATCGTCGTCGTCGTCGTGTGTGCGTTCGGCGTGCTGTTCTCCATCCCGAATTTTTTGAGCCGCCAGATGGCGGATTCCCTGCCCACTTGGTTGCCCCATAAGCAAATCAGCCTGGGCCTGGATCTGCAGGGTGGCTCGCATCTGCTTTTGGAGGTCGACGTTGCTTCGGTGACGCGTGAACGTCTGGATACGTTGGTCGAGGCGATGCGCACCGAACTTCGCAAGGAACGCATCCGCTATACCGGCCTCGGCGTTCGCGGCCAGTCGGTCGTCGTCAATATTCCCGATGCCGACAAGGTGCAGGTCGCCTATGACTTGGTGCGCACCTTGGAAAACGGCTTGGATGCGACGATGGAAGAGGGTGGTCGCATCTCGTTGGCCCTTACCGAACAGGCCATCAGGGACCGCGCCCGGTCGGCTGTCGAGCAGTCGATCGAGATCGTACGACGCCGGATCGACGAAACCGGCGTGCGCGAACCGACCATTGTGCGACAGGGTGAGGACCGGATCCTGGTTCAACTTCCCGGTCTTGATGATCCCGACCGCATCAAGCAGTTGCTTGGCAAGACGGCGAAAATGACGTTCCACTTGGTCGATGACCAAGTGCCTGTGACCGAGGCAATGGCCGGCCGTCTTCCGCCGGGATCCATGCTGTTGCCGTCCGCACATGAGACGGTGGCCAATGGGCAGCCACGCATGTACGTGGTCAGCAAACGCGTGATGCTGAGCGGCGATGCCCTGGCGAATGCCCAGGTCGGCACGGATCCTCGGACTTCGGAGCCAGTGGTCAATTTCCGTTTTGATGCTTCCGGCGGCAAGCGGTTCGGAAAGATTACCACAGAGAACGTCAATCGCCTGCTGGCCATCGTTCTTGACGGCAAGGTGATCAGCGCGCCCAACATTCGCGAGCCGATTCTTGGCGGATCCGGGCAAATCAGCGGCAATTTCAGCTTCCAGTCGGCGCAGGATCTGGCGCTTCTTCTCAGGGCCGGCGCGCTGCCGGCGCCGTTGACCATTCTCGAGGAGAGAACCGTCGGTCCCGGCCTCGGCGCCGATTCGATCGCGGCCGGCAAGGTGGCCAGCGTGCTTGGCCTGGTCCTCGTCATCATCTTCATGGTCATGGTTTACGGCCGGTTCGGCGCGATTGCCGACCTTGCGGTGATCGTCAACATGTTCATCATGGGGGCCGCGTTGTCCGTTCTCCAGGCCACATTGACGCTGCCCGGCATCGCGGGAATTGTGCTCACGGTCGGCATGGCGGTGGACGCCAACGTGCTGATTTTCGAGCGCATCCGCGAGGAACTGCGCAACGGCCGCTCACCGATCTCGGCGGTCGAGACCGGCTATTCCCAGGCGACGCGGACCATCATCGACGCCAACGTTACGACGCTGATCGCGGCGGTTTTGCTTTACCAGTTCGGGTCCGGACCGGTCAGGGGGTTCGCCGTGACGTTGGCCATCGGCATCGCGGCGTCCATGTTCACGGGTGTCATGATGTCTCACGTGATCGTGCTGGCATGGCTTCGCCGTGCCCGCCCCCAGACCTTGCAGATCTAGGTGCCGCCTCATGCTGTTCCGTATGCAACTGATTCCCGCCGGCACCAATGTTCCGTTCATCGCGTGGCGCAAGATGTTTTTCGTCTTGTCGACCGTTCTGGTGCTTGGTTCCATTGTGCTGTTTCTTGCGCGGGGCTTGAATTACGGCATCGACTTCCAGGGCGGCATCCTGCTCGACGTCAAGACCCAGGGGCCGGCGGATATCGGCGCCATGCGCTCCGCCCTCGGCGGTCTGGGGCTCGGCGAGGTTTCGTTGCAGGGCTTCGGCGCCCCCGACGACGTGCTCATCCGCCTGCAGAAACAGGAGGGGGGCGACAAAGCCCAGCAGGAAGCCGTCGAAAAGGTGAAGGCGGCCCTGGGCGATGGCGTGGAATACCGGCGCACCGAGGTGGTTGGTCCGCAAGTCAGCAGCGAATTGTTCCGCGACGGCGTTTACGCGGTCTGTCTGGCCATGATCGCCATCCTCATCTACATCTGGTTCCGCTTCGAGTGGCAGTTCGGGGTCGGAGCCGTCGTCGCGCTTATTCATGACGTGGCCGCCACCATCGGCATTTTCGCCATCCTGCAGTTGGAGTTCAATCTGTCGACCGTGGCGGCGGTGTTGACCATCGCCGGCTATTCCATCAACGACACCGTCGTGGTCTTCGACCGCATCCGCGAGAACCTTCGCAAATACAAGACGATGGCGTTGCCGGAGCTCCTGAACCGCAGCATCAACGAGACCCTGGCGCGCACCCTCATGACCAGCCTGACCACCCTGGTTGCATTGATTGCACTTTATGTTTTCGGGGGTGAGGTCATCCGTGGCTTCAGTTTCGCCATGATCTTCGGCATTCTGATCGGCACGTACTCGTCCATTTGCGTGGCGGCGCCGTTGATGCTTTACATGAAGGTCCCGCGCCGCACGAGCAAAGCCGAGGAGACGGCGGCCAAGGCGTCGCCGTAAACGTTATCGCCGGCCTCGACATCACGCCAAGAATTCCGCCCGGCCGCAAGGTCGTGCAGGCGTATGGCGATGGTCGCTTCCGCATTTCCGGGGAGGTCGTATCCGGCGCCGTTGTCGTTTGGCCCGACGGCTGGAAGGCATGGCCGATCGCGGACGTGACGGCGATTGCGGCCGACGACCTTGCCCTTTTGGGCGACCTTGCCGGAACCATCGACATCCTGCTCATCGGTTGCGGCCCCAAATTCGGACAGGAGCCGCCGGGTCTGCGCGCCGCCGCCAGGGCAGCCGGCATGGCGCTCGAATGGATGGACACGGGTGCGGCATGCCGCACCTATAACGTGCTGATTGGTGAAGGGCGTCGGGTTGCCGCCGCTCTCGTCGCCGTATAGGTATCCGGCTGGGGTTAGACGGCCCGGAGGCGAACTCCGGGCCGTTTGTGTTTGCCTGCGGGGATCGCGAGTCTATGCGAGTTTGGCGGCCGCAAAGTCCCAGTTGACCAAATGGTCGAGGAAGGCGTCGACGTAGTCCGGCCGGCGGTTCTGGTAGTCGAGGTAGTAGGCGTGCTCCCAAGCATCGCATGTGATCAACGGCGTCTGACCGTGGGCGATGGGAGTGTCGGCGTTTCCGGTTTTCACGATCTTCAGTCGGCCGCCGTCGGCAACCAGCCAAGCCCACCCGCTGCCGAACTGGCTC
>JAVEYE010000290.1:0-5145 GCA_034003665.1 Rhodospirillales bacterium | reverse complement strand
CAGCATGGCCTTCGACGTCTTGATGACACTGAGGTTCGCCTCGTAGGATCGTTGCGCCTCGCGCATGTCGTTCATCTCGATGAGGCTGTTGACGTTGGGTACCAATACGTAGCCGTCGGCGTCGGCAGCCGGATGCCTGGGGTCGAAGCGCTTTTCGAAGTCGCCGTTCTCGACGGCGATCTTGTCGATCCTCACCATGTCGAGACCGGCCCGTCGATCGAGCTCGTTCTTGAACGTCACCACCTTGCGGCGGTACGGCTCCTGGCCGGGCGCCCGCGGCAACGAATCGACGTTGGCGAGATTCTCCGAGATCACCCTCAGCCGGGTTCCCTGGGCCTTCATGCCCGCCCCCGAAATCCTGAAGGTCTTGAGAAGATCGTCCATTTCCGGTTCCTTCCGCCTCAACCCTTGCCGATCGCCACGCGGATCATCTTGAGATGCTTGACGTAAAGCTCGGTGGTCAGCTTGTGGCTGATGGCGCTTTCATTGAGCTTGGACATCTGCTCCTCGAGGATCACGGCGTTGCCGGCAGGCGCCGTTTCGAAGGGCTTGCGCTCCGTCTTTTCAGAAAAGTCGCGCAGGCGCCGGCGCCGACCCTCGGCATGGTTCGCCTGGGTGACCTCCATATTGACCTGCACGGCCTCGCGCCTCACCAGATCCTTGAAAGCGAACGGCTTCAGGTCGCTCGGCCGGTAGCCCGGGGTGTCGGCGTTGGCGACGTTCTGGGCCAGCACCTCCTGGCGCTGGGTCAACCACGCCAGGCGCTTCTTCGCCATCGCAAAGAACGAAAGCTTGTCGAGATCCATGAGCACCCAACCCATCGTTTGCCGGCCGCACTGCCGGCCTGTGTCGAGGCCAGTATCGGAAGGTGCCCTTAAGAAACCGTAAAAGCAGACGGCCCTCTCCCCGCCTCCCGCCCGGTGAGGCCAAGTCGTTGATAAAAAGCCACTTTTCACCCGATCGCCGACTTAAACAAATGTTAAGCATGCCGGGAGCAGACTGGCCGCCGGTTTGACGGACAACACAAACGGACGGACCAGGCGGTGGCCGAGTCGAACAACGATTTTCCCGGCGAGGGAAAGATACAGAAGGCGGTGGCGCTGGCCGGTGAGCCCGAGCGCGAGGTCCGCCCGCGCATCGTCGCCAGCGGGCGGGGCGGCGTCGCCGAACAGATCCTGCAAGTCGCTTTCGCCAACGACGTCAGGGTGCGCGAGGATGCCGATTTGGTCGAGGTGCTGAGCGCCGTCGATGTCGAGTCTGAAATCCCCCTGGAGGCGATGGCCGCCGTCGCCGAGATCCTGGCCTACGTGTACCGGGCCAACGGGTCCGCCAGCCCCGTTCCCGTCCCACCGTCCCCGCCCGAGGAAGTGGCCCGATGAACGACACCCCCCAGATCCTGCCCGCCGACCTTGCCCTCGAGATGGACAAGGTCGCGGCGGTCATCGCCACCGCCCGCCGGCTGATGGCCGATGGCCGGACGATTGACCTTTCCACCCTCGAGGGGCGCATCGATGGCCTTTGCGCGCGCATCCGCCAGACGCCCCCGGCCAGCCGCGACGGTGTCGTCCGTGCGATGGAGAACATGGTGCGCGCACTGGACGAACTGGAGGCCGCCATCCGGACCCGGGTCGGCGGAGGGGAAAGCGGGGGCGTGGCCCGCCGCCGGGTGCTAAACGCCTATGCTCGCCAACCCGTCCCCTACGGCGTCGACAAGTAGGCCGGGAAACCGAAAAGATGGACATGGGGTTCGGCGAGTATCTGCAGTTCGTCTTCGCGCTCATCTTCGTGCTGGCGCTGATCGCCCTCCTGGCGGTCGCCGCCCGGCGCCTGGGCTTCGGCTACCGGGTACCGTCACGCGGCAAGCGGGCCCGGCGGTTGGCGGTGGTCGAGGTCGTCTCGCTGGATCCCCGACGGCGCCTGGCGTTGGTTCGCCGCGACCAAGTGGAATACCTGGTGCTGTTGGGGACCAATGCCGATCTCCTGCTCGAGGGCGGCATTCCGGCACTCGCCGACGGCTTCGGCGAGGTGCTGGCCGAAACGGTGGCGGCCGACCGGACGGAGATGCCAAGATGAGGTGGAGCCCGTTCCGTCACGCCGCCATCGCCGCCGGCTTTTTCGCCCTCGCCTTGGCCGCAGCGCCGGCCGCCGCCCAAAGCCTGTCGCTTGACCTCGGCGAGGGCGGCGGCAGTTCGACGGCCCGCGTCATTCAGCTCTTCCTGCTGCTCACCGTGCTGAGCCTGGCACCATCCATTCTCGTCATGCTCACCTCGTTCACCCGCATGATGGTGGTGCTCTCGTTCCTGCGCACCGCGCTCGGTACGCAGCAGACGCCGCCCAACCAGGTACTGGTCAGCCTGGCGCTTTTCCTCACCATCTTCGTCATGATGCCGACCTTCCAGGCCTCCTACGACCAGGGCATCCGGCCGCTGGTGGCCGAGGAAATCGACGAGTTCGAGGCGTTTGAGCGCACCATGAAGCCGATTTCCGACTTCATGATGGCGCATACCCGCGAGCAGGACCTCCTGCTGTTCGCCGATCTCGCACAGGTTTCCGACGAACAGATGCGCGAGGCCACGCCGTTGCGCGTGCTCATCCCCGCCTTCATGATCAGCGAGTTGAAGCGCGCTTTCGAGATCGGCTTCCTCATCTTCATCCCGTTCCTCATCATCGACATGGTGGTGGCCGCCGTCCTGATGTCCATGGGCATGATGATGCTGCCGCCGATCATGATCGCGATGCCTTTCAAGATCATCTTCTTCGTGCTGGTCGACGGCTGGTACCTGGTGGTTGGCAGCCTGGTCCGCGGCTTCGGCTGAACGCCGAATCGTCACGGAAAAGGGACCGGGGCCTATTTATGGGACAGTATTTTTATCCCTCAGACACCGGTTGGCGCCTGTCGCAGCCCGTCGCTTGAATTAAATATGCGACCCCAGAAATAGGCTTGGCCTTCCGCGCGCAATGACGGATGGAACAGAAGCGCCTTAGCGGGTCAGAGCATCAATTTGCCGATGAACGGCGGCAGCGCGAAAGCTGCGGCGTGCACCGCCGGGCTGTAGTAGCGGGTCGAAAACCCGGCCCTGGCGAAACGCGGCGCCAGTTCGGCCTCGGTGAGCTTGCGCAGGCCGACGTCGTCGGTCGCCCAGCCCATCGCCATGAAGCCGCCGACATAGGTCGGCACCACCGCCAGATAGCAGGAAACGTCGGCGAAATGCGGCCGCAGCCGCCGGCCGCTGCGGGCCAGTTCTTCGGGCTGGAAATGCGGGACGCCGTTTTGGGTGACGACGACGCCGCCCGGCGTCAGCCGCTTTTTGCAGTCGCCGTAGAACGCCTCGGTGAACAGCCCCTCGCCGGGACCGACCGGGTCGGTCGAATCGACGATGATAAGATCGAAGGTTTCGGTCGTCTCGGCGACGAAGCGAATGCCGTCGCCGATGATGAGGCGGGTGCGTGGATCGTCGAAGGCGCCGGCGCTCAGACCCGGCAGATGCTCGCGACAGAGGTCGACCACCGCCCCGTCGATCTCGACCAGTGTGGCGTTCTCGACCGGATGGCGCAGCACTTCGCGGAGGATTCCGCCGTCGCCGCCGCCGACGATCAGCACCCGTTTCGGGCTGCCGTGGGCAAACAGCGGCACGTGGGCCAGCATTTCGTGATAGACGAACTCATCCCGTTCCGTGGTCTGGATGATGCCGTCAAGCGCCAACACCCGACCGTGGTACGGATTGTCGAAAATGACCAGTTCCTGGAAGTCGGTTTTCCGCCGAACCAGTTCGCGCGAGACGTGGAAGGTCTGCGCGTACCCTCCGTGGGAAGGGTCCGCGTACAACGCCTCGGTGAACCACGTCACGGAATCAGGCCCCGCTTGTGTTCCGCAATCTGCAGGCTTTCGGGCGAGAAGGCTGCGCGCAGCACCGGTATCGCCTTGTACGGATCGCATTCCCCGCACATGAAGATGTCGAGCGCCACATAGCCGCGCTCAGGCCACGTGTGGATACTGATATGCGACTCGGCCAGGACGACCACACCCGATACCCCGGCGTAGGGCGAAAAATGGTGGGTGTGGGCGTGCAGGATGGTCGCGCCCGCAGCTCGCGCGGAATCGCACAGGGCCGTTTCGATAAGCTCGGGATCGTCGAGGTTTTCGGCGCCCCACATCTCCAGCAGGAGATGGGTGCCGGCATAACTGATCCCATTCTTCTTCACGAAGTAGTCCTTCTTCTCCTCGATCGGGAAAAGCCGGACCGTGTTGTCGGACTTGTCAGTGAGGTTTCCCTGGGCGAACCCTGAGGTAATCCCCAATTCGGCAAGGACGTTTTTCATCATCGCATCCCCCCAAACCAGCAGACTTACCGTCGCGGTCGGACATAAAACGAAAACAAGCGGCGCCCCCAGGGCCAGCGAAAAACGGTTCTCGCTGTTTGTGTCGCCCGTCAGCATTCCGCTCGGGGGTCACCTAAACACGTCTTCGTCCGGCGTCAAGATTTTTGTTGCAAGTGCATGAACGTCGGTCGCCAATTCGTCGGCCAAAACCGCATGAATCAGCCGTTGCCGCTCAACCCGGGACTTGCCGGCGAAGGCATCCGACACGATTTCGACATGAAAGTGGCTCTCGCCCTCGGCGCGGGCGCCAGCATGGCCCTTGTGTTTATGCGACTCGTCGGTCACCTTCAGGCGCTGCGGCCGGAAGGCCTCGGTCAGCTTCGCTTCGATGGCGGCGGCGATTCGCATGAGCTAGGGCTCCCCGTTTGTGCGTCGTGCGTCCCACTGAGAGGTTGGTCGGCCCGACCGTCGCGTCAAGACGCCACCGTTTTCACCCGCCGCCTTGGCGGCCTGCCGAGTTCATCATCGATCATGCCCCATTCACCGGAACGCCGGGCCTACCTGCTGCTGATCGCCGTCATCTTCCTGTGGGGCGTCAACTGGCCGATCATGAAGGCGGGCCTCGCCTACATCTCGCCGCTGTGGTTCGCGGCCGGCCGCGTCGTCCTGGCCGCCATCGTCCTGTTCGGCTTGCTGGCCGCGCTCGGCCGGCTTCGCCTGCCCCGCCGCGGCCACTGGGGCGTCCTGCTGTCGGTCGGCATCGGCCAGATCGGCGCCAACATGGCCCTCATCCATCTCGGCGTGCAGTACATCGAGGCCGGCCGC
>JAVEYE010000289.1:0-5160 GCA_034003665.1 Rhodospirillales bacterium | reverse complement strand
AACGATGAACGGATTGGACGGCCGGCACGGACCGGCCGTTCCCCACGATCAGGGGCGCGAGTTCCTTTTGCGCGAATCCGGTTTCGGCTTGGCCGGCGGCTGCGCCTGTTTGACCAAGTGCGCCATCGCCCCGAAGGCGACCTCGTAGCCGTGCGGGCCCAGGCCCATCATGACGGCGGTGGCGACCCCCGAGACGTACGAATGGTGCCGGAAGACATCGCGCTTGTGGGTGTTCGACAGGTGCAGTTCGATGATCGGCATGTCGCACATCAAAAGAGCGTCGCGAATGGCCACCGACGTATGGGTATAGGCGGCCGGATTGATGATGATGCCGGCGCAGGTGGTACGGGCCTCCTGGATCCAGGTGACCATCTCGCCCTCGTAGTTGGACTGGCGGAAAAGCAGATCGAAGCCCGCCGCCTTCGCCATCTTGGCAAGCCGTTCTTCGACGTCGGCAAGGGTGTCGTAGCCATAGATCTCGGGCTGGCGGGTTCCCAGCAGGTTGAGATTGGGACCGTTCAACACCAGAATTTTCGGTTTCATCGTGTGTTTCCTTTCTTGATGTCGTTTTGAAGATCCACCGGAGGCGGCGGGAACTTGGCCAGCGCCGCCGCCTCGTCGACGGCGATGCCGCTGAAGATGCTGAAAGCTTTGAAACCCTGGAAGAGAAAGAGATCATATCCCGACATGACTTCGAGCGAGGCGGCCCGGGCGCAGGTCAGGAATTCGGTTTCCAGGGGCGTATAGACCGCGTCGAAGGCCCAGCGTTGGCCGTGGATCGCCGCGGGAGGAAACGGGATTCCCGGATACCGGTACATGCCGATCGGTGTTCCGTTCACCAGGCCGTCGGCCGCCGCCACGGCGCCCTCGAAATCCCTGGCCGTCACAACCGATGCCGCGATGCCAACCGCCGTCAACGCGGATGCCAGGTCGGCCGCGCGCCGCGCCAACGTATCGAACAATTGGATCCGCTCGGCGCCCAGTTGATCTAGGGCAAAGGCGATCGCCTTGCCGACACCGCCGGCACCGGCCACGACGACACGGCCAGGCTTGGCCGCCCCGAACCGATGCCGAAAAGCGGCGACGAAACCCGTGAAGTCGGTGTTGGCGCCCCGCCAGCCACCGGCCTCGAAGGTGACGGTGTTGACGGCACCGATGCACGCCACGGAGGGGTCGTCCACCCGCACGCGGGCGCGGGCGTTTTCCTTGAATGGATGGGTCACGTTGACGCCGCGAAATCCCTGTGCGGCGCAATGATCGAGCGCGCCATCGAACGCGAAGTGCGGCGTCTCCTCGGCATCGATGCTGTGAAACTCGACGTCGACGCCATAGAGGCCGCCCAGGAACGCGTGTAGGCGGGGCGAAGACGAGCGCGAAATGCCGGACCCGATCAACCCGATCTTCATCTCCTCCCCCTGTCCGCTTTCCCCACAAGGCGGAATCTTCCGCGCACTGCACCCCTCGTTTTGCATCATCGCCTCGATCCCGGCGTTTGAAAAGCCGAGTTCCGTGGCGATTTTGCGGTCGAGCCGGCCGAGCGGGGGCGCCCGACGGCACGGCGTGGCATCGCAATCGGAAACGCGGGTACGGCATTTTGGGCTGCCTGACCCGGCCCAACGCCGGGAGCACCGGCCCCCCCAACGAGGGGACAGGGGCCTGTCGGCCGGAGGCCAGTTCGTGCCCAACCCCAATCACGGTACCGACGACTTTTATACGTTTTATTTTTGTGATTTACAATTATTTTAACTTATTATATAGTTAATTATATGTTTTAACATTATTTTCGTGTTGTACTTCGCTGGCCAGATACCCTAGTTACGCCCCCTCAACCAAATTGGGAATGCCATGTCGAGTCTTGCCGCCCCCGTCATCCCCGTCACGGCGCCATTCGCCCGCGAGCAAATCGACCTGCTCAACCAGGTGATGGCGGACACCGACGCCGAACAGTGGGTCTGGCTGAGCGGTTTCCTGGCCGGCTATCAGGCGGCGGGGAAACCGGCCGAGGCGCAGGCGCCGACGGCAATGGCGCACCGGCCGCTGACCATCCTGTTCGCCACCGAGTCCGGCAATGCCGAGGGACTGGCCGCCGATGCGAAGAAGGCGGCAGCCCGCCACGGCTTCGTCACGACGGTGACCGACATGGCCGAGGCATCGCCGGCCGCCATCGCACAGGCCCGCAACCTTCTGGTGATCGCCAGCACCTGGGGCGAAGGCACCCCGCCCGGGCGGGCCGCAGGCTTCTATGATGCCCTGATGGCCGAGGACGCCCCGAGGTTCGATGGCGTGCGCTTCGCCGTTCTGGCGCTCGGCGATTCCGCCTACGTGAACTTCTGCGAAACCGGCAAACGCATCGACGCCCGCCTAGCCGAACTGGGCGGCGAACGGATGGCCGATCGCATCGACTGCGACCTCGACTACGAGGGGCCGGCCGCCGCATGGATCGGCAGCGCGCTGGATCGCCTGGGCGAGCCCGCCGACGGCGCGGAACCCGCAATCGGCGGCGACGTCATCCAGTTGGACGCCCGCCGGCCCGCCGCCTATTCGCGCAGCCATCCCTTCGAGGCCGAAGTTGCCGAGATCGTCAACCTGAACAGCAGCCGGTCGGACAAGGAAACCCTTCACGTCGAGCTGTCGCTGGCCGGCTCGGGGCTTGCCTACGAGCCGGGCGATTCGCTGGGCATCGTCCCCATGAACGACCCGGCCATGGTCGAGGCGGTGCTGACGGCCGCCAGCGTCGACAGCACCGCGGCGGTCGACGGCGCCGCCATCGACCGGTTGCTGGCCGAGCGTTACGACATCACGACGCTGACCCGCCCGGTCATCGAGGCCTACGGCCGGCTGACGGAGGACGTCAAATTGCGCGGCCTTGCCGAGGGGGCCGGGCTTCTGCCCTATCTGGAAGGCCGGCAGATCGTCGACCTGCTGGAGGATTTCCCGCACCCCCTGACCGCCGATCAATTGGTGTCGATCCTGCGTACGCTGCCGCCGCGTCTCTATTCCATCGCCTCCAGCCTGAAGGCGGTACCCGACGAGGCCCATCTGCTGATCTCCGCCGTGCGCTATGAAAGCCACGGCCGGGCGCGCCAGGGCGTGGCTTCCACCTACGTGGCCGACCGCGTGAAGAAGGGCGATAGGCTTGTCGTCTACGTCAAGCCGAACCGCTATTTCCGCCTGCCGGACGACACCGGGCGCGATGTCATCATGATCGGCCCCGGCACCGGCGTCGCCCCCTTCCGCGCCTTCCTCCAGGAACGCCAGGCCATCGGGGCCGACGGCCGCAACTGGCTGTTCTTCGGCGACCGCCATTACGTGCACGACTTCCTTTATCAGCTCGACTGGCAGGATTTCGTGAAGGACGGCGTGCTCGACCGCATCGACGTCGCCTTTTCGCGCGACGGCGCCGAAAAGGTCTATGTCCAGCATCGGCTGTGGGAGCGGCGCCGCGACGTCTTCGACTGGCTGGAAGGCGGCGCCCACCTTTACGTGTGCGGCGACGAAAAGCATATGGCCAAGGACGTGCACGCAACCCTAAAGGCCATCGTGGCCGATGTCGGCGGCCGTTTGGAAGCGGATGCCGAAGCCTATCTGGCCGGCCTCGCCAAGGCCGGCCGCTATCAGCGCGACGTATACTGAAGGAATCCGCCATGCCCGACACCCTGTCAAAAAACGAAACGATCAAGGCAGCCAGCCGCTATCTGCGCGGCACCATCGCCGACGGCCTGGAAGAGGCGGTGACCGGGTCCATCGTCGAGGACGACCAGCAGATCACCAAGTTCCACGGCATCTATCTGCAGGACGACCGCGACCTGCGCCCGGAACGGCGACGCAAGCGGATGGAGCGGGCCTTCGGCTTCATGGTGCGGGTTCGCGTGCCGGGCGGCGTCACCACCCCCGCCCAATGGCTGGAAATGGACCGCATCGCCGACGCCTACGGCACCGGCACCCTGCGCCTGACCACGCGGCAGGCCTTTCAGTTCCACGGCATCATCAAGACCAACCTGAAACGGTCCATCCAGGCGATCAACGGCGCGCTGCTGGATACCCTGGCGGCATGCGGGGACGTCAACCGCAACGTCATCTGCAACCCCAACCCACACGAATCCCTCGCCCACGGCGCCGCCCACGAACTGACCCGCGCGCTCAGCGAGCATCTGCTGCCGCAAACCCCGGCCTATCACGAGATCTGGCTGGAGGGTGAAAAGATCCTCGACACCTCGGAGGGACGCGTCATCGAACCGATCTACGGGTCCACTTACCTGCCCCGGAAATTCAAGATCGCGGTGGCGGTGCCGCCCGGCAACGATGTCGACGTCCTGGCCCACGACCTGGGCTTCATCGCCATCGTCGATGGTGATGGATCGGTCGTCGGCTACAACGTTTCGGTCGGCGGCGGCATGGGGATGACCCACGGCGAGCCCGAGACCTATCCCCGGCTGGCCGACGTCATGGCCTTCTGCACGCCCGGGCAGGCCGTCGATGTGGCCGAGAAGGTGGTGACCGTGCAGCGCGATTTCGGGGATCGCGCCAACCGCAAGCACGCCCGCCTCAAGTACACCATCGACGACCGTGGGATCGACTGGTTCCGCGCCGAGGTCGAGCGCCGGCTGGGCTATGCGCTGGACGCGCCGCGTCCCTTCCATTTCGAAAGCACGGGCGACCGGCTGGGTTGGACGAAGGACCATCGCGGCCGCTGGAGCTATGCGGTCTCCATCGAGAACGGCCGCGTGAAGGATACCCCCGAGCGCCCCATGAAAACCGGCCTCAGGGAAATCGCCAAGATATTGGGCGGCGGCGGCGATTTTCGCTTGACCCCGAACCAGAATCTGGTGATCGCCGGCATCACGTCACGCCGAAAGCCAAGGATCGAGCGCCTGCTCAAGGAATACGGGTTGGCCAACGGATTTTCCGGCCTTCGGCTCAACGCCATGGCTTGCGTGGCGCTGCCGACCTGCGGCTTGGCGCTGACCGACGCCGAACGCTATCTGCCGTCCCTGGTCACGGAACTCGAAGAGGTGATGGAACGGGCCGGGCTCCGGGACGACGCCATCGTCATCCGCATGACCGGCTGCCCCAACGGCTGCGCCCGGCCCTACGTCGCCGAGATCGGCCTGGTCGGCGACAACCCGGGCCGCTACAACCTTTACCTCGGAGCTGCCTTCA
>JAVEYE010000288.1:2604-5228 GCA_034003665.1 Rhodospirillales bacterium | reverse complement strand
TCTGGTTCGATCTCTCCGCCGCGGGCGAGGGCGGCGGGGTGACCGGCGGCGACTCCGTATGGCGGAATTTAACCTCTGGCACAATCGATTTTCCTTGATCTCAGATTGGACGTTGATGCATAAGCTCCGCTAATTGGAGGAGTTTCCGGCGATCCGCGTCGCCGGTTTTTTTCGCCCGGTTTTGCACAAGATCGCCCGTTCAGCGCGTGAAACGGGCCACCACCTCCACATGGGCCGACCACGGAAACTGGTCGATGGGGACAATCCATTCCAGGCGATAGCCGCCGTCGACCAGAATGCGGGCGTCGCGGGCGAAGGTGGCGGGATTGCAGGATACCGCGGCGACCACCGGCGGCCCGCCGATGGCCAGGGCCTCGGCCTGCGCTTTCGCGCCGGCGCGAGGCGGGTCGAAGACCACGGACCGAAAGCCGGCCAATTCCGGGCCAGACAACGGATTGCTGAACAGATCCCGCACCGCGCAGCCGACCCGACGCGTTTGCGCCAGGGCGGCGACCAACCCGGCGTCGCCGTCGAAGGCCTGGACATCGCCCTTGGCGGCCAACCGCAGCCCGAAGGTACCGATGCCGCAGAAAAGGTCGGCTGCCGGGAAGGCGTCGCCAACCGCCGCGTCCACGCGCTCCGCGATGGCGGCCTCCCCCTCGCGACTGGCCTGCAGAAAAGCGGCCGGCGGCACCTCGACGGCAACGCCCCCGATGGACAGGACGGGCGTGCGGAACACCGCGGCGGGCTCGATCCGCCCTCCCTGCCGCCAACTCAGTCGGGCCAGATCATGGGCTCGGCCGAAGTCTCCTAACCGTTCGAATGCGTCGGCCGAAGGCGGACGCGTCAGGTCGAGGCAGAGGTCGACGCCGTCGTCGGTCAGCATCGCGGCCACGTCGCCCGCCGCACCGGGCGGCTGGAGTCCAGCCATCAACGTCCGCAGCGGATCGACCAGCCCGGCCAGCCTTGGGTCGAGGAGCAGGCACTGCCGTTGATCGACGATGCGACCGCTTGCCCTGGCATTGAAACCGATGACGGCGCCACCGCCGACAACCCGATAGGCGAAGACGGCGCGCCGCCGGGTGCCGGGAGCGATGGAAACGGTTTCAGCCACCTTCGCCTCCATCCCCCGCTGGCCGAGCGCGGCGGCCACGCGCCGGCGCTTCCACTCGGCCAACCCCTCCGGCGCCAAGTGCTGCAGCGAACAGCCGCCACAGTCCCCGAAATGACGGCAGAGGGGAACGACCCTGGCACCCGCCGGCCGCACAACCTCGATCAGACGAGCCTGTATGGCGTCGGCCGTCTCGCCGACGATTTCCGCCCTCACCCGCTCGCCGGCCAGTGCGAAGGGCACGAACAGCCGCTTTCCCTCCCAGGCGGCCAAGCCGTCGCCTCGCACCCCGACGTCGGCGATGTCCACCTCGATCGGCCGTCGCGACGCGGCGCGGGGACGGAAGGGCGGGCGAGACCGTTTCATTGTGCTATCCTGAAGTTCCGAAATGGATGCCGGAGAGGGTCATGTTCGTCGTCGCCGCGGAGTTTCGCATCAAGCCGGATCGCATCGAGGATTTCAAGAAACTGATCGACTGGCAGGCCGAACGCTCGATCGCCGAGGAGAACGGCTGCGTGCAGTTCGACGTCTGCCAGCGCGAGGACGACCCCGGCGCCTTCCTGCTCTACGAGGTCTACACCGACGCGGCGGCCTTCGACGAGGGCCACATGAGCGTCCCGCGCTTCGAGGCTTTCATGGGCAGGGCGAAGCCGATGATGGAGGGCGATCCCGCCATCATCCGCCTGAACCGCCTGTACGCCAACGCCAAATAGCGCTCCTCACCCCCGCATTTGGTTCAGCGCCTCCAACGCCCGGCGCCGCGCCACGGCGTGATCGACGAGCGGGTGCGGATAGGTGTCGCCCAGCCGGACGCCGGCCTCGGCGAGCATGGCGTCCGACGCCTCCCACGGCCTATGGACGACGGCGGCCGGCAGGCCTGCCAATTCGGGCAGCCAGCGTTTGACATACAGTCCGTCGGGGTCGAATTTCTCGCCCTGCAGGGTTGGGTTGAAGATGCGGAAATAGGGGGCGGCGTCGGCGCCGCAACCGGCCACCCATTGCCAGTTCGCCGGATTGCTGGCGGGATCGGCGTCGACGAGGGTATCCCAGAACCAGGCTTCGCCGTCCTGCCACGAAAGCAGCAGGTCCTTGACCAGGAACGAGGCGGCGATCATGCGCACCCGGTTGTGCATCCACCCGGTCCGCCAGAGCTCGCGCATGCCGGCATCGACGATGGGGTACCCGGTCCGGCCGCGCCGCCAAGCGGCCAGCGCCGCCGCATCCTCGCGCCAGGGAAAGTCCGAAAACTCGGAACGGAAAGGCTCTGTCGCCAAGTTCGGCCGCGTGTGCAGCAGGTGATAGGAAAAGTCACGCCAGGCAAGTTCCCGAAAGAAGGTCTCGGCGCCGGAGCCCACCCCCCCGCCGCCGGCCTCGGCAGCCATGGCCACGCGGTGCCAGCACGTCCGCGGGCCGATTTCGCCGAAACCGAGGTGCGGCGACAGGCGCGAGGTGCCCGCCACGGCAGGCCGGTCGCGTTGCACCGCGTAACCGGCAAGCATTTCGTCAACGAAGG
>JAVEYE010000288.1:0-2504 GCA_034003665.1 Rhodospirillales bacterium | reverse complement strand
ACGCGGTGCCAGCACGTCCGCGGGCCGATTTCGCCGAAACCGAGGTGCGGCGACAGGCGCGAGGTGCCCGCCACGGCAGGCCGGTCGCGTTGCACCGCGTAACCGGCAAGCATTTCGTCAACGAAGGCGTCGAGCCGCCGCTGGGCGGCCGCCTCGCCCACCTCCCAGGTTTCGCCAAGGCCGCCGCTCCAATCGGGCCGGGAGGGCAGCAGGCTCCAATCGTCGAGCCGTTGCGAGGCCGGCCACTCCGTCGGGGCCGTCAGGCGGGCCGGCGGCGGCAGCGGCGCCTCGATGCGCAGGCCCCGGCACGCCCTATAGAACGGCGTGAACACCCGAAAGGGTCCCCCGGTTCTGGTCTTCACCGCGTCCGGTTCGACCAACAGCGCACCCGCGAAGCGGCGGCACTCGACGCCACGCGCGCCAACAACCTCGCCCAGCCGGCGCTCCGTTTCGGCATCGCCGGGCGCGTGACCGCGGGCGAAGTGGACGGCCCGTGCCCCGCTTTCCTCGGCCAGCCGGGCCACGACATCCTCGGCGCGCCCGCGTCTCAGCACCAGGGCGCTGCCAAGCCGCCGAAGGTCTTCTTCCAGCGACCGCAGGGCGTGATGGAGCCACCAGCGGCCGGCACCGCCCAAAGGTCGCCGTCCCGGCGTCTCGTCATCGAGGACGAATAGCGGAATCACCGGCGCCCCAGCGGCGGCGGCCAGAGCCGGGTTGTCGGCGAGCCTAAGGTCCCGGCGGAACCAGTGGATGACAGGGGCGCTCATCGGCCGGCCACCTCCGGGCCACAAGGCGGCGGCCTCAGAGGCCGACCCAAAAGACGAGGACGAGAATCTGCGGGGCGAGAATGCGCAGGCACATGACCAGCGGATAGACCGTGGCATAGGCCAGCGCCGGCGCCTCCGAGGACGAAATCTGGTTGGCGAAGGCCAGGGCGGGCGGGTCGGTCATGCTGCCGGCCAACAGCCCGCACACCGTCAGGTAGTTGGTCTTCATGACGAGCCGGGCGAAGAAGCCGACCACGACGAGCGGGATGAGGGTGATCAGGGAGGCCGAGGCCATCCAAACCAACCCGTCCCCGTGCACAAGCGTCTCGAAGAACCGCTCGCCCGACTTCAAGCCGACCACGGCCAGGAACAGCACGATGCCGAATTCACGCAGCGCGTGATTGGCCACCGGCGGCATGAACCACACCAGTGGGCCGATGTGCCCGATCCTGGACAGCAACAGGGCAACGATCAGCGGCCCGCCGGCTAGACCAAGCTTGAGCGCCGCCGGCATGCCCGGCAGATAGAGCGGAATGCTGCCCAGAAGCACCCCCAGCGCGATGCCGATGAACATCGGCAGTAATTGTACCTGCTGGAGGCGTCGCTCCGAATTGCCGATGATGGCGGCAAAGGCCCGAATATCGACCGGGCGACCGATGACGGTGAGGATATCGCCGAACTGGAACTTGAGCGACGCCGTCGGCGACAGTTCCACCCCGGCCCGGTTCACCCGCGACACCACCACGTGATAGGCGTCCGCCGCGTTTATCCCGGCCAGCGAGGTGCCCAGGATCTGCGAATTGGTGACGACGAGACGCTCCCACCGCACGTCGGAGGGACCCGCTTCCATCTCCGTCTGCACCGATTCGCCCAGGATCATCTGCATTTCCTTGAGGCGCGGCCGCGGCCCGACGATCCGAAGCACATCGCCGACGCCGATGCGCGATTCGCTGGTCGGCACCTCGACCCGCCCCTCGCGCATCAGCCGAGACACCACCAACTCGAGCCGCTTGAGGCCCGGAATATCGGGCACCTGGATGCCGTCGAGGTTCTTGTTGCGGACCGCGACGTCCATCACCTCGAGTCCGGCCACCTCGGAGCGGCGATCCGTCTCGAAGGCGGCGGCTTCCTTGTCGATGTTGATGCGAAGGAATAGGCGGATGAGCCCCATGGTAAGCAGAATGCCGGCGATCCCGAAGGGGTAGGCCACGGCATAGCCCAGGCCGGGCAACGCGAGATCGGCCGCCGGAGCACCCATCGTCCGCAGCATTTCCTGGCCGGCGGCGAGCGACGGGGTGTTGGTGACGCCGCCCGAAAACAGCCCCAGCACGACCGGCAGGGGAATGTCGGTGAATGCATAGAGACCGCCGGCCACCGCCGCGCCCATCACCACCAGGGCGGCGGCCATGGCGTTCAACGCCGGGCCCGACTGCTTGAAGGCGGCAAAAAATCCGGGGCCGACCTGGATGCCGATGGTGTAGACGAACAGGATCAGCCCGAATTCCTGGATGAAATGCATGGCGTCCGGCGCCACCTCGCCGCTGAAATGGCCAACCAGGATGCCGGCGAACAGGACGCCGCCGATACCCAGCGAAACCGCCTTGTAACGTATGTTGCCGAGGGCGATGCCCAGCGCCGCGACGACGCTGAGCAGAAGCGTCGCCTGGGCGATTTCGTTGAGGCCGCCGAAGACGTTCAGGAAATCCATCGGACCCGCATGCTCGAGATGACCCTCTC
>JAVEYE010000287.1:0-5269 GCA_034003665.1 Rhodospirillales bacterium | reverse complement strand
CCAGCTTGTTACTATCGGCCGACGTGCCGCTGGCGCGTTCGCGTTTGATGTCGTGCGCACCCGATTGCGGCACGTCGAGAACCGGCGCACAATTGACGGTGACGCCCAACTCGTGAAGTTCGGCGGCGATCAGGCGGGCGTTGAGCCATGCCGCTTCAGTAGCCCTCACCGACGATCGGCGGGCCAGTTCGCCGAAACGAGCCATCGCCGGCGCAACGCGCCAATGGGGTGGCCCCAGGCGCGCCACCCGGCCACCTTCCTGATCGATCAGCACCGGGGCGTCGGCCCGCCCGACGCTTTCCCTCATGCTCTCGACCAACCCCCGTACTTGGTTCGGATTCTCGCAGTTGCGGGCAAACAGGATAAACCCAAGGGGATCGGCTTCCCGAAAAAAATCCCGCTCGGCATCGCTCAGCGCCGGGCCGGCACACCCCAGCACGACGGCCAGGGGAGGTCGTCTTGCCATTCTCAACCCTCCGGACGCACAACCAGGCAGCCGATCTTGCGCTCAGACAGCTTCTGGCAAAGGCTCTGGGCCGCGGCCTCGTTGGCCAGGGGGCCGGCGCGCAGGCGAAAGAAAACGCCCTTGTCGGGACCAAGATCGGCGCGCATCACCGAAAGGTCCAGATCGCCCAGAAGGTCGGAATGGCGTTTGCGCAGCCGCTCCCACTCGGCATCGGCCGCTTCTCGGCTGCGCACGGCGGCAAGTTGGACCAGGAAACTGCCGGTTTTGGCCGGCACCGCAAGCTTGGCGGCGTCCGCCATGAGTTTCGTCTCGGCAGGCGTTTTCTGCGCCTTGGGATCGATCGGCGGCGGCGGCCGCATGGCGCTCAGCACATCCTCAACAGAGGGAACAACCCGTTCCGAGGGCGGCGCCGGCTCGGTCGCTCCCGTCGCCACGGACGAGGGCGAAGGTTCAGGCGTCACGGGAACGGGCGAAGAAGGCTCCTCCGTGACGGGGCCTTTCTCCACAGTCTCGGCGGGAAGGTCCGACTCGGGCTTGGCCATCGGCATCTCGGGCGGCGGCAGCAGGCGTTCCACCGCGCCGCGTTCCTCGTTGCCGTCGATGCGGTCGTAGACCAGTTTGTCGCGATCGGGAACATCCATTCCGCCCGGCTCTTCGGGTCGCACCTTGATGGGGCCCGGCTCGGCGTAAACAACCGGCACCTCGCCATCGGGTTCATCCGCGGCCAGCCAATCGTTGACAAAATACCAGCCCCCGGCTCCGGCGCCGATGGCCACCACAAGCACCGCCGCGAGCACCCACACACCACTGCGGCGCGGCTTGGCGCGTTGTCGCGGAACCGGCCGAAAATCCGGTTCCGGGGTCAAATCCCGGGTTGAGGGATCGTTCCAACCGTCATCGGCCGTCGTCATCAGCGCATCTCCTCGACAGGCGTCACGCCGAACACGTCGAGACCCGACGCAATGACGAACGCCACCCCCTGAATCATCGCCAGCCTGGCCAGGGTCAACGCGCGCTCCTCGGGAACGAGAAAACGCAGGCTGGCGTCGTCGTTGCCCTTGTTCCACAAGGTATGGAACTGCGCCGCCAAATCATACAGGTAATAGGCGACCCGGTGCGGTTCGTGCGCCTCGGCGGCGCTCTCGACGATGCGTGGCCAACCCGCCATGGTTCTGATCAAAGCAAGCTCTTCCGGGTCGGTCAAGCGCCGCAGGTCCGCAGTCGCCAGAAAAGCCGGAGTCACTTCCCGAGGCTCGAAGATTTCCAACGCCTTGCGCATTACCGAACGGATGCGCGCATGCGCATACTGGACGTAAAAGACCGGATTGTCCCGCGACTGTTCGGTGACCTTCTTGAGGTCGAAATCGAGATGGGCGTCGTTCTTGCGGGTCAGCATGATGAACCGCACCACATCCTTGCCCACCTCGTCGACCACGTCGCGCAGGGTCACAAAGGTGCCGGCCCGTTTGGACATCTTCACCGGCTGGCCGCCGTCCAACAAGTTGACCATCTGGCACAGCTTGACGTCGAGCGACCCCTTCCCCTCGGTAATCGCCTTGACCGCCGCCTGCATGCGCTTGACGTAACCGCCGTGGTCGGCACCCCACACGTTGATCATGTTGCCGAAGCCGCGCCGGTACTTGTCCAGGTGATTGGCAACGTCGGTGGCGAAATAGGTCCAAGACCCGTCGGATTTCTTCAACGGCCTGTCGACGTCATCGCCGAAGGCGGTCGCCTTGAACAGCAATTGCGGACGCGGCTCCCAGTCGTCGGGCAGCTTGCCTTTCGGCGGCTCGAGGACACCCGTGTAGGTCAACTGCCGCTCGGCAAAAAAGGCCAGCGCTTCGTCGACGCCGCCGCGCGCCACAAGTTCTTGTTCCGAGGTAAACACCGCATGCCTTACCCCTAGAGCCGCCAAGTCCTCGCGCACCAGGTCCATCATGCGGTCGATGGCGAATTGGCGCACCGTCGGCAGCCAGGCGTCGATCGGTTTGACGGTCCACTCGGCGTGCACCCCGTCGCGGTCGGCGAGGCTGTCACCGAAGGTTTCGACCAGCGCCTCACCCAGCGGGATCAGGTATTCGCCCCGGTACTGCAACTCGCCGCCTGGGCACAATTTGGCGAAGGCGGCCTCGTCCATTTCGGCGCCGAGGACCTGGAGGTAACGGTAATAGGCGGACCATGCCAGCGCTTCGACCTGGGCGCCTGCGTCGTTGATGTAATACTCGCGGGTCACCGCGAAGCCGGCCTTTTCCAGAAGGGCGGCCAGGGCGTCGCCAACCACGGCGCCGCGGGCATGGCCGACATGCAGCGGTCCCGTCGGATTGGCCGAAACGTATTCCACGTTGACCGCAACACCGCCGCCCACCTTCGAAGCACCATAGCCGGGACCGGCCTGAAGGATCTCGACCAGGCGCGCCAGCCAGAAGCCGTCCGACAGCCGCATGTTGATGAAACCCGGCCCGGCGATCTCGACGGTCGCTACCTCGTCAAGGGCGGCGAGTCGCGCCGCCAACTGCTCGGCCAAATCGCGCGGTTTGAGGCCGACCGTCTTGGCCAGCACCATGGCGGCATTGGTCGTGACGTCGCCAAGCGTTGCGTCGCGCGGCGGCTCTACGACGATGCGGTGCGTCTCGGTTCCGGCCGGCAGATCACCGCCTTCCGCCATATGATCGATCGCCTCGATCACGCGTCCCCGAAAATAGTCAAACAGGTTCATGAAGTCCTCGCCTGGACGTCGAACAGCCGCCGGTGTTCATCGAGCGCATAGCGGTCGGTCATGCCGGCAATGTAGTCGGCCACCAATTGCGCGGTGGCTTCGGTGTCGGGACCCGCCGCCTTGATCCGCCACTCGGTCGGCAGGCATTCGGGTTCTGAGGTAAGCAGCCCGAAAAGATCGCGGACGACACGCCGGGCCTTGCTTGTCATCCGGTTGAGCTTGTAGTGGCGGTACATGTTCTTGAACAGGAACCCCTTCAGCGCCGCGTCGTTGGCCGCCATCCCCGCTGAAAAGGCGGCGACCGGCTGATCGAGGCGGCGGATATCGTCCGGGACCTGCGGCCGGGACGCCCCGATGCGCCGCCGTGTTTCCTCCAGCAGATCGGTGACCATTGCGCCGATCATCCGGCGTACGGCCTCGTGGATGAGCCGCGACGTGTCCAACCCCGGATAGGCGGCCCGAACCTCCGCGAAGATCGGCCCGACCAGCGGCACATCCGCCAGATCGTCGATGCTGAACAATCCGCCGCGCAGACCATCGTCGATGTCGTGGTTGTTGTAGGCGATGTCGTCGGAAATGGCGGCGACCTGGGCCTCGGCACTGGCGAACGTGGACAGTTCAAGATCATGCGTTGTGGCGTACTCGGCAATCGCCCGGGGCACGCCGCCTTGGCCGTGGGGACCGATCAGCGGACCGTTGTGCTTGACGACCCCTTCCAGAGTCTCCCACGTCAGGTTGAGCCCGCCGAACGCGGCGTAGCGTTCCTCCAACCGGGTGACGACGCGCAGCGACTGGGCGTTGTGGTCGAACCCGCCGTAGGGAGCCATTGTCTCCTTGAGCGCGTCCTCGCCGGCGTGTCCGAACGGCGGATGGCCCAGGTCGTGGGCCAGGGCGACGGCCTCTGCCAAATCCTCGTTGAGCCCGAGGCAGCGGCAGACCGAACGGGCAATCTGCGAGACTTCCAGGCTGTGGGTAAGCCGCGTGCGAAAGAAGTCGCCCTCGTGATTGACGAACACCTGCGTCTTGTACTCGAGCCGCCGGAAGGCGGCGGAGTGGATGATGCGGTCGCGATCCCGCTGAAAGCAGGTGCGAGTCGCGCTTTCCGGCTCGGCATGGAGACGGCCTCGGCTGGTTTCCGGCGTGCAGGCATAGGACGCGAAGGTCATGGCCGGCAAACTACCCGTCGCGCGAAGCGCAAGCAACGGTCTAGGTTGCGGAGGCATAAAATCGGAGCCATAGGCCGGTTCATACAAGCAGGACGGCCACCAGGACGTTTCTGGCGAGCCTGTCATCGCGCGTGGCGATCCGATCGACAAGCCATTGCCGGTCATGGCCGCGGTCAGCGATGACGCTCCCTGCCGGGGACAAATCGTCGCGCAGAACCGGGACTAAGACCTTATCCGAAGTATGGCCGGCGTCCGCTCTGCGTAAGGGACGTTCGCTTGCCATCGGGCGGGTTGGAAAAGGCCATGTGACGGACTACATACAGGTCCGGCATCGGAGCGATGGCTCCGGACCGGTCTTTTCGTCGTCGATGGAGGTGTCGATGTCAAATACCCCGTTTGCCGCGGGCGACGGTTTGCGCATTGCCGACAGCGCGGCGCGGCGGATCAGCCAGTTGGTCAAGGACGACAAGACCGAGGGGTTGATGCTGCGGGTCACGGTGTCGGGCGGCGGCTGCTCGGGCTTCCAGTACGGCTTCGGGCTCGACGCCCGGAGCGATGAAGACGATATCGTTTTCGAAGCGGCGGGCGCGCGCGTCGTCGTCGACCGCGTGTCGCTGGACCTTCTCGACGGGGCCGAGTTGGTTTATGTCGACGACCTGATGGGCTCCTACTTCAAGCTCGACAACCCCAATGCCGCGTCCACCTGCGGTTGCGGCAGCTCGTTTTCCGTTTAGCCGACCATCAATGCGGTCTCGCCATTTTCCACCCTGCGCAAAAGCCTAGGCGGACTTTTTCGCGGCCTTGACTCCTGTCTTGCGCACCGATATCGTCCGCCGGTATTACGATTTTCCAAAAGTTCATATGATTTCGGTGGTTCCCTTCGGCCGCCGGCAATCGGACATAGAGGAACGTCACGAT
>JAVEYE010000286.1:0-5277 GCA_034003665.1 Rhodospirillales bacterium | reverse complement strand
CTTGCCCAGCAACGGCACTACCTGCCCCAGCGGTCGGATGCGGCCGGTCGTACGGGCATGGAAGAAGGTGCTCTCGAAATATTCCGGATTATTCAGCAGGATGGCGCTGAAACCATACTGCGGTGCCGATGCCAGCATGGCGACCATCCGGAAGGCTTCCTCCGCGGACAGCTTCTCATCGAGCGTGATCAGCCCGTCGATGCGGCAGGCATGCCGGACCACCAGGTCACGGGCGTTTGGTTGACGTTCCAACCCTTTGCGCAAAACTTCGGCGACATTGTATTTGCCGCTTTCGATTGTTCCCAGCAGGCAAATCAGGCCCATGGGCAGGGAGCCTGGGTTCGGCCCTGTATTGACGAATACTGGCGTGAACCTGCTGGCATAATCGTAACGTTTCAGCCAGGAAGGGTCTTGCAGCAGCACCACTGGCCTCATCCCGGCCTGCTCGGCCCGCTCCAGAAATGCGCCGGTTTCATCGGTCTCGCCCGGCGTATACCAGGCATATGGAAAGGCCGCGCGGATGTCCTTGCCCACCCGTTCCGGATGGGACAGCGCGAAGGTCAGCTCAGGTAAGGTGCGGAAGTCCATTTCCCGCACCCACACCCGTCCGACGCCAATCTCGTCAACTCCGGCGTTGACGAATTCAAGAACGTTCTCTTCGCGTTCGTGCCGATTCGCCTCAATCGGCACCTGCATGACGATATACTCTTCATCGATGCGACGATCCACCAGCTTCCGCCCGTTGTAGCGCACCCCGAGCACCGTATTCTGCTTCGGATGACGCGATGGCTCAGCGCAGGTTAACTCCGCCTCCAGCACCATGGGCTTCTCAGGCAGTGCGCCAAGATAAAGCCCCACCCGTTGACCAGGATGAAGCACCGCGGGAAAGGCACCGCTGTCACGGATCTTCAGGATATCCTGACCCAAGAGCCCAATCGCAAGCACTACCAATACGGATAGGATTGTGATGTGGTAGCACGAGCCAACCAGCCAGGCTCGTTTTCGACTTGGCATAGCTTCATAACCTCCATGGGCAATATTTTATGAAAATGCTCCATGGTGCCTTTTTTGTCATATACATCATTCGCTTATTCATGCAACACGCATGTTATTGGCATATCACATGTGTGTGGCACCAGCTGGGCCCCGATGAACCCAACTAGGAACCCCAGCTAGGAATAAGGGTTATTCTATTTTCGCTTCCCATGGACCGCACACATAATGCACATCCTCTGAACGGGGATTAACCCATAGGATTGCTCGCAGCCCTCCCTCAATGGTCAGAACACGAGCTTCCCAGATACGCTCACCTTTGGAGGCAAAACCGGGCACGTCATAACCAAGAGTAACAACAGCCATGTCTTGCACACTCTCGTTGGCGAGTATCTCGGCGCGCATTTTCTTCGCGTACGCCTCAAACGCAATGCGCTTCGCGTCTGCTTGTGCCGAGACCTTGGCCCCTTCAATCTGTAGAGGCTTTGCGGCAAGATCTCTCCCAATCGTGTTGCCACCCATCACAAGCAAGCAAGTCATTATGGCTACAAAACTTCTCATTGGCGACCTCCTCAGTAGTTCACTTTTGTCTCTTTTATGTTCAAGCCCGCAGGATTATCGCGGAAAAGGATCACGGTCGTATTCACGCCCAAGTCAGTTTTGTCGCCATCGCCATTCAGATCAAGATTCACGGTAGGTTCATCAACTGGATATGTTCCAGGGCCGATGTAGAAGCCATCGATTGCATTGTCGTCAATATCTTGAAGGCTGGAGTGCAGAACACCGTAGGCCGGGTCATAGTATTGGCCGCTAATCACGACTTGATGGTTGTTGAACAGAGAGGCGGGATTAGCGTTGCCCTGTCCCGGAATACCAGCCGCATCGGTGACTTCCGCAAATTTCCAGTTGTAGTTCGTCGCCCCAATTAACGGGAAATCGGGCAGGTTGAGATACGCATGCGTGGGGTGACCGCTTGATCCTGTCCCGGAAAACGTCCAGTTCTTCACAATGAAACCGTCGTCTAAGATCGGTTCAAAGATGACGTATTCGTCCGTATCATCAATACCCTGAACTTTTCGCATATCGATGAAGAACTTCGCCCAAGCCCCACACTGCCCGTCCCCATTGGCAAGAAGGCTGGCAGTTGTCACGTTGCCGCACGTGTACGATGCGTAATACGTAAGTTGAACGCCATCAACGCGGCGGACGTCCCGGTCGGTGAACTCGGCCCATATTTTCGCGGTACAATTTGCCGTCGTATTCTCACTGTTAGCGTTCTTGCACCCGAGGTGAACAAGCGTGTGATAGACTGTAGTCAATGGATCGCCAAGCGTCACGTAGGTATGATTGGCGCTTATTCCGGCATTGCACCACGTCGAGCCGCCGTCCATCGAAAAACTCCATGTGATCGACATCGGATCGAAGAAGTCCACTTCGTTGACGAACGGACTCGCGCATTCCACATCCGTGATGGTCATGTCATTGCCGCTAATTGTAACGGTTGTCGCCTGGAAGTCGAGATTGCCGGGGCCATCTCCCTTAACCTTGATCGTCACGCCGAGTCCGGCCGGTTCAATCCGCCACTTCGTCGAGACTTTCATCTTCGTGTTCCGGGTGAAACAGATCGGGTATTTCTTGTCGCCCGCGTCGTCGGCATCTCCATCGAGCGGCGAGGAATTGTCCTGCCAGTGAGGGGCGGCGTAGTCCTGACTCCCGTCGTCTTTCTTGACCGTGTGGTATTTCGTCCCGCTGAATGAGACTTCCTTTAAGTTTACTTTAATGACGGCAATCCTCACCTCATCCCTGCCGACCATGACCCCGTTTTCATTGATGTATTCTAGTTGGAGGATGAGCTCACCGGGCTTGATGCCTTCGAGAAAGTAGGTGTCATTGCCAGATCGAAGGGCGGAGAACATGGCGCGGGCTTGGGCTTCGGTGATGGACTCATTCGATTCGGTATTGAGGTAGGCGTTGCCGCCAGTATCGAAGAGCCTAACTTGAGCATCGCCGGAGTTGGCCTGCTTCTTCAGGTAGATTCTGCCATTGTCGCCGAGGAGCCTGTCAGTCTTGCGGAGGACGAGTCGGCACATATCGGTGCGGCGGTCGCGTCCCCCGTTGATGATCTCATCCTCGCAATCGGGGTGGCCGTCGTTGTCATCGTCGTCATTGTTCAAGAGCAAGAGCATGCCTGGCTTGACTTCTTCTCGTTCCAACAGCAGGTCACCGGAAATGTCCTGGGGCCGGTAAATATCAAGATCGACGTGGACGGGAAGGATTTGGACCACATCGCGGATCGTGGTGGCCGAGTAATTCTCATGGGTGGGATCTATGGGCTCGATCGCAACGGTGATCAGGGCAGTTCGTCGCTGGGGGGTGCGGACTGCCTCCAAGTAGAGACGATCACCTCCGCCAAACAGATCAGTTGGAGTGTAAGCGGTATCGGGAGTACCAACGATGGATGTTGGAATAAAATCACCGCCTTGTTGCAAGCAGGCGGGATTTCGCAATTGGTTGGAAGGCTTCTTCCATAGGCGGAGGAAGTCTCCCACCGGCAGCTTTTCTCCATTCAGTTCGGCCGGATCAGATGAGTTGTAAGACAAGTAGATGCGGACATTGTTCAAGTCGATGGTTTCCGGCAAGCGGAGCTTGACTTCCGCAAACGAGTTATCGTTAAAGTCGACACTCTTGATTTTCCAATCGGCGTAATCAAGCAGGCCATCGCCATCATGGTCGTGCTCGTTGATGGCCACAACCTTACCGGGGTTCTGTTCCGGGGCGACATTCTCGCTCGAATCCTCGTCCGCGGCATCTTGCTCCACGGTGCCGTCATTGTCCGAATCCACATCCAGGTCGAGAAGCAGGCTGGTGATGCGGATCTCGTCCTCGCATAACGCGGCGTTGTTAGGAGAGACATAGGTGGTTTTGATGAACTGGTCGCGGGGCGCTTCGGATGGTTCAATCAGGTTGACATAATATTCGGCGGCCAGTTGGGCGAAGGGGATGGTTGCGGGGGTGGCGAGCTTCTGACTGGCCAAATCCTTCGCCGTATAGATTGCAATGCCCGGCGACCAACTCAGGATGACGCTGCCATCGGCCGGGATGTGATTCGCACTGGTTGGTCGCGGACGGCGCACGGTCAATTTCTTCAGCAGTTGGCGATCCCCGTCGACATTCACCGGCAGGAACGCGCCGCGGGAAAGCTCGAAGGGGGCTTCGCCATCCTCATCCTTCAGGTCTTCGAGATGGATGTCGTTCTTGACGGCGGTAACCTTAAGCCTGTCTTCCAGGGCCGAAGGCAGCTTGGGATTCTCGTAGCGCAACGTCAGCCGACTGGCACCCGGTGAAAAGCCTTCGACATAGACGGTCCTGCCGATGCTCATGAGTTCGCCACGGGTGAAATCATAATCACCCTGTCCGTCAATGAGGAGTTCATAACCGCTCCCGACTTTCTTCCATACGCGGACATAGCTGCCAGCCGATATGACCGGGCGGAGACTAAGCCTCAATGGGGTTGCGGCATCGAACGCAAGCCAGTCATCCTTGTCTGGAACCCAATCGATGTGGATAGCCTGGAACTCATTGTTCTCAGCGCCATTCTCGAGGTGATCGATCTTTCCGTTTTCATTGTCATCGTCGTCATTGACCATGACGAAGCCGCCGCTGCCGTCATCATTCTCGGTCTGCTCCGGAACCCCGGGCATGTCCAAGTCGACTTTCGCCGATTTCACCTCGATATCCACGGCCATCGACCGGCCATCGGGGAAGACGCCGAGCAAGGAACAGCCATCGGGCTCCTCGTCGGATGGCTTGATGCCGATAATCTTGATCTCGACTTCAGCCCCGGCCTGGTGGGCCACCTGCATCGCTACGGGAACCACATGCTGGCAGTCCTCGGTGGTGTAGAGCATGCCGAGAGCCTTCGGCGGGCCTTCCAGTTTCGCCTTGACATCCTTTTCCTCGCCGACGAAAAGGGTGATGGGGGCCGGGTCAAAGGTCAACTTGTAGACATCCACGTCGAGGGACTTTTCCAGTTTTGCATATTCAGCCCCGCCGTCGTACACAAAGGAGAAAGTCGCCACGCCACCGGCATTGCCTTCGCGCTTGATATCGAACCAGAGGGGAACTTCGTCGCCTCCGGCCAGGTCGTACACCAGGGGGACACCGGAAGTCAGAAGCTTGCCCATGTCGTCCTCGGCGGTCATCACGCCATTCCCGGGGGCCGTGAGGGTGACGGTGAAGGTTCCCTTGCTCACCAAGATCGGCCTGAATTCAACAAAGACCGTC
>JAVEYE010000285.1:0-5279 GCA_034003665.1 Rhodospirillales bacterium | reverse complement strand
TGCGACCCGTCGAAATCGGAGAGATGTGGGCCGTCATGGAGGTCTTCACGGAGGACGGAACCTATATCGGGAACCTTCAGCCGCTCCATGCCGAACCGTTTGCCCGGTTGATCGAGGCCGGGCAAGAAGTGGTCGCGAGGGTCGCCCCGCACGGCCGCCGGCGCTTCGCGGATATCTGCCTTGACCTGTTCTTGGTGGCGTAAGGGGGGTGCCAGCCGCCTTTGGAAAACGCGCCTTCGCCCCTATGCGAAACTGTTACACGTCATTTGGTTTTGTAGATCCGGGGAGGCGGAATATAGTGGGAAACGCGGGGATATAATGGAATGAAAGGTCAAGAAAAACAAGGCGCTGCGGTCGAAACGTCGTGCGAAAAGTAGTGGGATGCAAATGGGACGCATACGTCAAAAAGTCGGCCGTTCCGTGTCGCTTTCGCGACAAATAGATTTTGAACTGGCGCCGCACCACACAGGGGCGTTAAAATGGCCTTAATCAAAGGTTCCAGGTGCCCTTAACCTGCTGAAATCGACGGGAACGAAGCGCCTGAATGGCCTGTAAAACAGTGACGACAGCGTCACACTTCCGCGATCACGTCACTGTTCGATTAATGCTTTGCCGTCCAACGGGTTAGAGCAAAGACCTCATATTTTATCCCGTTCGGAACTATGAACCGAGCCGTCGCGGCAGGTCTTTTGGGAACTCGGGATAGTTCTACTTCTCGTTGCGGCTCCTCATCCAGTACCGATGTATCCCCGACCGCGATGGCGCCCGCTCCTTTCCGAAAGCGGCAACACACTCGGTGGAAATCTCGCTCAACGTCAGCCGGCCGAGCCGGTCATCGACAAAGGCCCGAACTTCGGCGTCCAGGCCTATGCGAAGCTTGCGCCCCGATTTGATCGAATGAGTGGCGCACCAATAGCGCACGATTTTGGCTCTCGACCAGGCCCGTTTTCCGAAGCGCCTTCGGCAAAATTCCGCTATTGCCGCGTATGTCAGGTGGCGCGGTAAGCCTTCGAGATAGTCGGCGATGTCTTGGTCTTCGCTCACGGCGACACCATCATTGGCCCCACGTCGACATTCAGATCAAAGTCGCGGCTGCTGCTCCGGAGGCGGGAAACCTTCATGCCAGCGGGTGCGTTCTCAAACGTCACGGTGACTTCGCCCCTGAACCTCGTGTCATGATTCTTAGTGGGCGCCCCCCTCTTCTCCGCCGCGGTGTCGTCGCCCGAGCCGAACCATCGGGAGCCCGCCCGGAAGAGCTGCTCCCCGCCAAGCGCGCCGACCAGGCCACCGGCAATACCACCAATCGCGGTGCCAAAGCCCGGTATCACCGACCCCAGGGCCGCCCCTGTTGCGGCGCCAGCAACGCCCCCGGCCATGCGCCCGCCGGCCCCGGCCGCACCAGCCCGGTCACCGGCCATCAACGAGCCGACCATGTCGATACCGCCATCCAGCAGCGCCAGCGGCAAAAGTGCCCGGCCGCCCAGACGACCAAGGAATCCTCCCGCCCGCCGCGCCAAGCCGGCAACGCGCCCGCTTGCCCGCGTCGGCGCGGCTTTTCCGCCGGAGCCCATGCCGGGCGCCCATGCGCTGGCCGCCCCGCCCGGCCAGTTCAGCACGACGACAGGCACCGGTCCGCCCATTCCTCCGGCACCGGCAAGGCCGCCGGCGGCCCCTGCCGCGCCCCGGCCCCGGCCGCCGCGAATCGTCCGCCATACGCCGGCAGCCGCGCGCACTCCGCCGGCCACCTGGTTGACGGCAACCAGGCCGCCAAGCGCGGCGCCACCCCATGCCAAGGCCTTCAACGTCTTCTGGATCGTCTCCGGCTCCAGCGAGTTTATGGCGTGCGCCAGATCGCGAACGGGACCGGCCAGGTTGGCGTCGGCGAAGCGCGTCCATTCAGTGCGCAACGACTGGAGGGATGCCCCGAAGGTATCGGCCGCGCGGGCCGCGTCCTCCATCATCGCCTGGCCGTCGCCGGATTGGCGCAGGAAGCCATCGAGGCTCTTGAAACCGCCGGTTTTCTTGAACTCGGTGACGGAAGCCGTGAAGGCGCGCATCGACTCGGCGTCGAAGATTTCGGAGATCTTCATTATGTCGCCGCCGGACCTGGTGATGATTTCCTTGAAGATGTCAACCACGGACCGCATACGCTTGGGATCGTCCGGATCGGTCAACCGGATTCCCTTCTGCCGCAGAAGCTTGACCTTCGACACGTCGTTGAGGGTGCGCAGCAGCGCCTCGAACGCCGTCGCTGTCTGCTCCGGAACGCCCGTGCCCCGGTGGATCATCTGGAGAAGGGCGCCCATTTCGCGTACCGCGTCCTCGCCGGCCCGTCCGGTTGCCGCATAGGCGGCAGTCAGACGCGGACCTTGGGCCGCCAGGTCGCGAATGGTAAAGGCACCGTCCTTCCCCTGTTCGTTCAACCTGTCGAGCACGGCCAACATCCGGTCGGCCTTCACGACCCCAAACTTCTCATTCATGTCCGAGATCATCGCCCCAATGTCGGCGCCTTGGGCGTTGGTCGCACGGATCGCCAGGCCGATGTTGCGGATGTTGTCCTCGGCTGCCTCGAAATTCCCCGTCTTCTCGATGATCTGGTCAAGGGCGTCGAGGATCTGCGACGGGTCAACGCGAATGTCCGGCGCGTTGGCGATCTCGAAGACCTTGTTCTTGAGACCGTCGATTTGTTGGGCGGACTTGCCGGCCTGGATGCCGAGATAGGTCAGCCGGGTATCGAGGTCGGAAACCATCTTGAGCGTGCCGGCGGCACCGGCCCCGGTGATCAGCGCAGTGTAGCGGTTGGCCAGGCGGTCCAGTCCCCGGCTGGCCAGCCCCATGCCGCGCCCCATCATGCCGAGGTGACGGGCGCTTCGCTCGCCCATCCGCTGGAAGGCCTTGTCGATCTCCCGTGCCTTCTGGGAAGCGTCGCCCCGGACGTAGATTCCTAGATAGGTGCGCAGGTCGCTCATCGTGTCCTCAGCTGCTTCGCATGCCGTGCGGCCGTGGTAGCCGGCAACGCCAAGGTCTCAGTCCGGGTCCACCCCGTGCGGGAGCACAGCAACAGGACCACGTCCTCAATGGCCTCAACGTGCCGGGTCAGATCGCCCCCGCGAGTCGATCCTCGCCGCCAGACGCTTGGAGGCCGCCGCGTCGAGTTGGTCGGCGGCTGCCTGGAGCATGAGAAAATCGTCCGTATCAAGCCTGAGCAGCTCACCCTTGGTCAGCGGGCCGGGATGGGCGCCGATGCGCACCACCTGGCGGCCGAGCAACAGAAGGCCGGCGACGGTGGGGCTTCGCACCAGGTGCGCCTCTCCGCCCATCTCCACGACCTGTTCGGCCTCGGTCCCGGCGTCGATCAGGTCGGCGACGGTCGGCTCGCGAAGCACCGCTTCGGTATGGACAACCTCACCGATCTTGAGGCCGTTTTTTAATGTCACGGTGGTTTCAGCCATAGTTTTTTGCCTTTACCGTTTGAGAAGAACAGGCCCCGCGCCGATCGGAAGAGTAGAACCGGCGCGGGGCCTTCGTGGCAGGCGCTCTAGCCTATGCCAGCCACGGCGAAACGATGAGCTTGGCGCTGTCGGCCCACTCGTTGGCGACCGGGACCGGCGTTTCGCCGACAACCTCGACGCGGGTGCCGTTCTTGAGAAGGCGCCGCGCCGCGCCTTCCAGGGAAGACGGGACGACCAAGGTGTCCGGCTGAATGCCGAGTGGCCGTCCCTCGTCACCCTTGAACTCCGCCATGGCCGCCCGCGCCGCCTCGTAGTTGGCGGACGTCAGGTCCGCCTTGGAGGCGTAGGCGAGCTGCCACAGGCCGAAACCGGCATTCGCGCGGCCGTCGACGCCGTAGATGTACTCTTTGCGCCAGAAGACGTTTTCGTCGATCTCGGAGTCGAGCTTGACCAGATTGTATGGCCGGCGCTCCTGGAAGATCAGCGGCTTGATGGCACGGCTGGTGTCGAGCAGGAACCAGGCGGCCCCGGCGCCGGCCTGGACGTTGCTGACTGAGACCGGCGCTTCCTCGCCGTTGCCCACGGGGTGGTCCGTGTCGAAGAAGTATTGGCCGTCGTAGCAGTGGCTGGCGAATCCCGCCGCCAGCAGCGAGAACACCAGCACGTCCGGATGCGTCGCCGCCGTCCGCCCCATTTCGGTAAAGGCCGGGCCGTAGATGCCGAACTTGTCGTCTTCGATGTGGTTGCGGTTGACCGACACCGTCGACTCGAAGTCCTTGTTGGAAATGGCATAGGCATGCACCGAGAGGTTCTTGATGACGCGGTCGCCGAGCCACTCGCGAACGGACGGCAGCTGGCCGAGCCAGCCATAGGTGTTGGAGGCATCCGAGCTGGGGACGACGGTGGCGACGTCCCGGTACTGGGACTTCGCCTCGGTCATACCCTTTTCAAACGACGTTTTGAAGCCGGTGAAGAGGGCGGCGAGGTTGGCGTGGTTGATGATCATGGGGTTACCCCTTCAAATTCTTGGCGAAGTCCTCGGGCGAGTGCCCGAGGGCATTGCAGACTGCGGCCTGGCTTTCGTCCAGGCCGGCAGCGCGGTCCCCGGCCGGCGGATTGCCGTGAACGATCACGTCGAACAGCCGCGCCATGGCCGGCGCCGTGCGGTCAACGAAGGCGTCGAAGGCCGGCTTGTTGACGGTGCAGAGCGAGACGGCCCAATCCTTCAGGTAGGGCGGCAGATGGCCCCGGCCGATGGCTTGATCCACGACCGTTTCCGCCTTGGCGAGGGCTACGCCCTGGTCGCGCGCATTCAGCTCTTTCGTGACCCGTTCGAAGTCGGCGATCGGCACGTACTGCGATGGATCGGGAACGGCAGTCGCCTTCACGCTCAGCAGTTCCGCCACCTTCGCGGTGATCACGGCTAGATCGGCGTCTTCGGGAAGCCCGATAAGGCGCCGCAGTTCTTTCAGTTCGTCCATGGACTCCTCCGCCCTTGCAAGGGCCGTCAACTCGAGTGCGGGAGCGTTGGTGAGGGCGGCTCGCAAGAGCCGCGTAATCCGGCCGTCGGGCGTGTGATTGAAGACCGGCGATAGGTAGCGATATTCGCGGGCGGCGAGGTAGGCCCGCGCCCGGCTCGTCCATTCGACCAGGCCGTAAAGGCCGTCCGTTCGGGCCGCAAAGCCCTTGATCCATCCAGCGGCCGGCGCCGCTTGGCCGTTCTTCGGGGACTGGTCCGTCTGGTGTTCGTAGTCGACGACGATTTCGGTTTGGCCGGCATAGGACAGGCTGGCCGCGATGATGGCCTCGAACTCAACCGCCCGCCAC
>JAVEYE010000284.1:0-5300 GCA_034003665.1 Rhodospirillales bacterium | reverse complement strand
AGCACGACGTCGTCGGCCTTGAGAGACGCCGTCACATCAACCGCCCGCAACCCTTCGAGCGGCAGCGGATCGGCCGAAAAAAGCCGATCCGACTCGGCCGGAGCCGCACCCGGCGCGATCGCCTCGACCGGCGGCTTGGGCATCGCCGCCGCGAGACCGGCAAGGTCGATCTTGCGGGAGACAATCTCGGCCGTCACCTTCGGGCGGCCACCGGCGTCCGCTCCAAGGGCGAGGCGACCCGAAAGGTCCGTCTCGCCGAGCGTCGCCCGAATAGCTTCCAGCGCTTGGCCGCGATCCGAGGAGAGCAACCGGCCAGTCAGGGCCAAAGGGAGTTCCGGGGCCTGGACGCCAGCCAGGACCGGCAGCGCGGCCGAGGCATCCCGCAGGGTACCGGCAACATCTTGGCTGGCGGCCTTGATCGCGATGTCCAGGCCCGACGCCGGGTTCGCCAGCGCAATTGCGCCCTCGACCGAAATCTCACCGCCAAAGACCGAGGCCTTGACAGAAATCGGGTAAGACCCGGTGCCCGCCAGCAAGGCGTTGAGTGCGCCGACTTTGCCTTCGATCGCCATCGGCGTGCCGCCAATGCGGCCGCGCCCTTCCAGCATGAGTGGGGCGTTCACGCCCTCGGTGGCCAGTCTCACGTCCTCGATGAAGGCCTCGGTGGCCACGCCCGCAGCGTCACGGTAGGTCAACTGCGATTCCCGAAGGATCACTTCCTTGATCACAAGGGCGCCCGGCGGGCGGTTCCCGCTCGTCGACACGTCTTCTGCAGAGGGCGTTTTCGCGAATTGCCAGTTTCCTCGACCCTCGCCGTCGACTTCGAGAAGGACGTCGACGCCGTCGAGGTCGAGCGACGTCAACCGGATCTCGCCGGACAGCAGTGGCCAAAGCTCCACCTGCGCAGCCAGCCGCCTCGCCGTCAGCATGTGGGGGCGCGATCCCCAGGACGCGTTCTCCAACGACACTCGCTCGACCGTCAGGGCCGGGGCGAAGGAAAGGGCAAGGTCGAGATCGCCGTCGATCAGCAGCTTGCGCCCAACGGCCTTTTCGACCTCGGCGGCGATGGCACCGCGATGGGCGTTGAAGTCGAACGATTCGAGAATGGCGACGCCGGCGGTTATGACCCCGGCCACCACCACGACGAGGACGAAGAGGATGCGAGACCACCGTTTCATCGGACGGCTTCCGCCATCAGCCCGTCCAGGATCCCGGGCAATTCCGAGAAATCGTCGATAATGGCGTGGGCGCCGGCAGCCTTCAGTTCGCTGACGTCATGGTACCCCCAAGCCACGCCGATTGCGTGGATTCCGGCGTTGCGGGCCATTTGAACATCATAAGTGGTGTCGCCGATCATCGCGGTGGAGGCAGGTGCGGCGCCGGTTTCGGCCATCGCCTTCATCAGCATCTCGGGGTTGGGCTTCCCGGCCGACACATCGGACGTCTGCAACGTGACGAAACGATCGGCCAGTCCGTGGGCTGCGAGCACCATGTCGAGGCCGCGGCGCGATTTGCCGGTGGCAACGCCGAGCAGCCAGCCGGCCTCCTCGAGGTCGTCGAGCACGGAGATCGCTCCGGGGAACAGCGGCTCGCTGAGGCGTCCCTGGTCCCGCATGCGACTCCATTCAGAGGAATAACTCGTGCGCAGCGATTCCCACCGCTCGGGACTTTCGCCCGGCGCCAAGCCGGCAATGACCTCGGCCAACGGCAGCCCGACCATGCGAAGCGTAGTGGCCCGTTCCGGCGGCACCAAGCCATGGCTTTGCCAAGCGTGACTCATAGCGGAAACAATGCTGTTCTGGCTGTCGATCAGGGTACCATCGACGTCAAAGACGGCCAAACGCAAGGCGGTGGACGGTGAAGACGGGGCAGTCTGAAGCATGGGTCCGATAGCCTGAGGTGGTTGAGGGAATGACGGCGTGTCGCCGCCTGTCCCTCATTTCGCATCGTAAGCCGTTGCGCGCAAGGCCCCGAATGCCCCTGCGCCGCGAGCATACCGCCATACGTTCCATATACGGAACTTAGTTTTGGTATTTGCATCAAAAGCCTTGACGGCGGGGCGGATGACGGCCCAAGTTTATCTCTCTCGCCCGCCGTAGAAATAAATCGAACGTTCCGACAAGGAACGCGCCATCAGCCAACAAGGGGAGAATCATGCGTACATCATCCATCCTTAAATCACTCACTTTGGGCGCGGTCGCCCTTGGCTTCGCGGTTTCCTCCGCCGCCGCCAAGTATCCCGACCGCCCCATCACCCTGATCGTTCCGTGGGGCGCCGGCGGCGGCACCGACGCAACGGGTCGGGCGATCGCGGCCGTCCTCCAAGAGGAGCTCGGCCAACCGGTGAATGTTGTGAACCGCACCGGCGGCCAGGGCGTGGTCGGTCATGCCGCCATCGCGCAGGCCAAGCCGGACGGCTACACGATCGGCATCATCACCGTCGAGATCAACCAGTTGCACTGGATGGGCCTGACCGAATTGACCGGTGCCGATTCCTATGCGCCGATCGCGCTTTACAACATCGATCCGGCCGGCGTCCAGGTACGCGCCGACGCGCCGTACAAAGGGGTCGGCGACCTGCTGGCCGAAGTGAAGGCCAACCCCGGCAAGTTGAAGGGATCGGGCACCGGCCAGGGCGGTATCTGGCATCTGGCCTTGGCCGGCATGTTGAACGCCGCCGGACTCCAGACCAACACGGTTCCGTGGGTGCCCACCGACGGCGCGGCCACCTCGCTCAAGGAACTGGTCGCGGGCGGTGTCGATGTCGTCACCTGCAGCCGCGTCGAGGCCCAGTCGATGATCGACGCCGGCAAGGTGAAAGCCATCGCCCTGATGGCGCCGGAACGCAGCCCGCTCTATCCCGACCTGCCGACGCTCAAGGAACAGGGAGTCGATTGGTCGCTCGAGACCTGGCGTGGCGTTGCCGCTCCCAAGGGCACACCGAAGGAAATCATGGACGTCTTGGTGCCGGCGATGAAGCGGGTCACCGAGAACAAGGCCTTCACCGATGTGCTCGACAAGCGCGGCTTCGGGCGCGTCTACATGGGGCCGGAAAAGTTCACGGAGTTTCTGCGCGCGAACGACGCCTCGCTCGGCGCAACAATGAAGGCCGCAGGACTGGCGAAGTAAAGCTTCTCAGGGAAGACCCCACAGCATGCGTTTCAACGACGCGGTTTTCGGAATCATCCTGATGGTCTTCGCCGCCGTCGTGATGATCCACGCGGAAACCACCTTTCCAGGACTGCCGGGCCAAGATTTTGGCCCGGCGTTCTTTCCGGTCATCATCGGCGGCGTCCTGTTCGCATGCGGAGCCGTCCTGACGGTCCAGGGCATCGCCAAGCGACGAACCAGTCCCTTGGCAAGCATGGGCGACTGGGTGCGTTCCCCCGGTCACGTGCTCAATGTCGTGCTGGTTATCGCGTCGCTGGTCTTCTATGTCCTGGTCTCCGACACACTCGGCTTCATCCCTACATCGATCCTCATCATCGCGCTCCTCACGCGCCGATTCGGCAGGGGCATCAACTTTGCCCTTTCCTCCGCCGTGATCGTCACGCTGCTCATCCACACAGCCTTCTACATCATCCTCAGGGTCCCGCTCCCGTGGGGCATCCTTCAACCCATTGCATGGTAAGCGCCCGTGGAACCCTGGCTTCAAGCTTTTGATCTGGTGTTCACCCCATACGTTCTGCTGGTGATCGTCTGTTCCGCGGGCTTCGGGCTTTTCGTGGGGGCGATCCCCGGATTGACGGCCACCATGGCGACGGCCCTGCTGGTGCCGGTCACCTTCTTCATGGAGCCCATTCCGGCAATCGCGGCGATCGCCACCTGCACCGCGATGGCCATCTTCGCCGGCGATATCCCGGGCGCCCTTCTGCGCATCCCAGGCACCCCGGCCTCCGCCGCCTACACCGACGAGGCCTACGCGCTGACCCGCAAGGGGCAGGCCGAAAAGGCCCTCGGAACCGGACTCATTTGCTCGATGCTCGGCGGCCTGTTTGGCATCATCGTGCTAAGCACGTCGGCACCCGCGCTGGCCGACTTCGCCCTCAATTTCTCGAGTTTCGAGTTTTTCTGGCTGGCCTGCCTGGGACTGACCTGCGCCGTCGTCATCTCCAGCGATTCGGCCGTGAAGGGCATTGTCTCGCTGTTCCTCGGCCTTTTCATCTCGACCGTCGGCATGGGGGTGGTTACCGGCTATCCGCGCTTCACCCTGGGCCTCACCGACCTGATGGGCGGGATCAGCTTCATACCCGCCATGGTCGGCATGTTCGCCATCTCCGAGGTCCTTCGCTACACGGTCCGCATGACGCCGCAGCCGGTGGTGGAGCAACGCGCGTTCGGCAACGTGTTCAAGGGCATCGCCGGAACCCTGAAACAATACAAGCTCAACCTGGTGCGCGGCAGCGTTACCGGGACGATTGTCGGCATCCTGCCCGGCGCCGGCGGCGACATCGCCGCCTGGGTGTCCTATGGAATGAGCAAGCGGTTTTCCAGGGAACCGGAAAAGTTCGGCACCGGGCACATCGAGGGTCTGGTCGACGCCAGTTCGGCCAACAACGCGGCCATCGGCGGCGCCTGGGTGCCGGCCATGGTGTTCGGCATCCCCGGCGATTCGATCACCGCCATCGTCATTGGCGTGCTCTACATGAAGGACATGAACCCCGGCCCCACCGTGTTCATCGAGCGCCCGCACATGGTGAACAGCGTATTCCTGGCCTTCTTCCTGGCCAATCTGCTGATGGTGCCGTTGGGATTCATGCTGATCCGGCTGTCGCGACAGATCCTGCGCATCCCGCACGCCGCGTTGATGCCGATCATCATGATGTTCTGCATCGTCGGCTCATTCGCCATCAACAACACGACCTTCGACATCGTGCTCATGCTGGTCCTCGGCGTCATGGCTTTCATCATGGAAGAGAACGGCTTTCCGATCGCCCCCGTCATCCTTGGCATCGTTCTCGGGGTGATGGTCGAGGACAACTTCATCACCTCGATGATCAAGTCCGGCGGCAGCTTCCTGGCCTTCTTCGAGCGCCCGATCGCCGCCGTCCTCGGCTTGGTCACGCTGCTGATCTGGTTCGTGCCGCTCGGCCTTTCCTTCTACCGCAAGCGGCAGCCAACGGTTATCTGACCGACCGCCGGTCAACCGGGCATGTGCTCCCTGATCTGCTGGAGGGCCGCGTCGCGCAGCATGCTGACGTCCGGTTTGCCGACGATCAGGTCGTAGCCGCGGCCGAACAGATCGGCCGGCGTCCGACCGCCATAGGGCGTCGTCCCCAAGAACTTGCCTGCCTCCTTCA
>JAVEYE010000283.1:0-5303 GCA_034003665.1 Rhodospirillales bacterium | reverse complement strand
TGGTCATGGTGGGATTGCCCCGCAACGGCAAGGCCGACGCCTTCATGAGGATCTTCAACGCCGATGGCGGCGAGATCGCGGCCTGCGGCAACGCCACCCGCTGCGTCGCCGCCATGGCCATGGCCGAGAAGGGCACGCGGGCCGCCGTCATCGAAACGAAGGCCGGGCTGCTGGCCGCCGAGGCGGCCGGCGAGGGCATCGTCGCCGTCGACATGGGACCGGCCCGACTGGACTGGCGGGACATCCCGCTGGCCGAGGCCCGCGACACCGTGCGGGTCGTCGTCGAGGCCGGACCGCTGCGCGAGGCCACCGCCGTCAACATGGGCAACCCGCACGCCGTCTTCTTCGTCGACGACGCCGAGGCGGTGCCGATGGAAACCTGGGGCCCGGTGGTCGAACATCATGCGCTTTTCCCCGAGCGCACCAACGTCGAGGCGGTCGAGGTGATCGCGCCGGATCGCATCCGCATGCGGGTGTGGGAGCGCGGCACCGGGGTGACGCGGGCCTGCGGCACCGGCGCCTGCGCCGCCGTGGTCGCCGCCCATCGGCGCGGCTTCACCGGCCGCAAGGCGCATGTGGTGCTGGACGGCGGCACGCTGTTCGTCGAATGGCGGGCCGACGGCCACGTGCGCATGACCGGGCCGGTGACGACGAGCTTCAAAGGCACGCTCGAACCGGCGCTGCTGGGGGGCTAAGATGGCACCGCCCCGGATCGTCACCATGGGCTGCCGGCTCAACGCCTTCGAATCCGAGGTGATGCGCGAGCGCGCCGTTGCGGCCGGGCTCGCCGACACCGTCATCGTCAATACCTGCGCGGTGACCGCGGAGGCCGAGCGCCAGGCTCGCCAGACCATCCGCCGGCTGCGCCGCGAGCATCCGGCGGCGCGCATCGTCGTCACCGGCTGCGCCGCCCAGCTTGGGGCCGCCAGGTTCGCCGCCATGCCCGAGGTCGACGGCGTGGTCGGCAACATCGAGAAGCTGGACGCCGCCAACCTGGCGGCCGGCGGCGAACGCATCCGCGTCACCGACATCATGACCATCCGCGAGACCGCCGGGCATCTGATCGACACGCCGCTGATCAGCGACTTCGGCGAGCGCACGCGGGCCTTCGTGCAGATCCAGCAGGGCTGCGATCACCGCTGCACATTCTGCGTCATCCCCTTCGCGCGCGGCCCCAACCGCGGCACCGCGCCGGAGCGCATCGTCGAGCAGGTGCGCGCGCTGGCGGCGGGCGGCTATGCCGAGGTGGTGCTGACCGGGGTCGACATTTGCTCCTACGAAACCGACCAGCCGGGCGGGCCGCGCCTGGGCGACGTCGTCGCCCACATCCTGGCCGAGGTGCCGGAAATCGCCCGCCTGCGCCTCTCCTCGCTGGATCCCGCCGCCATCGACGATCGGCTGTTCGCGGTGCTGGCCGAGGAACCCCGGCTGATGCCGTACCTGCATCTCAGCCTGCAGGCGGCCGACGACATGGTCCTCAAGCGCATGAAGCGGCGCCATTCCAGGGCCGACGCCATCGCCGCCTGTGAACGGGCCCGGGCGGCCCGCCCCGACGTCGTCCTCGGGGCCGACCTCATCGCCGGTTTCCCGACCGAGGACGAGGCGATGTTCGCCAACACGCTGGCCGCCGTTTCCGACATGGGCCTGACCCACCTGCACGTCTTTCCGTTCTCGGCCCGTCCCGGCACCCCGGCCGCCCGCATGCCGCAGGTGGCCGGCGAGGTTCGCCGCGAACGGGCCGCCCGACTGCGCGCCGCCGGCGACGCGGCGCTCGCCGCCTATCTGGCCGCCCAGGTCGGGGCCGAGGCCGAAGTCCTGGTCGAGACCGGCGAGGAGGGTCACACCCCCCATTACGCCCGGGTGCGGCTTTCCGGCGGGGCGCCGGCCGGCGCCCTCGTGCGCGTGCGGCTGGCCGAGGCCCGGGGCGATCACCTGCTGGGCGTCCCCCTGTCATGAGCGAGGGGGCGAACGGCGGCTGGTTCGGCCGCCTGAAAAAGGGTCTCGGCCGCACGTCGTCGCGCCTGACCGGCGGCATCGCCGACCTGTTCACCAAGCGCCGGCTGGACGATGCGGCGATCGAGGAACTCGAGGAACTGCTGATCGGCGCCGATCTGGGGGTCGCCGCCGCCGCCCGTCTGGCCGCCGATTTCGCGCGCACCCGTTTCAACAAGGAAGTCGGTCCCGACGAGGTCAAGGGCGCCCTGGCCGAGGCGGTGGCCGGCGTGCTGGCCCCGGTGGCCCGGCCGCTGGCGGTGAACGCCGCCAATCGGCCGCACGTCATCCTGGTGTGCGGCGTCAACGGCAGCGGGAAGACCACCACCATCGCCAAGCTGGCCCGCCAGCTTCGCGGCGAGGGCAGGTCCGTCTATCTGGCCGCCGCCGACACCTTCCGGGCAGCCGCCGTCGAGCAGCTTCAGGTGTGGGGCGAACGCACCGGCTGCCCGGTGATTTCCGGCGCCCCCGGGGCCGACGCCGCCGGTCTGGCCTATGGCGCCCTCGAACGGGCCCGGGCCGAAGGCGCCGACGTGCTGCTGATCGACACCGCCGGACGCCTGCAGAACAAGCAGAACCTGATGGCCGAGTTGCAGAAGATCGTGCGGGTGGTCAAGAAGCTCGATGCCGCCGCCCCCCACGACTGCCTGCTGGTCATGGACGCCACCGTCGGCCAGAACGCCCACAGCCAGGTCGAAACGTTCCGCGACATGGTCGAGGTGACCGGCCTTGTGATGACCAAGCTGGACGGCTCGGCGCGCGGCGGCGTCGTGGTCGGGCTGGCCGAACGCTTCGGCCTGCCCATCCATGCGGTCGGCGTCGGCGAAGGTATGGACGACCTCCGACCCTTCGAGGCCAGGGCCTTCGGCCGCGCCCTGATGGGCCTGGACGCCTAGACTGTTACGGAAAACGCCCCTGCCGCGCCTTCAGGCGGCGGTGCTGCCATCGGGCTCGGTGCTGCCGGTCGGGTCTTTGCGCACCAGTTCGGCAACCGTGTCGTAAGTGTCGGCGTTGGTCAGCATCTGCTCGCCGACTTCGGGATTTTGCGAGGCGACGTCGCGAAAGAACTTGGCCGCCGCGTTGAGCAGGGTGGCGGCGATTTCGGCGTGGGTGGGCATTCAGACGTTTCCTGTCATCTGCGTGGGATCGGCCCCGAGCCTAGCACGCCGAACCCCTTAGGCCAAGGCGACCTCCCCGAAACGTCCGCGCACGCAAGTTTCGCGGGGCCGGTCGAGCCGCCTCAAACCAGAATGTTGACGTAGTAGCCGCGCGGCACCTCGCGGACCAGCGGCTGCCCCGAGGACAGCGCCTTGTCCAGGCGCTCCAGGGCGTTCTGCACGGTCGGCGAATCGCCGTTTCGGGCGACGCGGGCACGAAAACCGACCTCGCGCGCCTCGGCATAGACGGTGGGCCGTCTTCCGGACAAGCTGACGGCAGAACCGGAAAGGGAAGGGGCGTCTGTCATGACGCCAAGGCTAACGGGAAAAGGTTAACGGACCGTCACCATCAAGGACGATCAATCGCCGTCGCCGCGATGCGGCCACGAGTCGTCGGAGGCTACGGCCAGCACCGGGCCGCCGCCACCCGCCTGCTTCAGCGCCCAGATGACGCTGGGAAAGGCCAGATCGCCCCACGGAATGTCGGCCCAGTCGAACAGCGCCACTTCCTGGCTCTCGACGCCCGGAGCGAATTCGGGCGCCACCAGCCGGGCGTGATAGAAGGCGTGAACCTGGCCGATGCGCGGCACCTCGTAGATGCCGAGCAGAGCGCCGATCTCCACCCGGGCGCAAGCCTCCTCCAGGGTTTCGCGCGCCGCCCCGGCCGCCATGCTCTCGCCCAGTTCGAGAAAGCCGGCCGGCACCGTCCAGAAGCCGCGGCGCGGCTCGATGGCGCGCCGGCACAGCAGGACCCGCCCGCCCAGCGTGCAGACGGCGCCGACGACGATCTTGGGATTGTCGTAGGCGATGTAGCCGCAATCGGGACAGACCAGCCGCAGCCGGGTGTCGCCTTCGGGAATGCGCTCGACCGAAGGCCCTGCTTTCCTCTGTGTTGGCATGGCCACAGTGTGGCGCGCCTCATCTTCTCGGGCAACAATTAAAACGGCGGACGGCGAATCATTGGGCCAGGCCGATGATCAGGTCGTCGTTGAGGAAGAGGTTGACCGGCGCCCCCTCGGCCATCTTGCCCTCGCCCCGCTGATGGGCCGCGTCGACCAGCACGAAATGGCCGCCGACCGCCACCCGGTAGCGCACCACGCCGCCCAGGAACTCGGCGTGGTTGACGGTGCCAGCCAGCCGGGTCATACCTTCGGGAACCGGCGCGCCGGCGGGGCGGATCAGCAGGTTCTGCGGGCGGAAGACGATGTGGTTGACCGCCCGGCTTCCCTCGCCGATGGGTACCTGGACGGCGCCGTCGTCGGAGCGGAAGACGAGGCGCCCGGCATCTTCCGTCGCCGCGCCGGCGACGACGTTGGCGACGCCCAGGAAGTTGGCGACGAAGAGATTCGCCGGGTTGTCGTATAGCTCGGTCGGCGTACCCACCTGCTGGACGATGCCGTTGTCGATGACGGCGATGCGGTCCGACGTGGTGTTGGCTTCCTCCTGGTCGTGGGTGACGAAGATGGTGGTCAGCGAAAGGGCGCGCTGCAGTTGATGCAATTCGCGGCGCATTTGGACGCGCAGCTTGGCATCGAGGTTGGACAGCGGCTCGTCGAGCAGCAGCACCTGGGGCTCTATAACGATGGTGCGGGCCAGCGCCACCCGCTGCTGCTGGCCGCCCGACAGCTGTGACGGCCGCCGCTCGGCGTAATCGCGCAGACCGACCAGGTCGAGCGCCGCATCCACCCTGCGGTTGATCTCGCCCTTGGGGACCCGCCGCTCCTCCAGACCGAACGCGACGTTCTTGCGCACCGTCATGTGCGGCCACAGGGCGTAGCTCTGGAACACCATGCCGACGTTGCGCCGCCACGGCGGCAGATGGGCGACATCGACGCCGCCGATGACGACGCGGCCGGACTGCGCCGCCTCGAAGCCGGCGATCAAGCGCAGAAGCGTCGTCTTGCCGCACCCCGACGGGCCGAGAAAGGCGAAGAACTCGCCAGGCTGGATCTCCAGGTCGATCCCCTTCAGCACGTGGGTCTTGCCGAAGGACAGGTTGACGCCCTCGATGGTCACGCCCACCGCGGTGTCCCGTCCGGCCTGCTGCTGCGAGGTGGTCATCGTTCGGTCCTCATTCATTTGGCGTGCGTCATGCCGAGCTTGCGCTGGCGGCGGTCGACGAAAAGGTGCGACAGGAAGGTGCACACGCCGACC
>JAVEYE010000282.1:0-5306 GCA_034003665.1 Rhodospirillales bacterium | reverse complement strand
CAGGTTCTATCTCAAGCCGGGAGGCGATGGCATGGTCGGCCAGGCGGCGCCGACAGGAAACCGGCAGGCTTTCCGGAAGCTCCTTGCCACCGTCGTCCCGGTGTACGTGGAAGAAGCGGGAGCGCTCGCGCTCGGTCGTGTGGCTGGCGACGAAGGTGCCCTTGCCGCGGAATCGCACCACCAACTGATTGTCCGCGATGCGGGCGATGGCCTTGCGCACCGTGCCCTGACTGACGTTGTAGTATTGGGCGAACTCGAACTCGCTGGGCAGGGGCGTGCCCGGCCTCCACTCTCCCGCCGTCAGACGCTCGACGATCCGCTCCTCGATCTGCGCGAAAAGCGGCCGCATGACCGGCTGGTCCGGCGCGTTCGCCATCTGTGTTCCCGCTCTCTCATGTATATATAATATTTTATAGCATAGTTTCTGGCCCAACGGCCGACAAGTTACGGTTTTATGACACGGCAAAGAGTAATCCAGAGGCCGACTCCTGACGATTACCGATCAAGAAAGGACCGCAACGCATCACCATCCCGGACACCCAGAAACCCGCCGGTCAAAGCGACCATTTGACTTTGAAACAGATCCACGATTTACTTTCCGCGCAACAACAGAGAAAGCCGCAGCCATGAGTCCCGACAAACCCAGTTCCAAGGAAAAACTCAAGCCGGCAAAGGAAATCCGCGAGATACTCAAGCGCATCAATCCGGATTTGAAACGGCTTCTCGAGTTGACCGAGGATCCCGGCGATACGGAATCCGTGCTTTACGAATCGATCCGTTCGGGCGCGCGCAGCCTCAGGATCGCCCGGCGGATCGTCAAGAAGGACGATTGAGGCTCGGTTGCCGGGGCGTACCCGTTTCCGGGGCTAGGCGCGAATCCCGATTCATGTAAATTATATCAATTACTGTTGACACCCCCTGTCCCCCTTTCTACCGTTTTTTCGAAGAATAGCGGGCGGAACCCGCGTATCTGGGCCGGCGGCTTTCATGACGACGCCCCGGCCAAATGTTTTCTTCGGGCCCCGCACGCCGGGCGTGATCGCGCTCCGCCGGGACCGATTGCTTTCCTTTGAAGTCGCGCCCCTGGGGCCATTTGTTTGGGGAGGAGTTGTTCGATGGCATTGAGCCGAAAAACCGCTCTGTTCGGCCGGACGCGGGCGCTGGAGCGCCAGATCGAGGAGTTTCTCGACTCGGTCTCGGAAGCCGGCCTCCTGTTTCTGCGCGCCCTGAAAATCTATATGACCGACGGCGTTTCCGACGACTTCGCGGAAACCCTGCGGGACATCAACGAAACAGAATCTCGGGCCGATGAATTGCGGCGGTCCATCGAAGCCCAGTTGTACGAGCAAACCCTGATTCCCGACCTTCGGGCCGATGTGTTGAGCCTGCTGGAGCACATGGACCGGCTGACCGGCATGTTCCAGAACAACTGCTACCTCTTCTCCATCGAGAAGCCCGACATCCCCGAGCACTTCAAGCGGGATTTCATCGGCCTCGGCGAGACATCGGTGATCTGCTCCGATTCCCTGGTGATGGCGGCACGGGCCTTCTTTCGCAACATCGAGGCGGTGCGCGATCATAACCACAAGGTCATCTTCTACGAGGCTGAGGCCGACAAGATCTGCACCAAGCTGAAGACCGCCATCTTCGCTTCGGACCTGCCGCTCGAACGCAAGCTGCACCTGCGCTACTTCACCGAGCGGGTCGACGAAGCCGCCAACGCCGCCGAAGACGTCGCCGACGAGTTGGCCATCTTCACCATTAAGCGGAGCCTCTAGGGTTGGCGCGGGACGGCCGATGGAAATTTCGGTACTCCTGTTTCTGACCAGCGGCCTGTTCCTTGGCTGGGCGCTTGGCGCCAACCACCTGGCCAACGTGTTCGGCACCGCCATCGGCACGCGTATGATTTCGTGGACGACGGCGGCACTGACGTGCGGCGTCTTCGTCGTACTGGGCGCCGTGATCAGCGGGGCCGGTCCGACGGGCACCTTGGGCAGGCTGGGCGCCTTCAACGCCATCGGCGGCGCCTTCATGGTGGCGCTGGCCGCCGGCATCTCCGTCTTCTGGATGACGCGTCTGGGACTGCCGGTGTCGACGACCCAAGCCATCATCGGGGCGATCATCGGCTGGAACGTCTTCACCGCCTCGGTGACCGATCCCACCACCCTGACCCATATTCTTGGGGCCTGGGTCGCTGGCCCGATCATCGCCGGCGTCTTCGCCGTCCTGCTCCTGAAACTGGTTGCCAAGGCGAAGCGCTACTATCGCCCGCACCTGCTGCGCGCCGACGCCTATACCCGCGTCGGACTGTGGGTGGCCGGCGCCTTCGGCGCTTACAGCCTGGGCGCCAACAACATCGCCAACGTCATGGGCGTGTTCGTGCCGGTATCGCCGTTCACGACCGTTTCGGTTGGAAGCCTGTTTTCCCTGAGCCCGGTCGAGCAACTGTTCCTTCTGGGCGGCATCGCCATCGCCGTCGGCGTGCTGACTTATTCGCACCGGGTCGTCCATACCGTCGGTTCCGACCTGCTCGATATGTCGCCGACGGCGGCCTGGATCGTCGTCATGGCGCACTCGATGGTGCTGTTCATGTTTTCCTCCGAGAGGCTGGAACATTTGCTGGCCAGCCACGGACTGCCCACCCTGCCCCTGGTCCCGGTTTCCAGCTCGGAGGTGGTGGTGGGGGCGGTGATCGGCATCGGCCTTTATCATTCGGGCCGCCAGGTCCGCTGGCGCTCGCTGGGCCGGATCGCCTCGGGCTGGGTGGTCAGCCCGTTCATTTCGGGGGTCATCTGCTTCGTCGGCCTGTTCGTCATGCAGAACCTTTTCCACGTGCCGGTCCACCAGGAAGTCTCGTTCGCCTTGACGCCAGCGGTCGAGGCCCGGATGGCGGCGGCCGGTGTGCCGACCGCGCCGCTGGCCGATCTGCACGGCACGACCTTTCCCTCCGCCGTCCGCTTTCGCGATGCCCTGCGCCGGCGGCTGGACCTCAGCGACCAACAGGAGCTCGAGGCGCTGCGCCTCGCCGAGGTCAGCCCCATCTTCTTCGACCCGCAAAAGGTCGAGGCCCTGTCGATTCCCTGGCTGACGCCGGATCAGGAGGCCGCCATCCACAGCCTGGCCGGCCAGCGCTTCCCCGGCAAATGGGCGGTCGCCGAGGCGCTGGCCGGCCTGACCGCGGACTGGAAGCCGCTTCCCCCCTCCAAAATCAACAAGCTGTACAACCGGCAGATCGAGGAAGGTCTCGCCCTCATCTACCAGACCTTCGCCGCATCGAGGCCGGCCCCGGTGGGCGGCGCCTGTCCGTGCGCGCCGCACCCCGGCAACCGCGAAAACGAGTCCGGCGGATGATCGTCCGTCCGCGCAGCCCGTCGCACAGTTGGAGTCCCGCCCCGTGGACATCGCCGTACTTCTTTTCCTGACCAGCGGCCTGTTCCTAGGCTGGTCGCTTGGCGCCAATGACGCCGCCAACGTCTTCGGCACCGCCGTGGGCACCGGCATGGTGCGCTTCAACCGGGCGGCCGCCGTGTGCAGCATCTTCGTCATCCTGGGAGCGGTGATCAGTGGCGCCGGCGCCGCCCACACGTTGGAGCGCCTGGGCGAAATCAACGCGCTGGCCGGCTCATTTGCGGCGGCCCTGGCGGCCGCGTTGACCGTCTACTGGATGACCAAGGCCGGGCTGCCCGTATCCACCTCGCAGGCCATCGTCGGGGCGATCATCGGCTGGAACTGGTTCACCGAATCGGTCACCGACGCCACGGCGCTAACCAAGATCCTGGCGACCTGGGTGGTCTGCCCGCTGCTGGCCGGCCTGATCGCCGCCCTTTTGTTCAAGCTGACCGCCTTCGCCCTCGCCAAGGCCAACCTTCATCTGCTGCGGCTCGACGCCTATACCCGGCTGGCGCTGATCCTGGCCGGGGCGTTCGGCGCCTACAGTCTCGGCGCGAACAACATCGCCAACGTCATGGGCGTATTCGTGCCGGTCTCGCCTTTCACCGAATTCAACGTTTACGACCTTTTCGTGGTCAGTTCGGTGCAACAGCTGTTCCTGCTCGGCGCCATCGCCATCGCCGTCGGCGTCTTCACCTATTCCAAACGGGTGATGCTGACGGTGGGAGCGGAGCTGTTGCCGCTTTCCCCGGTATCGGCCTGGGTGGTTGTCATCGCCCACTCGATCGTGCTGTTTCTGTTCGCCTCCGAGGGGCTGGAACACCTGCTGGCGACCGCCGGCCTGCCGACCATCCCGCTTGTCCCGGTATCGAGCTCGCAGGCGGTGGTCGGCGCCGTTCTCGGCATCGGCCTCCTGCGCGGCGGCCGGGCCATCCAATGGCGGGTCCTGGGCCACATCAGTATCGGTTGGGTGACGACGCCGATCATCGCCGCGATCATCTGCTTCGTCTCGCTCTTTTTCCTCCAGAACGTCTTCAATCAGAAGGTCTACAGCGAAATCAGCTACAGCCTGTCGCCCACCGTCATCGACCACCTGGCGGCCCAGGGCATCCCTGTCGAGCCGCTGGCCGACGTCGCGGGCGAGGAATTTCCCTCGGCCATCCGCCTGCGCGACGCCCTGCGAGCCCGCCTTTTCCTGACCGAGGCGCAGGAAGCCGCCGTGTTGGAGTCCGCCAACGTATTCCGCATCTCATTCGCGCCGCTCAGGCTGGCCACCTTCCGGCCAACCGGCCTCAGCGAAGGGCAGGTTGCGGCGGTAAATGCACTCGGCGGCCGCAGTTTTCGTCACAAGTGGCAGGTCGCCGAGGCCCTGGCCGAACGCAGTCCGGAATGGCGCCTCGCCGGGGAAACCAAGGTCACCAAGCTCGCCAACAAGCGCATCCGCCGGCAGCTCGACCTCGTCTACCGCTCCTTCCGCGTGGAGTAGGAGAATGGCTAAGCGCCCGACGGTGTCGAATCGTCGATGGCCCGGAGCGCCATGCGGAAGGTGGTTTCGCCGGGTCGGCTGGACTCTAGAACCAGTTGGCCGCCGAAGGATTCGACAATCGAGCGGCAGATCGGCAGGCCCATGCCCATGCCGGCCGCCTTCGTGGTGAAGAACGGATCGAAGACGCTCTTCTGCATGGTTTCGTCGATTCCCGGCCCGCTGTCCGTCACCAGGATACCGACGCGTCCGGGCGGCAAGCGCAGCGTGGCGAGACGAAGCCGTCCTTCTATCACCCCGGTATCGTCGATCGCCTCGATGGCGTTGCGAGCGAGGTTGAGGATCACTTGCTGGAGTTGCACGGCATCGGCCTCGACCTGCGGCAGGCCTTCGGCAAGGTCAAGCCGGATATCGACGTTGTGGCGCAACGCCT
>JAVEYE010000281.1:0-5311 GCA_034003665.1 Rhodospirillales bacterium | reverse complement strand
GGCGCCGTCAATAGGGCCGCAGAGATGAAGATGAATCGCGATGGCCGCCCCCTCCCCCGGTTCGATCAGGTAGGGGCGACCATATTACGACGCGTACCCCTGCCGACACCCGGGAGCCTCACGCGATCCGCCCTCATGCGCCGCGACGCATGAAGAGATGCTCGCAACCGTCAACCGGCACGTGCCCCAGGTACTTGTGGCCGGTCTTCTTGGCCCATATCGGCAGGACATCATCGAGACTGGAATCGTTCGTAATAACCTCGATGATTTCGCCGGCGTCAACGGAGGCGATGCCCAGCTTCGCGTTCAGCACAGGATCGCTGGTACGTGCATCGATCTTGTTGGCCCTGATCGGCACCTTCTTCAGGAGCTTTGACATGGCCTTCACCATCTTTGCCTCGGGCTCGGACATCTCTCTCGGGAAGGAAGACATCCAACCCATCTTCAATAATAAGCAAAGACTCATGTGAAGGCATTGAACTGCGTCAATCTTTATGTATTTATCCCTATGGATATACGGGAAAAAATTCAACCGTTTATTGATAATCCGTAATAAGAATGGCATTATAGCGCTATGATTTATCATTACACATACGAAGTATCGCCAAAAATCATCAGTCCATTATAAGTTCATTCAGCGCCTCGAGGTCGCAGCAGAATAGATTGTCGGTCGCCGGGGTGAGGACATTGGAGCGCTTGAACTCCGCGACGATCCGGCTGGCCGTTTCGGGGGTGATGCTAAGCATCGCGCCAAGGTCCTCGGCGCTGAAAAGTTCACATTCGCATCTCCGGCCACTGGCCAGGGACAGAAGCAGCCGCGCCATGCGGGCCCTGGCGGTGCCGGTGGAAAGTTGGGTCAACCACTCGTCGGCCTCGCGGGCAGATTGATGCCAATGCCTCATCAGTTGCTCATGAAGGTGCGGCGTCTGGACGTTGAGATCTTTGATCATGGTTATCGGGATGCGGCAAACCAGCGCCTCACGGAGTACGATCGCCGAGTGCTCGTAGGCATAGCCGAGCAGCGCCTCCATTCCCATCGCCGCTCCTTGGCGCAGCAGGTGGACGGTTCGCTGGGTGCCGTTGGGAAGATATTGCACGAGTTTGACCACCCCGCCACGCACCGTGAACACCCAGTGCCCGAGATCGCCAGCGTTGTAGATCACACTGCCCGTGGCGAAGGAGATTTCGTCGATCGGCTCATGAATCAGATTGAAGTCGGATTCCGTGAGATCGGCAAACAGCACCGAACTGCGGACCGCGCACTGCCTGCATTCGGCTAATCCGACCCAGGCCGCCTTGATGCGATTTCTCTTCATCAATGCCCACTCCCCCGCCTGGAAATGGACTTCGCCGCCGTGCCGCCCCTGCGGAGAGGCCCCTGCGTCGTCCCCTCAGTCAACTCAGAATCGACGTTACCTGATCGAACGCCCGGATTGAACGACTTTCGGGAGAGGCACGTACGGTGGCCGGCACAAAGCGAAACTCAATGCACGGTTTGGGAAGACTCGCCCGCAGTCACCGAGGAATCGGTAGGGCGTGCCCTTGCCGCTCCACGGGACCGCCGCATTGCAGAACCCAGAACCAACCCTTCCGAGACCACGAGAATCGTCCCCTCGGGCACGGGCCGCCATCGCTCGTCGGACAACGGCTGACTGGCGATCAGAACCACCGATTGCTTTTCACCGTCGCCCTCTAGCGCACACTCGCGCGTCAAGATATGGAGCCCCGGCGGCGCGATGGTACCGTCGGCGCCGCGTCGTCGGTCGCTGTGCGCATACATCGTTTGGCCGTCTGAATAAAGGAAATTGGCGGGCCCCATCGCGGCAAGCCGTTCGGCCACACTTTCGACAACGGCCAAAACGTCCATGGGACCCGGCGTGCGATCGCTGTAGTGCTGCAACAACTGCAAACGAGCCAGCAGATGACAGAATGCCACTTCGGAATCGGTATCCCCGACTGGCCTGAACGTTCCTAGGTCAAGGTCATCGACTCCAACGAAGAATCCATTGTGGGCGAACACATGCTTGCGTCCGCCCATTTCGCGGCAAAACGGCTGTGTATTTCTCAAGGCCCGCGGCCCGCGCGTGGCGCGTCGCAGGTGGGAAATCACCACCGAACTCTCGATGCTTCTCTCCTGAACGAACGGTATCCAGGAACTCTCCGCCGCCGGCTCCGGTTCCTTGAACAGCCGCACATCGGTGCCGTCGAAGAAGGCGATGCCCCATCCGTCCGAATGCGGGCCGGAGAGCCCTCCGTGACGCGCGAACTCGGCAATGGAACGATTGACCGTAGTCGGCAACCGACTGCTCATTCCAAACAGCTCGCACATACCGCTCACCCCGCTGGCCGTATGTCTCAGATCCAATGCCCCCTAACATTAGCCTTTTTAAATATGTTATAGTATACCAAGATCTTCAATAGGCGGGTGCGGATGACCATGAAGAAAGTGCAGGTGGCCGTGGTTGGAATTGGCTCAGCCGGCTTGTACGCCCTGGGCCAGATTCGCAAAAGCACCAAAGATTTTCTGGTCATCGATGACGGTCCGTTGGGAACGACCTGCGCCAGGGTCGGCTGCATGCCGTCAAAAGTGCTCATCCAAGTCGCCGAGGATTATCACCGGCGAGCGGTCCTCAAGCGGGAGGGGATTGCCGGAGGCGATGAACTGCGGGTCGATTCCAAGGCTGTGTTGGACCATGTCCGGAAGCTGCGCGACGGCTTCGTCGGCGCCATCGTCCCCAACATCGAGGCTCTTGGAAACCGGCTTGTCCGGGGATCGGCACGCTTCGTAGGAAAAAACGTGATTGACGTCGATGGGACGCGGATCGAGGCGGAACGGTTTGTTCTGGCCGTCGGGTCCCGGCCGGTTGTTCCAGCCGCGTGGCAGGATCTTGGCAACAAAATCATGACGACGGACACGCTTTTTGAGAAGGCGTACTGGCCCAGGCGAATCGGCGTCATCGGCCTCGGCGTCATCGGCCTCGAACTGGGCCAAGCGCTTGCCCGACTCGGGGCGGAAGTGATTGGCGTCGATGTGCTGAACACGGTGGGAGGGATCTCGGACCCCGTCGTCGGGTCTTGCATGACTGCGCTGATCGCCGAGGAATTTCCCCTGTGGCTTGGCTTCCCGGCGGAACTGACAGCGGCCGATGACGGCGTCCGCATCCGCGCTGGCGAACGCGAAAGCACCGTCGACCAGGTCCTCGTGAGCCTGGGGCGCCGATCGAACCTGGACCGCCTGGATTTGTCAGCCGCTGGCATCACGCTGGACAAGCGCGGCATGCCGGCAATCAATCCTGAAACCATGCAGATCGTGGGGCACCCGATGTTCGTCGCCGGAGACGCCACAGGCGACCGCCCGGTTCTCCATGAGGCGGCGGATGAGGGGCGGATCGCCGGTTACAATGCCGTTGCCGGCGTACCCGTTCGCATCCAGCGGAAACCCCGGTTCGGGATCACCTTCACCGACCCGACCGTCGCCGTCGTCGGCGAGGACTGGACCACACTGGCCGACCGCTCGGACGTCGTCATCGGAAGCCGAGACTTTTCCTCCCAGTCGCGCGCCGTGGCCATGGGACGAAACCGCGGAATGCTTAGGCTTTACGGGCAAAAGGCCGACGGCCTGCTGCTGGGGGCGGCCATGGCGGCGCCCGGTGGAGAGCACTTGGCGCATCTGCTGGCGTGGGCCATCCAGGATGGCAAGACGGTATTCCACCTGCTGCGAAACGGATTCTACCACCCCGTTCTCGAGGAGGGCCTCCAAAACGCGCTCTACGACATGGCAAGGCAGGTCGATCGTCGCCCCCAACCGTTCGTGGAATTGGCGCCGACGCCACAGCCAGATGCGACATGTGAAGGAACTTCTTGAGCGGTGTTTGCCTGGGAGCCCGGGCCTAAAAGCCCCGTCGCTCAGCAAAAGATTTCATGCGACCGCCCCCTTCGCGTTGACGTTATGATATAACCTGACAATATAAGGGCAAGCCATTCGCAGGCCAACCGGGTTCGCATAGATGAAAAACTGCCGGTGCCGACCGGATGATCGGGAATCGCATCCTAGCATTGCCTTGAGTGGCAAACCGTTCAATCACCAGAAGGAGAAGAAAAGTGTCTAACGTCGGAATGACCAAAACGGCCCAAAAGGCTTGTGCGGAAGCGCTGTCCAAAGTCCTTGCGGATACGTATGGCCTCTATCTCAAGACCCACAATTTCCATTGGAATGTCGAAGGGCCGCGATTCCGAAGCTTGCACCAGTTGTTCGAGGAGCAATACCAGGAACTGTGGGCGTCGATCGACGAGATTGCAGAGCGCATCCGCGCGCTTGGACAGTACGCGCCGGGTACTTATGCCAAATTCAAGGCGCTCGCCACCGTCAAGGACAACGAGGGCATTCCGACGGCAACGGAGATGCTGCGGGAACTGGTTGCGGATAACGAAACGGTCGTGAAGACCATCCGCGCGGCGTTACCGACAATCCAGAAGGGGGGCGATGAGGTGTCGGCCGGCCTTTTGACGGATCGTCTGACGGTCCATGAAAAGCAGTTGTGGATGATGAGGAGCATTCTGGCCGATTGACGGCCTGCCCCCGCAAGCCGGCGCGGCGACACCCAAAAGATTCGTGGTGTAAAAGATGGGTTCGAACCTTCTGTTCCCGTGCGGCGGTCCGCGCCGGCTGCTTGTGTTCCTGTTGGCGATCAGCCTGATGGCGCTGACGGTCGCCTTCGTGTTGGAGCGGCATTTGGGCGTCGTCGGGTGCCCGCTTTGCGTCTATCAGCGGATTCCCTTTGCCGTCGCGGCCATCTGCTCACTTATCGGTATCATGCCGGGAGGATCCGCCCGTCGGTTGCGTGCGGCGCTTGTCCTCTGCGCGATTACCTTTGCGTTTGGTGCCGGACTGGCAACCTACCACGTCGGGGTCCAGCAGGGATGGTGGCTGGAACCCGCAGTCTGCGAGGCTGGGGCACCCTTGATGACCGGGCCGCTCGACCTGCGTGCCGAGGTGCGGGCCGAAGCTCCGCTTCCACCTTGTGACGAGATCGATTGGAGCATCTTCGGCATTTCGCTGGCCGCCCTCAACGCGATGCTTTGCGGCACGCTCGCTCTTGGATGCGCGGTTGGCTTGATGCTGCCTCGCACCCGCCAGCCGTTTGCCAAAGGGATGGCGGAGGGACATGCCGGCAGTTGCCGAACCGAAGGATGAAACGATGACGATGGAAAAGCCCTCTCGATCCTTCCCTTCCGCCGGCCGCCGAACTGCCCTGGCACAAATCCGCTCTTGGATCACGGCGCTTGTCTTGGTCGGCCTAAGCGCGACGCC
>JAVEYE010000280.1:0-5367 GCA_034003665.1 Rhodospirillales bacterium | reverse complement strand
GAGTGTCGACGGACCGATCCCGGACAGGACTGAGGACAGGTTGTCGACCATGGGGATGACCGTCTATACGAGCCGGAGTTGAACGACCATATGGGACCTCGATCTCAACGTCGCCGCCTGCGGTGGAATGACCGACTTACGGCGCACGGCAAAGCTCGATTAGGTCGCGGAAACTTGCCTCCTTCTCCAGCCCTTGGACGCGTGCCGCAATCTCGCGGGCTGCATCCCTTCGCGCTGAAAGCCTTCGTCGATGGTGGCGGAGATGCGCTCCCGCAAGGTGGCGATATCGGCCGCGATGGTCGACTCTTGCTGCGCCGTTCGCGGAAATGACCTAGGATCACATCGTTCCAAGAAATCGCCGATCCATTGGGAGTAGAAGGGTACATGGAAGAGTTTCTCGATAAATCTTACGAGTTCGTCACAACCAACGGCCTGCAGTTGGCGATCAATGCGTTGGCGGCGATCGTCATTCTGGTCATCGGTTTCCGGATTGCGGGATGGCTGCGCGATCTTCTGCTCAAGCTCATGGGCAAAACGGAGCGCATGGATCCCGCCGTGGCAAAATTTCTTGCCAACCTGGCGAAGTATCTTGTCATCGCCTTCACCATCATCATGGTGTTGGAACAATTCGGGGTCGAAACCACAAGCCTCATCGCGGTGCTTGGCGCGGCGGGTTTGGCCGTCGGTCTGGCGTTGCAGGGTACGTTGTCGAACGTCGCGGCCGGCGTGATGATTCTCATGTTTCGGCCGTTCAGGATCGGACAGTATGTCGATGCCGGAGGTATAGCCGGATCGGTCAAAGAGATCGGGTTGTTCACAACTGAACTCGACACCCCCGACAATGTGCGCATCACGGTTCCCAACAGCGACATCTGGGGAAAGGCGATCACCAACTATTCCTTCCACGGGCAACGCCGGCTGGATATCAGTTGCGGCATCGGCTATGGCGACGATATCGCAAAGGCCCGACAGGTGATGTTGGATACCGCAAAGGCCGACGGTCGCGTTCTGGGCGACCCGCAGCCGACCGCATTCGTGGACAGCCTGGGGGACAGTTCGGTCAACCTGACCGTTCGGTTCTGGTGCGCGTCGGCCGACTATTGGCAACTCAAATGGGACCTGACCGAAGCGATCAAGTGCGCCTTCGACAAGGAGAAGATCGAAATCCCCTTTCCGCAGAGGGTGGTCACGATGATAGCCCCAGGGGGCGCTCCCAACCCGGATCAACATTGACGGGCCGGGGGATTCCGAAGTTTCCCGACACCCCGAGTCTGCGCCGGTGACGATGCGAATCCAGCCCGCGCCCCTCAGACTGACGACAAACCCCGCCATCTCGGCGGGGTTTGTTTTTTTGACGATGGTCCTGGGGCAATGACAGCGGCGTTGTGCGGAAATCGGCCGAGAGGGCGGATGGGCGCAACGAAAAACGCAGTGGCGGCCGACGACCTCGCCGCGGAGTGCGCGGCACCTCTGAATCCCTTCACTCCACCGGAATAAGTCCGCGCGAGTCCCAGTCTACACCATGGGGCTGGCTTGCGAGTTGGGCGCGCGGCTCCAACGGGCCCCGGCGCTGCCGTGAGGGCCTCGTGCGGGCTGGGGCTTCCGTCGAGGAGGAGCACGCCATGCGGGTGGATGCGATCCGTACGAAGCTTCTGGGAACAGCCAGCGCCCTGGCCTTCGCAGTGGGGGCGGCCCAGGCGGGGGCGGTTCCGCTTGCCGTCGTCGGTCCGTCGACAGGGTCTGACGCACAAGTGGACATGCCATGGATCATTCTTGCCCAGTCGTCCGACGGGGGCGACACCGGTGGTGATACGGGCGGCGATACCGGTGGTGATACGGGCGGCGATACCGGTGGTGATACGGGCGGCGACACCGGGGGCGACACGGGCGGCGATACCGGGGGCGACACCGGGGGCGACACGGGCGGCGATACCGGGGGCGACACCGGGGGCGACACGGGCGGCGACACCGGCGGCGATACCGGGGGCGACACGGGCGGCGATACCGGGGGTGATACGGGCGGCGATACCGGGGGTGACACGGGCGGCGACACCGGGGGCGACACGGGCGGCGGCGACAGCGGTGGCGCGAGTGGAGGCGCAGGAGGCGAGACTGGCGCGAGCGGGTCGGGCGGTGGCGGAAATGCGGGAGCCGGGACGGAGGCCGGCGGCGGCGGTTCCAGCAATGAAAGCGACGGACCCGGCCCAGGCGATACGGGCGGGGGCTACGACGCGTCGGTGACGGCCGACGCCGGGTTCGGCGCTGGGGCGGTCGCCCGCGGTGCCGTCGCCGAGCGCACGGTCGGAGCGAGTGTCGACGTCAGTTCGCTGCTGGGACGTTCAGCCGGCCGGGGCGTCGCCGGCGTCGGGAACGCGCTCGCGACGCAAGTGATCGACATCCAGCCGGCGGCCGAGCACCCTGCCGAATCCCTTGACGACGACAAGGCGGCTCACGCCGCGACCGTCAGCAGTCCTGGCTCTCTCAGCCCTACCGCGGCAATCGCCACCGAGATCTTGGAGCCTCCGCCGGGGGCGCCGTTGAGCCTTGGAGTTGGGATGTCCGCCGCCGCCGAAAAAGCACGGCTTGGCGAGAAGCCGGAGGCACGGGCTTTGCGGGCTATGGGTTCATTGGTCGAGTCGGCTCGGCTTTCGGCGCGGGTGGCCGGACAATCGGCCACCGCCGCCGAGGCGGCGCGATCGACGATGGCGGCCAGAAAGTCCGCGGCGAACGCCCAGGCGGCGGCCAATGCCGCAATGGATGCGGCGTTGCAGGTGCGCTTGCTGGCTGAGGGATGGGGGACTCTTGAGGCGCTGAAGGCGGTTCTCGCGGCCGAGCAGGCCGCGCTGGACGCCCGCATCAACGCTCAGGCGGCTGCCGACGCGGCGGGGCGGCCGAGAGGTGAAACGCCGGATGAGACTGCGGCCAAATAGTCTGTTCGCCGCTTCGGTGCGATCCCTCGTAGGGGCGAAATCCGGGGGGATGGCCGACGCCGGCAGCGGTGCCGGCGCGCGACCTGTTTCGCGGCGACTATGGCGGACCCGAACCGGTGGGTTGCAAGGTCGTTTCTATGGAAGAGATATGAGCCAATGATCGCGATGCCGTTTCGCGTTCGGCGTATCGGCCTCGCGGGGCTGCTGAGTCTGTCGCTGGCTGCCTGCGCCACGGTTCCAGTGCCGGGACAGGCCGTTTCGGTCGTTCCCGGTGATCCTGGGATCTATGCCGTCGCCGAGGGCGGCGGCTACGTGCGCCTGGATGGCGATCGCGACTGGGAAAGGCAGACGTGGGCGAAACGGTCGGTGTTCGGCCGTGGCACGCAGTTCGTCGTTGCCGACCCATCGTTTCGATCTGTGGAGGGGCGGCTGGACGAGGCGGTGAGGTTGTATCGGGTGGCCTGGGTGCGCAGTCGGATTGGGCGGGATGGGCGCATCATGCCGACGACCGACGGCCGCTGGAGCGTGTCGGAGAGCGAGTCCTTCCGGGTGGCCGCCGATGTCTCCCGCGTCGAGGGACGCGACGATGCCGTCCGCCTGGTGCCCGAGACGGCGCTGGGCGACGGCCTTTATTCCATTCACTACGCCGTCGGCGCGGGCAAGCCGAGGGCGGCGCGCGTCGGGATCAATTGGGCGACCCTCGACCGGGACCGCTACGCATCCGGCAACTGCGTGGACCAGTACCTTGATGGGGAGGGTCGCCCGCTCGGCTATCGGCTTTGCGAGGAGCAGCCACTCCTCGGCACCGGCGGGCTGCTTGTCTTTCTGGTGCCGCCCCGCGTCGAAATCAATGACGACATCGAACGGTTGATCGTCCAAGGCATCGTGGTCAACACCTCTGAGCGGAACGTCCAAATCCCGGCGCTTGTCGCCACCATTCAAGGCGGCAACGGCTCGACCATCAAGGAATGGACGTTCAAGGCAGACAAATCCGCGCTGCGGCCGCACGACAACGCCCCCTTCGAGATCGCGCTCGACAACCCTCCCCCCGCCACCAAGACCGTGCGGGTCGAGTTCTCGTCGCAGACGACGGCCGCCGTCCGCTGATCGACCGCCGGGTCAGCGGCGTGGGATCAGGCCCTTCAGGGCATCCAGCGGAGCGGACTGAGGGGCCGGCTCCTGGTCGGCGGGCGCGTCGCCCGAGGCGGGCGGCGGCGCGGCCCCCGGAATCAGCGAGCGCAACGCGTCGGCGGGCTTGGTCCCCGAGCCGAGCTCCTTGAGGGTCTCGACCGCCTTGGCGGGATCCTTGATCTGTTCCTTGAGGGCGCCTTCCAGATCGGGGCGATACGAAAGGTCGTGCCACGGCCCCGAAACGATGACCGGCACGGTCAGTCCCGCCACCTGGCCGGTGCCGCCCTGTCCCTGGGTGGTGGCGGCCAGCTTGGGGGTGACGCGGTAGTTGACGGTGCGGGCCGGCAGGTCGACGGTTCCGGCGCCGCCGACCCTGAGCAGCGGCGACTTCAGTTCGAGATCATCGTTCTTGAGGATGCCGTTGGTGATGACGAAGGTTCCGGACAGCTCTGAAAAATCGGTCTGCCGCGTTTCGCCGGCCTGCGGGTCGAGGAAGGCGGTGGAAACGTTGCGAACCATCGCCGCCAGATTGATGCCGATGATGGCGCCATTCTCGAAGGCCAAAGATCCCTTACCGTTCAGGCTCTCGACCATGGCTTTCTGGCTGGCGCCCCGCGCGGCGAGCTCGAAGTCGGCCTTGGCGGTGCCGCTGAGGCGATCAAACTCGGCGGCGTCTTTCAGGAAGGGGCGCGCCTGTAGACCCGAGAGCGAGAACGTCTTGCGCATGGATGGGACATTGCCCGAGGCGTCGAGCGTCACGGTGCCGTTCCCCATCCCTTCGTAAAGGGCCAGTTCCTTCAGGTCGGCGGTCAGGCGGCCGTCCTTGATCTTCAGCGCGAGCGCGCTTTGGCCGATTCGGATCTGCCTGGCCAGGATGCTTTTGACCGTCAGTTCGAAATCGAGGTTCACCGCTTTGAGGCCGCTGAAGTCCATCGGCGCCTCGCTCCAGGTCGCGGGGCCTGCGTCGGCGGCGTCCTTCTTGGCTGGCGTGGACGAGGCGCCCTCGACCTCCTCCGGCAGATACGGGTTGACGTCGAGATCGTCGACGTCGAGACGTCCCTTGATCGAGGGTTTGGCGCCGCTCGTCTCAGCCGTCACGGCTCCCCGTGCGGCGATGGCGTCGAGCTTGATGTCGGCGTCCTTGACGGCGTAGGTCGCCCCGTTGACGGCGACGGTTCCTTTGATGGCGAGAGGTCCCAGGGTTTCACCCGGCGCCTCGATCGGCGATCCGACCCAGGCGGCCAACCCGCGGATCGACGGGACGTCGAGTTCGAGCCCGCCGTCGACCTTGGGCTGCGCGGTATTG
>JAVEYE010000279.1:0-5373 GCA_034003665.1 Rhodospirillales bacterium | reverse complement strand
TGGTCAGACCGAGCGTGGTCAGGAGTCCGATCTGGAAATAGACGTCATTGGGCAAGCCAATGGACGAAGAAGCGATGATGCCGCCGATGATGCCGAGCGGCAGCGCCAGCAGGATCGAGATCGGGATGGGCCAGCTTTCGTACAGGGCGGCGAGGCACAAGAAGATCACCAGGATCGAGAAGGCGTACAAGGCCGTGGCCTGCGAGCCCGCCTGCCGTTCCTGGTAGGAAAGACCCTGCCAGTCGTAGCCGGTGCCCTGGGGAAGCTGCTGCACGAAGCCTTCCATGGCGGCCATCGCCTCGCCGGAACTGCGGCCCGGGGCAGACTCGCCCACGATATTCATCGAGGGGAAGCCGTTGAAGCGTTCGAGCTTGGGCGAGCCGGAGGTCCAGTGTCCCGAGGCGAACGACGAGAAGGGGACCATTTGCCCCTTGTTGTTGCGGACGTAGAGGCGTTCGAGGTCGTTGGGCAGCATGCGATAGGGGGCGTCGGCCTGCACGAACACGCGCTTGACGCGCCCGCCCTGGATGAAGTCGTTGACGTAGGCGCTGCCGAAGGCCGCCGAGATGGTGTTGTGAATGGCGGCGATAGAGATGTCCTGCGCGCCGGCCTTTTCCCAATCGACGTCGATGCGGTATTCCGGCACATCTTCGAGTCCGTTGGGCCGCACCTTGGTCATGGTGGGATTCTGGGACGCCATTCCGAGGAGCTGGTTGCGGGCCGCCATTAATTGGTCGTGGCCGAGGCCGCCGCGGTCGAGCAACTGAAAGTCGAAGCCCTTGGCTATGCCCAACTCGATTACGGCGGGCGGTGCGAACGCGAACACCATGGCGTTGCGCATCTGGGAGAATTTGCCCATGGCGCGCTCGGCCACGGCGGTTACCTTTTGATCGGGGCGCGTGCGCAGTTCCCAGTCCCTGAGCCGGACGAAGGACATGCCGGTGTTCTGTCCGCGGCCTGCGAAGTTCGAGCCGGAGATCACCATGAGGCTTTCGACGGAATCCTTCTCATCCTCGAGGAAATGCTTCTGCACCTGCTTGAGCACCTCCTGAGTTTGTTCGAGGGTCGCGTTGGAGGGAAGCTGCGCCTGGATCATGAGGAAGCCCTGGTCTTCGTCGGGCAGGTAGGCGGACGGCATCTGCCGGAATAGGTAGCCCATCGCGACCACGATGAGGACGTAGACGACGAGGTAGCGGAACTTCTTCCGGAGCGAATGGCCCAGGAGTTTGAGGTATAGACCGCGGTTAAAGAAGAAGAACTTGTCAAAGAGGCGGAAGAACGGCCGGAAGAGGAAGAATCCGCCTTCCGCGGCCTCGTGACCCTTCTGGATGGGTTTCAGCAGGGTGGCGCACAGTACCGGCGTGAGGACCAAGGCCACCACCACGGACAGGAGCATGCTGGAGATGATGGTGATCGAGAACTGGCGGTAGATGACGCCCGTGGAGCCGGCGAAGAAGGCCATCGGCCCGAACACAGCCGAGAGCACGAGGCCGATACCGATGAGCGCGCTGGTGATTTCGCCCATGGATTTCTTTGTGGCCTCGTAGGGCGAGAGCCCCTCCTCGGACATAATTCGTTCGACGTTTTCTACGACCACGATGGCGTCGTCGACGAGCAGGCCGATGGCCAGGACCATGGCGAACATGGTGAGCATGTTGATGGAGAAGCCGAAGATGCCCAGGGTGGCGAAGGTGCCCAGGATGACCACCGGCACGGCGATGGTCGGGATGAGGGTGGCCCGGATGTTGCCCATGAACACGTACATGACCAGGAACACGAGGAGGATGGCCTCGAAGAGGGTTTTCACCACTTCCTCGATGGCGACGCGCACGAAGGGGGTGGTGTCGTAGGGATAGACGACCTTCATGCCCTTGGGAAAGAAGCGGCTCATTTCCGCGAGCTTGGCGCGGACGTTGTCGGCGGTCTGGAGGGCGTTGGCTCCCGCCGCCTGCCGGATCGCGAGGGCCGTCGAAGGCATGCCGTCGTTGTAGAAGACTTCGACGTCGTAGGTTTCGGTGCCGAGTTCCACCCGCGCGACATCCTGGACGCGCACGACGGAGCCGTCTGGATTGGTGCGAAGGGGGATCGCGGCGAATTCCTCGGGCGTCTTGAGCAGGCTCTGCACGATGATGGCCGCATTGAGGCGCTGCCCCTCGACGGCCGGCGCGCCGCCGAACTGGCCCGCGGATATCTGCACGTTGTATGCGCGCAGTCCCGCGACCACGTCCGCGATCGTCATCTGGTATTCGGTGAGTTTGTCGGGGTTCATCCAGACGCGCATGGCGTACTGGCTGCCGAAGACTTCCACTTCGCCGACGCCGGGCACACGCGAGAGCACTTTTTCGAGGTTCGAGAAGGCGTAGTCGCGCAGGTCGTTGCCGTCCATGCTGCCGTCCTCGGACACCAGGCCGACGATGAGCAGATAGTTACGGGTGCTCTTGCTTACCCGCACGCCTTGCCGTTGCACCGTTTCCGGCAGACTGGCCATGGCGAGTTGGAGCTTGTTCTGCACTTGCGACCACGCCAGGTCGGGGTCGGTGCCCGGGGCGAAGGTGAGTTCGACGCGTGCGGCGCCGGACGAGTCGCTGGTGGATGACAGGTAGAGCATCTTGTCGAAGCCCGTCATCTTCTGTTCGATGATCTGGGTAACGCTGTTCTCGACCGTTTCGGCCGACGCGCCGGGGTAGAAGCACGTGATGGCGATCGACGGGGGCGCGATGGGGGGGTACTGTGATATCGGGAGCTGGTAGATTGCGAGGGCACCCGCCACCATGAGGACGATGGCGATAACCCAGGCGAACACCGGGCGTTCGAGAAAGAATCTTGATAGCATCTGGCCGCTCCGTTATTTCGTTTCGGCCGCGGGCGCGGCAGCGGCTTCGGTTGCGGGCGGCGGCGCCGGGTGTTCTTCCCAGGGGACAGGCCGTACGACGGCGTCGGGCCGGACCATCTGCAGGCCTTCCACGATGACGCGTTCGCCGGGTTCGAGGCCTTTCTGCACGAGCCATTCGGCGCCGATGGTTCGGTCAACCGTGATCATGCGCTGCTCGGCCTTGTTTTCGGCGTTGACGAGCATCACCATCGGGTCGCCCTTGGGATTGCGCATGACGGCCTGCTGGGGCACCAGGATGGCGTTCTCATTGAGGCCTTCGGTGACCACCGCGCGAACGAACATTCCGGGCAGGAGATCCTCGTCGGGGTTGGGGAAGAGCGCGCGCAAGATGACGGACCCGGTCGTGGGGTCAACGGTCACGTCGCGGAACTGCAGCTCGCCTTCGTGGGGATAGACCGTGCCGTCCTCGAGGAGCAGTTTCACTTTGCTCGCGTTGGCTTCGTCGCGGCTGATTTCGCCTTCCTTCAGGTGCTTGCGGAGTCTCTGCAACTGGGCCGTGGACTGCGTCACGTCCACGTAGATCGGATCCAATTGCTGAATGGTCGCGAAGGCCGGGCCCTGGTGCGCGGTTGCGAGCGCGCCGACGGTCACGCTGGAGCGTCCGATGCGGCCGGTGATGGGGGCCTTGATCTTCGTGTAGTTCAGGTTGACCCGCGCGCCGGCGACGGCGGCCTCACTGTAGGCGACCTCCGCCTTGGCCTGCTTCAGCATGGCGAGGACTTCGTCGTGCGACTGCTGGCTGACCGCGCCCTTGGGCACGAGATCCTTTTCGCGTCCGACCCGCAGTTCGATGGGGCGGACGTTGGCTTCGGCGCGGGCGAGGGCCGCGACGGCGGTGTCGAATGCGGCCTGGTAGGGGGCGGGGTCGATTTCGTAGAGGACGTCCCCTTCTTTGACCATGCCGCCTTCGGTGAAATGGCGCTTGGTGACGATGCCGTTTACCTGGGGACGCACGTCCGCGACGAGGTGCGGCGATACGCGGCCCGGCAGTTCGGTGGTGAGGGTGGTTGGTTCCTCATGCACTTCGAGTACGGCGACTTCGGGCGGAGGGGGTGGCGCACCGCCCGGGGGGCCTTGCGCGGATACGTGCGAGGTTCCCTGCACGAGTCCGGCGAGCAAGGCCCCGAGGCCGAGAAAGATGAAAAGTGCCCACTTGTTGCGTTGCGGCGTATTCATGTCGAGCGAGTCCTATTTAGCCCTAGAGATCAAACATGCATCCTGAAGAAACGTGGATATGCGCAGTGTTGGAGTAAATGGAGTTAATCGGGCCGTGAAGCCTCCTCGGCCAGGCGCATGAGTTCGTCGATAAGCGCCTTCCGTTGATCGCAGTTGAAGGGAGATACCTGAAGCATTTCGAGTAGACCCAGGCCCATGGTTGCGAGGAGCACCAGCGTTTTGCGTTCGAAGCTACCGGGTTGTTCCGCGAGGGCTTCAAAGCGCTCGCGGTTGCGTTCGAGCAAGGTCTGCGTCAGCCTGGGTTCGTTGGCGATTGCAGCCAGCATGCCGCGGCCCGTGCGCGCGTCGACGCCGGGCTTCTCGAGGAAGGTGAGCAACTCGGCCTTCAACTCCCGTGCATTGTCGTTTGCCAGATCGTCGAGTGCCGCGGCGCGTCGAGCGTCGCAATCTTCGAAATGGCGGGTCATGAGTCCGACGAGGAGCGATTCCTTGTTGGGGAAGTGATAGAGGAGGCCGCCCTTGCTGACGCCGGCCTTTTCGGCGACGGCGTCGAGGGTGAGGTGTCCGGCGCCGGATTCGGCGACGACCGCGGCAGCGGCGTCGAGGAGTTCTTGTCTGCAAGTCGCGCGCGGCATTTGTGAGCCCCCAGCTTGGTGAACCGTCTAGACGGTATAGTAACCTGATTTTTGCGGCTTGTCAAGTGTGGGGGATAAAAAGGCGCCTCGATGGGGTGGGCGGTAGGGAGAATAAAGAAACGGAGCGTCTGGCGACGCTCCGGAATGGGTTCTATTGGGTCGTGTGGACGGGAGACCTAAGCTTGTGGGCCGGGATTCTCGGTCTTTTCGTCTTCCTTGTCGTCCTTTTCCTTCACGCTGTTCTTGAACTGCGAGATGGCGGAACCGAGGGATTTACCTACCTGCGGCAGCTTGCCCGGTCCGAAGAGCACCAGCAGGATGACAAGGATAACAATCAATTCGCCCATGCCGGGAGTCCACATGGTAAGTCTCCTTAAGAAATGGCAAAAACACGAGTCACAAGGTATCTAAATGATTATACGTCTCATTGGGGGGCTTTGCAAACCTTGGGTGGGGTGGGAAAGAAAGGACCTAACAGCGCATGACGAATTGGAGAGGGCAAGGTTAATTGTAACGCTGACCTCCAGGTCGGTCTTCAGACAAAATGGCCGAGCGAATCGAGGCCCTCCAGTACTCTTACAATGAAGCCTCGCTTCGCTCGGCCCTGTTGTCTGTAGAACGACCTGGAGGTCAGCGTTACGATTAACCTTGCCCACACCAATTCCGTAG
>JAVEYE010000278.1:0-5357 GCA_034003665.1 Rhodospirillales bacterium | reverse complement strand
TCCACCATTTCGCCCTTCGTTTTTAGTTCATAGGGGTTTTGGACGGGATTGCCCATGCCCACCCGTTCAAAAATTTGTTTGAGTTCTGTTATAAATTGAGGATGAACCGTTCGAGTGCTACATGATCCACGGCGTGCCGGGGTCAAAGGGAAATTCAGAGCAATGGGGCCGTTCTCTGGAATCAAGACTGGCACTCCTTCACCGAGAAGCTCTGCAAAGTAACATCCAAGGGAGATGAAGAGAAGTGAACGGCTACGAAAGTTGGTGTCCACTCCGCCTGACGATAGTCCAACCCGAGTTTGTGCTAGTTCAAAACGACCAGGAAATCTCTGTTGGCAAATGGCTCGTAATGCCCTCTGATCCGAGCCAGGTCCGGACACATCTCCGTCATAGTGGCCAACCAAAAGTAATTTCTCGGTCGGTTTCTCCGTCAGCCAGTCCACTGCGCCAATGAAAGAATCCAACCCTCCTGAGAAGAGGCAAACTGCTTCGCCGCTGGACCGCTTAAACCGAACCTTGCGTCTTCTGAATTTCTTTTGAACCAAACGCTTTTCGCCGTGCCTGAATGAGATTTCCCAGCTGTCACCGGTCAGGAAGCCGATACAGTCGGATAGTTCATCGGCGACACCGCCCCATGCATCGGCGTGCTCAACTGGGATTTCGATGGCTAGGTGTCGGGTCCACTTATCGTCCACTCCATCCCGCAGCACCGCTTTGTCCGCAGCGTAGATACACGAGGCGATGCACAGAAAATCCTGAGCGAGATCTGGAACGGCCCTCGATACTTTCAGTAACGCGGTCGCATTCACATCAAGAATGACATCTTCGGTTTGTCCATCGATATGGAGTGAGATTTTGGCAATCTCGTTCCTGATGTCGGCCTCCGGCTCAATTTCGATGATTATGTTTTGTCTCATGGCTGCTCCTCCCCGAAGATAGCAATTGTGTCCGCGACGATACCGTCCACAATCGCCGCGCCATCGGTGCCGTTCCAATCCACTGATGATAGCGCGCGCGAGGTTTCCAGTCCGCCAATCTTAGCGTCGATGAAATCTCGAATTTGGCTTACCATGTTTTCGGCTTTCTCAAAGCCGTGGGTGGCGAGGACGCCTTGATAGCCCACGGTCTTGAAGACCTCGAATATGTAGTGGCCGAAAAAGGCATGAAGTGCCCCCTCAATGTTCTGGGCGGCGCTCGTTACCGATTCCACCAACCCGCCGATATCCTCCACTCCCTTTGACCATTCAAGTACCAGTGCCATGAGCGCGCCACGCAACGCAGTTTGCTCAATCAGGCTGGCAGGGCCGCCTAGAAGATCAGCAAGTGCTAGCGCGATTTCATCCGGAGACTTGCCGGTAAGTTCGGTCAAACCTCGCGCTGCAAGCGCCTCAAGGAATCCTTTGGTCCTGACATCAGCCAAAAAGCCACCAATGCCGCGCGCGACCGTGCGCGCTGATCCATCGATTCGATGCCTTCTGCCGCCACCACCGCGGCCTCGGCCTCCGCCACCTCCGGATGGTGTACCTGAACCGCCTCCCTGACCGGAAAGCGGGGCTCCGAAACCCAGTTGCGGGGCTCGCGTCATCTGGTCCACGAAGCCACTAACGATGGAACCGGCTTTCTGCGGCGTGACGTGCCCTTTGCCTCCCGCTCGGGTGGTTTCCTTTTTTGCCGGGCCCCAGTTTGGTGATCCTGAATAGTTGATCGAAGTGCCCATATATTATTTCACTTTCTGTTTCAGCGCCTTACCGAAGCGCGTCCTATCGTCTGAGTATTCCCGAGTAATTTCCCGACAAACTTCGCCCAACACATTCTGCTTAACTGCGAGGGTTTGAATATCGACGGCCAAAGCTGGAGAAAGTTCGCCTTTGGGAATTCGGGCAAGAAGGCCTTGGAAATCTTTCGCTACAGCGTCATCAATCGATGCGATTTCTGTTAGCGCACGGAACGCTTTAATCTCGCCAGGCTTTTGCTGCGCGTGCGAAACCAGCAATTGGGTCAGGATCGTACGCTCCACGGGCTGTAACATGTGGATTTCACTTCGCCCTGCGGTATCACCCATTTCGCTCAGAACCTTTTTCAAAATAGCGCGTACGATTGTAGGCACCATCGACATTCCGCTCATCGTCGATCCCAATCGATCCCGCGTCACCCACATGTAGTCGCGCAAATCAACGTCTGCCAACGTCGGTTCCATCGCAAGCCAACGGTTCATCGTCGCCCATTCTGCGAGGCTGTCTTTCGGTGCCAATAGCGTTGCACCCGTCTTGGCGTCGACTTTCGGCTCCAACTCCGCAAGAATCCCAACCAAACCGGACTGGCCATCCATGTTAGCGAATAATTTGTCAAACAGCTTCGGTGCTGCATACTCCAAGAGCATGATCTTCACCAATACCTCGTCCTTTACCTCGTCGAGTTTTGCGACATCGGCTAACTTCCGCCGAAGAAAGAACGCATTCAGGAACCGCTTCACCTGCCGCGGATTTCCTTGGAGCACATCTGTGACCTGCTCTGCGATGCCTGCCCCGATGCGCAGAGCCTCAGAGAGTTTGGGTGGCAAAGTAGTGCCCTTCAGAACTTCCAATGCGTTCGTCTGGGCGAACGCGCAGTAGCGGTCTTTGGCACGCTGATTTCGTGATTCTACGCAAACGCGGCTGAAAAGCGCGGTATCCAGATGGCGCTTGCAAAACAGCAACGTAAGATACGTTTCAGTCTCAGATGGAGATAGGCGCGGGAGGCGATACGGGATCTGAATGAGCTTCTCTAGATAATCATCCACTAGCCGTTCGCTCGGGTCGGTCTGCCCATCTGCCGAGGCCTTCAAGGTATCGCGATAGCGCCAAGCCACCGCCTGCCGGATAATTCGTCGATCAGCTCCGATCACGAAGGCCGTATTCGGCACGTTGAGGAAGAGTTTGATCGCTTCAAGATTTTCGATGATCCGATCAGGGGAACATCGGTCGAGATCATCGATCAAGACGACCAATGTCTTGATGTCACTTTCACCAAGCATCTTCGCGAAATCATCGCGGAATTGGCTAATGTCGGAAATCGCCTCATCCGGGGCTGCCTCGGTTCCCTTTTCGAATGCCGCCTTGGCGGCATCGGATGCGGACTCTTTGGCGCCTGCCAAAGCACCGCCGAGCAATGCAGGCATCAGCGCAAGTCCGGCTCCGCCTGTCGCCGCCGCCACACCACCAGCGATGGTGCCCGTGAAAAGCATCCGCAGTCCTCGCATGTAATCCACGCGATTGAGCAGCTTCCCCGCCTTTTTCCTAAGTTTTTGGCCAAATCGCTTATGATCGCGCAGCGCCGCCAATATCGAACTCAGTAGCGCCGCCTTGGCATCGTCGTAGCCCTCGAAAAGCCAGCCGTTGAAATACAGTACCGCCACTCCCTTGTAGGGATTGGCTTCCGCGTGTTCTCCTACGGTTTCCTTCTCAAAGTCATCCCGTAGCATCTGCATGATGCTCGATTTGCCGCCACCCCAATCTCCAAACACTCCGATAGTCGCCGGCAACACCGATGGGTCCATGATGAGTTCGCGGATCAGGTCGGCGTGAACCCGGAAGCCGAAGAGGTCATCAGAGGTTTCGTTGTCAGACCACATGACGGATCTCCTTTTCATTTGCGAGATGATTGCATTTTGCCGCCAGATGGCAATTTTCACAATTCTTATTCTTAATCTCATCTATGAGATCATGACCAGGCCCGGACAGTATTTTACTTCTCATTACGCACTCCCGTTGTTTTAGCGGTAAGTTCGGCGACAAGGGCGGAGAGGAGGTTCGCGGCGGTGGCGCGGGACGCGGCGAGTTGCGTTTCCAACGCGTCTACCAATGCCATCAGTTGATCCACTTTGGCCACGATCCGGTGTTGTTCGGCAAGCGGGGGGAGGGGGACGGCAAATTCCCGTGCGTCTGTGAGACTGATGTTGGGCTGCGCGTTCACAACTCGCGACGTGAGCATGTAGTAGATGGCCGTCGGGCTATTGAGGTAGTGGATGAGAAACCTTGGACAGACGCCGTCTGTTTCGCGAACCAACCGAATCAAGGCGACGGCTTGGTTGATGTTCGCCCCGTCATGGAGGTCGTAAACTGCCGTTCGACCAATGGAAGCGCCGACGAGATTCATGAGGATGTCTCCCCGCTTCAGAATTGAACGCGGTTCGATCTCATTGAATCCCTTGGCCACGTATTTCAAGTCATCGAGTTTTCTGAGCACGTAGTTTCCGACATTTTCGCTTGTGATAAACAAGACACCTTCAGACTCCGGGACGTAAGCGATGCCCTGCCATTTCGGCGACGAGCCTTTCGTGATGAGTTCCGTGAGTTCAGCGAGCTTTGCCCATCGCCAAGACTCAGGAGCTTCAAATGGCAAGCTGTCTGGTTGCAGCGGTTCGATGGGTTTATCCTTGCCGATTTCGCCGGTCTTTTGGAGCCGCAATTTCGTCGTAGCGATGCGAACGAGAATTTCTTCCACCGCCCCGTCGTTGGGGTTTTGGGGGACGAGTTTGCCTTGGACGGCGAGGGTGAGGATGGTTTTGCGCAAGTCTGAAGGTTGAATGATGAAGGATGAGGGATGAAGGATGAATGATGAAGGAGGCGGAGAATTTGAGCACGAAGTGGGATAGAACAGCATTTCGAGGTTGGCCGGGGTGGGGGTGTTGGCAAAGCGGGCCAGGGAGGCGCGGGCGAGTGCGGCCTTCTGGGTCTCCCGCTCCTGCTGCTGTGCCTCCAGCCGATCACACAACGCCATCAACTCATCCACCTTCGCCATAATCCGGCGTTGTTCCGCGAGGGGCGGGAGCATCACCTCCAGCTTCTCCATCTTCTCCTTCGTCATGTGGAGCATGGAGACTCCGTGACCGGCCCGCTTGATCTCCTGCGTTTTGTTCTGAAGGAACCAATACAGATAGCCTTTGTGTAGGTCTGTTTCGCTATGCAACTCAAGCTTCCAGATATGGTAATGGTAGATCACTTTCGGCCCCGGCCAGATGAAGGGTCCAAACGAAGCCGACCACGCAAAGATCAGGTCTCCCTTGTCGCAATACTTGTCGGGCTCCAGTTCGAGATTGGAGTAATACCAGTGTTTTGAAGTGAAGAGATTGCCGACGCGTAGAACCGGCGTCCCCGCATCGAGTAATTCATCCTTTGAGTAGGCGCGGCCATTCAACACGGTGACGAGTTCGGCAAGGGACGTCTTCTCCCATCCATCGGGAACTGGCGTTTCTGTTTCTTCCGGCGCAGAGCTTTCCGCTCTGCCCGCCTTCACTCTGGCAACTCGGCCGGTTTTGGACTTTTTGGCGGCAATCCGTTCAAGTTGTTTGAACGCTGGTTCGTCATCGCTGCTTTGTG
>JAVEYE010000277.1:0-5381 GCA_034003665.1 Rhodospirillales bacterium | reverse complement strand
CGACGACAAGCAATCCCGCCCCCCAGATGCGCGGCACGGCCTGCCAGCCGAACGGGACAAGTACCAGGGGAGCGGCGAACAGGGTGATGGCCGTGCCGATGTTGCCGACGCCAAAAATGCCCAGGGCGGTGCCCTGCCTCTCGGCCGGATACCACCGGGACACGTAGGCGACGCCGACCGCGAAGGAGCCGCCGGCCACGCCGACCCCCAGCGCGGCCAGCAGCATTTGCGGAAATGTAGCCGCCGACGGCACCAGGAAGGCGGCGGCTGCGGCGGCCACCATGACCATCGGAAAAACGATGCGACCGCCGTACTGATCGGCCCAGATGCCAAGAAAAAGTCGCGTTAGCGACCCGGTCAGAATCGGCGTGCCGATGAGCAACCCGAACTGGGTTTCGTTGAGGCCGAACTCCTCCTTGATGCGGACGCCGATGATCGAGAACATCGTCCAGACGGCGAAACACGCGGCAAATGCCAAGGTCGACAGCAACAGCGCCCGCCGGCTTTCCGAACCCGCGCGGGTCATCGCGACCCCCCAACCCTGGCGGGCTGCGCTACGACGTCTCCCATGATCGCCGATCCCATTTTTGTTATAACCACCATGTTCGCATGGTTTTTCGATGCCTCAAAATGGATATTGTCAGCTGGCCGGTTCAACCAAACCCGGCGCAAATGGGCTGAATGTCTCCCGCGGCGCTTTCTCGTCACGGCCGTCCACTTCGCCGAACGCGGTGATCAGGTCCGCCACCTCTTCGGGGCCCAGGACGCGGTCAGCCAACGGAAACAGCACGTTGTCTTCCTTCCAGATGTGGCGCGCGTAGAAATCGGTAATCGCCACCATCGCCGCGGCGAGGCCGTCGGCGGCGCCTGGATGCCCGCCGAGATGACGGCCGACGGCATTCTCCAAGTCGCCGACCAGCCGGCGGCCGGTCTCGTGTTCGCTGCACATTGCCTGAACGGGGCCGTTTCTGGCGGGAAGCCCCTTGTCGATCAGCACCGGGAACAGGCGATGCTCTTCCTTCCCGTGGTGACGCGCATCGGCGAAATCCCGCATGAAAGGGACCAGTCCGACCAGCGATTCGCGATTGACGGAGCCGCCCGCCCGCAAGGCGGCGGCAAAGTCTCGCATGGCGGCAAGCACCTTTTCGATGACACGATGTTCATCCATGAGAATTTCAATGGGCTTGCTCGGCATGATGTCATGGCCCCCTTTCCTGCGTTGGGTCAAAAGCCTAACCGAAGGCGAAACGCAATCACTTGACGGGCGTCAAGACGGACCACAACGAGATGGCTTCGCCGAACGTCGCGCGCCGCAGGGAAGCCCCATCGCGGACCGTCGTGGATGCTGCGCCGACAAGCGAAAGAAGAGGATAGACAGCCGGGCTTTGCGTGGCCGTAGGCCGAGGGCCGCGGGAAAATCGAAGCCGTTGACGCCGACGGAACGCCGATCGAACCCAGTCTTAGCCGCCTTTGGCCAAAGAGATGGGCGCAGGAGGAGGCTGTCCCCGTTTCGGAGGGCAGCCCCCGCCCGGACTATCGATTGATCATGAGGTTGGGCAGGAAGGTGACCAGGTCCGGCCATGCAGCCAGAATAATGATGGCAAGGATCATCAGCCCGAAGAACGGTATCGAAGCTCGGGTGACCTGCCAGATGTCGCGCCCACTCATGGCCTGAAGGACGAAAAGGTTGAAGCCGACCGGCGGGGTCAATTGCGACATCTCGACGACGACGACGAGGTAGATTCCAAACCAGATCGGATCGAATCCGGCGGCCTCAACCATCGGCAGAGCGACCGATGCGGTCAGGACGATCATCGAGGCGCCCTCGAGAAAGCACCCGAGGATGATGTAAATGCCGGTCAGCATGATCAGAAGCACAACCGGAGAGAGGCCAAGGTCTCCAACCCAGGTGGCAAGGGCTGTGGGAATGCCCAGGAAAGCCATGCCGACCGAAAGGAACGCGGCGCCCAGAATGATGAGCGTGATCATGCAGGTCGTCTGCATTGCCGCCATCAGGCTGTCGATGAAGCTGCGGACAGTGAGCATTCCGGATAGCCACGCCAATGCGAGCGCGCCAATGACTCCGATGGTCGCGGCTTCCGTCGGAGTGGCGAATCCACCGTAGATCGAGCCAATGACGCTGGCGACCAGCAGGATCACCGGGATCAAGCGCCGTGATCCCCAGAGTTTGTCGCGCAGAGACATCTTGATATCGAGGGGTGGGACGCCGTCGCGGTGGAAAAGGGACCACACCATGACATAGCCCATGAACAGCGACACCACGATCAGACCGGGGATGAGGCCTGCGATGAAAAGGCGGGCAATCGACTGCTGGGCGACGATGCCGTAGACGATCAACATGATCGAGGGTGGAATTAGAAGCCCAAGAGTTCCGGACCCGGCAAGGGTTCCAATCGACATGTTCTCGTCATAGCCGCGCCGCTTCAATTCGGGCAGGCTCATGCGGCCGACGGTTGCGCAGGTCACCGACGAGGAGCCGGCAACCGCAGCCATAACGCCGCAGCCTATGATGTTGACGTGAAGCAGTCGACCCGGCAGCCAGCCAAGCCAGGGGGCCAAGCCGGCGAACATGTCCTCCGATAGTCGGGATCGAAAAAGGATTTCGCCCATCCACACGAACAGCGGCAGCGCGGTTAGCGCCCAGCCCCAACTGTGGTCCCACACCGTTGTTGCCAGCAGCGATCCGGCCGGCGCCGGCGTGAAGGCGGCAATCGCCACATAGCCTATCGCCAACAAGGTGATGCCGACCCATACGCCGCTGGCCAGCAGCAGCAGCAACAGTGCGGAAAGGATTACCAGGATGGTCATGTGGTCCATGAAACTCTCCTATCGGCCGGACGCGTCACCCGACCGCTGGGTGGTTTCGTCTTGGGGATGATCGCCGAGCGCGGTTTCCGCTGGCGCCTCGTATCCCGCCTGACGACCGGTCGCAACGAGCCAGAACTCGTCGATCAAGGCGACGGTGAGGATCGTCGCGCCGAGCAACATGCCGGACTGTGGAATCCAGAATGGAATGGCCAGCAATCCAGGGCTGATTTCGCCGAAGCGCCACGAATCATGAACCATCAGGATGGTTTGCCACGTCAGGAAAGCCATAGCCGCCGCCGCGAAACCGCTGCACCAAAGTTCGACGGCACGGGCGACGCGCCCCCGAAAACGGCTGACCAATAGACTTACCCGAATGTGGGCGCCGTGCTTGAGGGTGTAGGCCAATCCCAGGAAGGTCGTGGCGGCGAGGCTGAAACCACCGCTCTCCGTGGAATCAAGCGCAATGCCGAAAAACCGGCCGACGATCTGGGCGACGATGGTTGCGGCAATCAGAAACAGAAAGCATGCCGCCGCCCCGCCGCTTGCCCGGTAAACGCCATCCAGAAACCGCCGCATGAACATCTCCCTCGGTTAGGTGGCGAGGGCGGGGTCCTTCGCGCATCGGCGAGAAGGACCCCGCCGTACACCTTTTCACTTACTGGGATGCAAGGAATGCGTCAGCCACCGCATTCGCTTCGGGATTCGCGACCTTCCGCCAATCTTCGAGCATCTTCTGGCCGATCTTCTTCATTTCATCGATGATTTGGGGTTTCGCCTCCGTCACCACCATTCCATGGTCGGCGAGAACCTTGAGTTGCTCGTCATAGGTTTGCTGGCTCATCTTCCAGCCGCGTTCCGACGCCTTGTCGCCGGCCGCGATGACGGCGTCCTGGACGTTTTTCGGCAACGCGCTGAACGCCTTGCTGTTCACGATGATGGCGTTCTTGCTGTAGAGGGCGCCAACGCCGGTGTAGTACTTGGTGTTGTCCCAAGCCTGAATGTCGATGCCCGTCTGTGGACTGGTGAACAAGGCATCGATCAGGCCGGTTGCGAAAGCCTGAGGGATTTCAGAGAACGGCAGGATCGTCGCCTCGAACCCAAGCATCTGGCTCATTTCCTGGGTCGCCTTCGAATAGATTCGAATCTTGCGGCCCTTGAAATCAGCCGTGCTTTCGACCGGCGTTTTGGTAAAGAAACCCTGGCCTGGCCATGGATGAAAGGTCACGGCCTTGAAACCCAGTTTTCCGAACATGTTGTCGAAATAGGGCTTTTGGACCTCTTTCAATTTCCATGCGCTCTCGTAGGTCGGGGCGACGAAAGGCAATGCCCCAAGGTAGTACATGGGATCTTCGTTGCTGTACCCGCCGAGGCGGATTTCGCCGATCTGGACCTGATTGGTCTGCACGGCACGCCGGATGCCGTCGAGCTTGATCAGCGTGCCGTTGGAATGAAGCGTAATGTTCAATTCGCCGCCGGTTGCCGCCTTCACGTCGTCGATGAACATGCGAATGTTTTGGGTCATGAAATTGGATTCGGCGTAGCCGCTTGCCATGATCCAATCCGTCGCCGCAGTGGCCGACGATGCGCTGAGCGCAAGAAGAGCGGCCGAGGCCAAAAGCGCCCTAGAGTTTCTCTTCATGTCTTCATCTCCCTAGCCCGTCAACAAGGAAACCGGTGTTTGATCCACTGGAGAGGCACTCAGCCCGAGATCGTTTTTTCCGAGACGGGTGCCGATGGATCATCGGGTCCCATTAGAGGCCATTTAAAAAACTGTTTGCAACTCAAATCGTATACGATTAATCAAAATAACTGTACACGATTGTGCGCGGTCCCTAATATGAGGTTGGAGACCGCGACTGGCGGCACGAATGGGTGGTGGGGTCGTCGGTAGGTTGTTGCAGCAATAAGCCCACGCCCCCGGATCAATCTCGGAACACAGGTCATGACCGGAAATCTTGGAAAAGCAGCGTCGAAGCGGGACGGAATGCCGGCCGGAAAAAGCTTTCCAGAGGCCGATGCCGATGTTCCCGCAAAGGTGAAGGATAGAAGGAGCACGATTTCCGACGAGGAAATCTACAGCGAGATCTACAACGCCATCGTCGAAAATCGCCTGCCGCCTGGAAGCAAGTTGGGTCAGGACGAACTCGGCGAGATCTTCGGGGTCAGCAAGACCCGGGTGCGCCCCATCCTCCACCTGCTCGCGCAGCAGAAGATCGTGGTCATCGAACCGATGCGGGGCGCTTTCGTCGCGCGTCCTTCCGTCGACGAGGCGAGGGCCGTGAATTCGGCCCGCCAGATCCTAGAGGAAGGGGTCGTCAGGGTGGCCGTCCGCATGGCGACGCCGCGGCATATCGACGCGTTGCGTGCGAATGTCGCGGAAGAACAGGCGGCCCGTCTTCGCAACGACACCGGATGGGCCCACACTCTGACCGGGCACTTCCACTGCAAACTGGCGGAAATCACCGGAAATGGCGTCATCGTCGACTTGGTGCGGGAACTGATCTCGCGCGACAGCCTGGTCGTCGCTCTCTATCAGAAGCCAACGGCTGTCG
>JAVEYE010000276.1:0-5384 GCA_034003665.1 Rhodospirillales bacterium | reverse complement strand
GCAGTACTGGGGAATGCCCGGGTTTCGATTGGCCTTGCCGACGGCGCGATAAAGCCCGTCGAGCGTCAGAAAGGCCAGCGAGTCGACGCCGATGTGGCGAGCCATCGCGGCGACGTCCATGCGCGCCGCAAGCAACTCATCGGTAGCCGGGGTATCGATGCCGTAAAAACAGGAATGCGCCGTCGGCGGGCTGGATATCCGCATGTGGACCTCGCGGGCCCCGGCGCTCCGAACCATCTCGACGATTTTCATTGAGGTCGTGCCCCTTACGATTGAATCGTCGATCAGCACGACCCGTTTTCCCTTGAGGCGTACCGCATTGGCATTGTGCTTCAGCTTGACGCCCAAGTGGCGGATGCTGTCGGTCGGCTCGATGAACGTCCGCCCCACATAGTGATTGCGGATGATTCCCAGTTCGAAGGGAACGCCGGACTCCTGGGCGTAGCCGATGGCGGCGGGAACGCCCGAATCGGGGACCGGCACCACCATGTCGGCGTCGACGTGGCTTTCGCGGGCCAGTTCGGCGCCGATGTTCTGGCGCACCTGATAGACGTTCTCGCCTTCCAGCGTGCTGTCGGGCCGGGCAAAGTAGATGTACTCGAAGACGCAGAAGCGGGGCGGTTGCTTGGCGAACGGCTTGACGCTGCGCACCCCGTCCTCGTCGATGACGATGATCTCGCCGGGCTCGATGTCGCGCACGAAGTCGGCGCCGATGATGTCGAGCGCGCAGGTTTCCGAGGCGAGGATGTGGCCGTCTCCGAGTCGCCCAAGCACCAGCGGACGCACCCCCAGCGGATCGCGTACGCCGATCAGCTTGCGTTGGGTCAACGCGATCAGCGAATAGGCGCCCTCAAGCTGCCGGAGCGCATCGATCATGCGGTCGACCACGGTGGAATAGTGGCTGATGGCGATCAGATGGATGATCGTTTCCGTGTCGGAGGTCGATTGGAAGATGCAGCCCTGGCGCACCAGAGCCCGGCGGATCCGATAGGCGTTGGTCAGGTTGCCGTTGTGGGCAATGGTCAAGCCGCCGAACTCGAAATCCGCAAACAGCGGCTGCACGTTGCGAAGGATGGTTTCGCCGGACGTCGCATAGCGGACATGGCCGATGGCTCGGTCGCCGGGCAGGCGGCCGATCACCGCTTCCGAACTGAAGTTGTCGCCGACAAGGCCGAGGGCCCGGTGGCTGTGAAAATGGTGGCCGTCGAAGCTGACGATGCCGGCGGCCTCCTGGCCGCGATGCTGCAGCGCGTGCAGGCCCAGCGCGGTCAGTGCCGAGGCGTCGATGTTGCCGACGATGCCGAAGATTCCGCATTCCTCCCGCGGATGGTCGTCATCGTCATGGCGCGGGATACATGGCATGTCAGCGGCTGCCCTCGATCAGGCGTTCCATTTCGCGGCGTTCGTTGCGGTTATAGCCCTCGCCGGCTCCGGCGTCTTGGGCTTTCGGCTCGACGGTCAGCATGTCGCGGAAAACCTTCTGCGTTTCAAGTATTTTCTCGGCCTTGTCCTGCACATTGCCGGCGGCCTTGGATCCCGCCGCGGCCGTGCCGGCGGGAACCAGTTCGCGCAACAGCACGGCGCCCCGCTCGATCAGCGGCATGCTGCGGGCCGAGCGCAGCCACGTGGGCTGGTCGCCGGGCGGTATCAGCCAGGCCAGAAGCATGTAGGCCACGCATACGAGGACTCCTCCTCTCGCCAGCCCGAAAAGGAATCCCAAGGAGCGGTCCAGGAAGTTAAGCGCGCTCGCCTTTACCAATCCGGCGGCGCCCCTTGTGACGAAGGAGAGCAGCACCAGGGTTACCACGAAGATGACGACGCCGGCCACGATGTCGGCAAGCAGTTCGATCGAAATCAAGCTGCGGGCGTAGGGCCGGGCATAAGGAAAGCCGTAAATGGTGGCGAAGATCGCGCCGACCCAGCCGGCCACCGCCAGCACCTCGTGCACGAAACCGCGTGCATAGGCCAGAAGCGCCGAGATCAGCAGCACGACGATGACGGCGATGTCCGTCACGTTGACCGGAAGACTATCCATGCCGCGCCCTTTCGGGCGACCTGGACGCCGCCGTTGGACCGAACAACCGTACGATCTCGTCTACTCGGGCGATTTCCTTAACCTCCATGCCCTTGGGGCCGGGCGGTCTGCGCCCTCCCTCGGTCTTGGCGCGCCGCACCGGCGCGATGGCCTGTGTGAACCCCAGTTTCGCGGCCTCCTTCAGCCGTGTGTCGGTGTGGGCCACCGGACGGACTTCGCCAGCCAAGCCGACTTCGCCGAACACCACCGATTCCGGCGGTACCGGAACTCCGGAAACCGCCGACGCCAGGGCGGCGGCCACCGCCAGATCGGCTCCCGGTTCCTGGATTCGCAAGCCGCCGGCGACGTTGAGGTACACGTCGGCGCCGGCGAAGGCAAGGCCGCATCGCGCTTCGAGCACGGCCAGCAGCATCGAAAGCCGCGCGACGTCCCAGCCCACGACGGCGCGGCGCGGCGTGCCCAGCGCCGAGGGGGCGATCAGACACTGGATCTCGACCAGCATCGGACGAGTCCCCTCCATGCCGGCAAAGACGCTGGAGCCCGAGATGTCTCCCTGGCGGTCCGCCAGGAACAAGGCCGACGGATTCGCTACCTCGATGAGGCCGGCGTCGGTCATCTCGAAGACGCCAATCTCGTCGGCCGGCCCGAAGCGGTTTTTCACGGCCCTTAAGATTCGGAACTGGTGGCTGCGTTCGCCCTCGAAATAGAGCACCGTGTCGACCATGTGCTCAAGGACCCGGGGACCGGCGATCAGGCCTTCCTTGGTGACGTGGCCGACCAGGACCACGGTGAAGCCCCGCCGTTTGGCCAGCCGGATCAACTCCTGGGCCGAGGTGCGGACCTGGGCGACGGTTCCGGGAGCCGAGTCGAGGCTGTCGATGAACATGGTCTGGATCGAATCGATGACCACGAATTCGGGGGCGTCGGCCGCATCCAGCGTGGCCATGATGTCGCGAACAGAAGTCGCGGCGGCCAACTGGACCGGGGCGCCATCAAGGCCGAGGCGGGCGGCGCGGAGACGCAGCTGGTCGATCGATTCCTCGCCCGAGATGTAGGCGCATCCTGTGCCCGCGGCGAGGGCGGCGGCCACCTGCAACAACACGGTCGACTTGCCGATGCCGGGATCGCCGCCGACCAACAGGGCCGAACCCGGCACGAGCCCGCCGCCGCACACCCGGTCAAATTCGCCGATGCCGGTGAGTTTCCGGGGCGGGCTTTCGCTTTTGCCCTTGAGGCCGACGAAATCGAGCTTATGGCCGCGCTTCGATCCCAGTCCCTTGGGCACCGTTGTCGGTGGCGCTTCCTCGGCCAGCGAATTCCAAGCCCCGCAGGCGTCGCACCGCCCGGCCCACTTGGCATGGGCGGCGCCGCATTCCTGGCAGACGAAGTGAACGGCGGGGCGCGCCATGGCCTGGCTTCCTCAGAGTGTTGCCGAGCCCGTTGTCATTTCCGCACCGCCATCTTGATCGGACCCTCGGCACGGCCGTTGATGAACTGCTCGACAAAGGGATTTCCCGAGGAGTCGATCCCGGCGGTGGGGCCGGCCCAGATGATCCTGCCGTCATAGAGCATGGCGATGCGGTGCGCGATCTTACGGGCGCTGGCCATGTCGTGGGTGATGGAAAGCGCCGTTGCCCCCACCTCGCGGGTGATCTTGACGATCAGGTCGTTGATGACGTCGGCCATGATCGGATCCAGTCCGGTGGTCGGTTCGTCGAAGAAGATGATCTCGGGATCGGCGGCAATCGCCCTGGCCAGGGCGACGCGTTTCTGCATGCCGCCCGACAGTTCGGCCGGGTAAAGATCGGCCACCTCGGCCTGTAAACCCACCTGGGCCAGTTTGGTGACAGCGATGTCGCGGGCTTCCCGTCGGCTTACCCGTTTCTGGGCCAGCAGGCCGAAGGCCACGTTCTCCCACGAAGGGAGGCTGTCGAACAGCGCGGCGCCCTGAAACAGCATGCCAACCTTGCGGTTGACCGTCTCGCGGTCGCCGGCCTTCATGCCGACCACTTCCTGACCGTTGACCTGGATGCTGCCGCGATCAGGCTGTAAAAGTCCTAAAATGCTCTTGATCAGCACGGACTTGCCGGTGCCCGAGCCGCCGATGACGACGACCGATTCGGCGACGCCGACGTCGAGGTCCAGCCCGTCGAGCACCACCTTGGAGCCGAACGCTTTATGCAGGTCGCGAATGCGGATTTTCGGCTGTGAGGCGTTCATGTGCCGAAGAACATCTCCGTCAGAATGTAGTCGAAGGCGAGGATCAGGATGCAGGCCGACACCACGGCGTTGGTGGTGGCCGTTCCCACGCCCTGGGCGCCGCCCTTCGAGTGATAGCCGTGATAGCACCCCATCAGGGTGACGATGATGCCGAAGACGGCGGCCTTGACCAAGCCCGAGATGACATCCTCGGCCTCCAGGAAATTGTATGTGTTCTGGATGTAGATGGAGGCGTTGAATCCCAGCTTGTAGACCGCCACGACATAGCCGCCGAACACCCCGATGATGTCGGCAATCAGCACCAGCACCGGAAACATGATGACGCCGGCGATGAGGCGCGGCGCCACGAGGTATTTCATGGGATTGGTCGAAAGGGTGGTCAGTGCGTCGATCTGCTCGGTCACTCGCATGGTGCCGATCTCGGCGGCCAGCGAGGCGCCGATGCGCCCCGCCACCATGAGGCCGGCCAGGACAGGACCCAACTCGCGGGTCAGCGCCAGCACCACGATGTTGGCGACCGCGCTTTCGGCGGAAAAGCGCGAGGTTCCGGTATAAGTTTGCAGCGCCATGACCATGCCGGCGAAGATCGCCGTCAGGCCGACTACCGGCAGCGAATAGTAGCCGATATCGACCATCTGACGGACGATGATGCGCGGATAAAAGGGCGGCCGCACACAATGGGAAAAGCCCGATCCGGCGAATATGGCCAAACGGCCGGTGGTGCCGAGGAAGGTCAGGACGATACGCCCGATCAACTGCAACAGGCGCATGTCAGTTCGCTCCGCCGACGTAGCGCCGGTAATAGCGTCGACCCAAGCCGGTCAGAATTTCGTAGCTGATGGTGCCGGCCGCGGCGGCCACCGCATCGACGTCGTTGTTGGGGCCGATCAGATCAATCAGGCAACCCGGCGCACACCGGGCTTCCGGAACCGAGGTGACATCGAGCGTGATCAGGTCCATCGAAACGCGTCCAACCACCGGCGTCCGGATGTCGCCCACAAATCCGCACCCTGTGTTGCCGAGGGACCGTAGGAAACCATCACCGTAACCGACGGCGACGGTGGCAATCCGCGACGGCCCGGCGAAGCGGTGTGTGGCACCATATCCAACGGTCTGAGGGGTGTCAACG
>JAVEYE010000275.1:0-5397 GCA_034003665.1 Rhodospirillales bacterium | reverse complement strand
CTTGGCGTCAAGTTCGAAACCAACAAGGTGATCGGCAAGACCTTCACCGTCGAACAACTGCTGAACGAGCGCGGTTTCGATGCCGCCTTCGTTGCCGCCGGTGCCGGCGCGCCGTCGTTCCTCGGCATTCCCGGCGAGTTCGCCGGCCAAGTCTATTCGGCGAACGAGTTCCTGACCCGTGTCAACCTCATGGGCGGCGACAAGTTCCCCTTCCTCGATACGCCGGTCAGTTTGGGCCAGAGCGTCGTGGTGATCGGCGCCGGCAACACCGCGATGGACTGTCTGCGCGTTTCCAAACGGCTCGGCGCGCCGACCGTGCGCTGCGTCTACCGGCGCTCGGAAGCCGAGGCGCCGGCCCGGCTCGAGGAACTTCGCCACGCCAAGGAGGAGGGCATCGAGTTCTTCTTCCTGCACGCCCCGGTCGAGATCCGCACCGATGCCGAAGGCAACGTCACCGGCATGCGGGTCCAGAAGATGCAGCTGGGCGAACCGGACGACCAGGGCCGCCGCCGGCCGATTCCGCTCGACGAGTTCGTCGAGCTGGAATGCGACACCGTCATTTACGCGCTCGGCACCAACGCCAACCCCATCGTCACCGAATCGACGCCTGGCCTCGGCCTCAACAAGTGGGGCTACATCGTCGCCGACGACGCCACCCAGGCGACCAACCTGCCGGGCATTTTTGCGGGTGGCGACATCGTCACCGGCGGCGCCACGGTCATCCTGGCCATGGGGGCCGGCCGCCGCGCCGCCAGGGCCATCGGCGCCTGGCTCAAGGGTGGCAAGCAGACCTGGCCGATCACCGTCGAGGAGGCCGACACGTTCTCGCCGGCTCCGCAGATCATGGAAGTCGACAAGGCGACGGCTTCCGAAATCGTTGTCGAGAAGGGAGGGAAGGGCGTCATGCTGTGTCCGAAGTGTCACCGCCCCATCGAGGGTGAGGAGAGGTACATCTGCTGTGCGGAGACCGAGCTGCAATGGCGCTGCCAGGATTGCGGCAAGGTCAGCGAAGGGTTCGCCTTCCCGTACGGGGCATGCCCCCACTGCGGCGGTACCCTGGAGGTGATGGGCAAGCGCGAGATCGCCGACGCCGAAGCGTTGGAGGCCATCACGCTCGCCTTCGAGATCGAGCTGAGCGGCCAGACCTTTTACCGGCAGGCTGCCGAGCAGGCCAAGGAGCCGGCCATCAGGGACCTGTTCCGTCGGCTGGTCGACATGGAGCAGGAACACGTGGCGACGCTGGCCAAGCGTTATCATGTCGGCGTGCCGAAGACGACCGGTGGGTTCAAGCCCGAACAGGCGGCTCTCTATGCCGGCATCGAGCATCACGCCGACGACCCGAGCAACCTGTTCGAAATCGCCATCCAGTTCGAGAAGCGGGCCGTCGCCTACTTCACCGAGCGCGGGAACGCCGCGCCGGAAGGCTCCATGGAGCGCCAGCTCTACAAGGAATTGGCCGCCGAGGAGCGGGAACACGCCGATCTGCTGCGGACCGAGCGCGACCGCTGGAAAGCCGGCAAGGCCGGCATCCTCTAGGACACCCGGCCGGCTGTCTTGGAAGGGCCCGCCCCCGGCCGGGGGCGGGCCCTCTCCTTTCCGGCAGGGCTTGTTCTCAGCCGTAGGTGCAGAGATAGGCGGTGTCGACGGCGACGCGAAGCTGGAACTTGCGTCCGGCCGCCACCACGAAGGTCCGGCCGGCCGCGAAGGTCTGCCAGTCTGCGCCGTCCGGCAGGCGAACGGTCAGGGCGCCGCTGATGACCGTCATGGTCTCGATCTGGCTGGTGCCGAACTCGTACTCGCCCGGCGCCATGACGCCGACCGTGGCCGGCAGCGTCTCCGTCTGGAAGGCGATGGACTTCACCTTGCCGTCGAAATAGACGTTGACCTTGAACACGGGGTCCTCCGCTGGTTGCTGGCCGGCCGATTATGGCGATGCCTGCCCTGCGGCGCGAGGTCTTTCTCGGCCCGGAAGCACGCGGTTCGGCAAGGAGTCGGGCCGCTTTTAAGCTTCCCGCCTTGGTAACCGGGCGGTCGGCCGCCGCCTGACCGAAAACCCGATGGTCGCCTTGACCGCCTCGTAAAGGACGAGGCCCAGGACGACTCCGGTGCCGGCGTAGACCAGTCCGGCGGTGTCGAAGGGCAGTGCCGGGATGAAGCCTTCCCAGGTGCGATGGGCGATGTCGACGTCGAGATGGCGGAAAAAGGCGATCGGGCGCGAGATGAGATCGCCCTCCAGGATGGCGTCGTAGGCCGCGCGCAATTCCTGTGCCCGGATTTGGGCGTCTTGGGCGATCAGGTCGCGGGTCGGCGCATCCATCCGGCGGTAGCGTTCAGCCTGGCTGATGGCCTCGAAGGCGCGCCTCGCCTCGTCCACATGGCCACCCAGGCGTTGCAGGTATTGCGTCATGAAGGCCTGCAACTGCGAGGCGGCGGCGCCGGAACCGCCCGCGACCACGGCGCCGCCCAGCATATCGACCTTGCGAACCAGCCATCCCACGGCTCTCTCCCTAGTCGGGTCGTTGCCAGAATAGCCCCTATAGCATGCGGTACAAAAGTCCGGCGGCGAGAACAAGCAGCAGCGCGCCGATGGCGCGATCCACCCCTTTCGCATGGCGGCGCAGCACGTGGATCAGCCCGGTCCCCGACAGCGCCAGGGCGACCAGCACGTACCAGCCGGCATCGATGATCCCGGCGGTCAAAGCCAGGATGGCTTTCTCTGCGCCATTGGCATCAAGGCGGATGAAGGGCGCGAACACCGCCATGAAGAAGGCGGTGATCTTGGGGTTGAGAAAGGCGATCAGGAAACCTGCCGCGAACCCCCCGCGATGGCGGGTCGGCTCGGTCGGCGAGGCTGTCTCCCTTCCGGTCGCGGTGCGCGGCGGGCGCACGCCGATGAAGGAAAGTCCCAGCCAGATCAGCAGAGCGACACCCCCGTAGCCGATGAGCGCCTCGACCGCGGGAAAGGCGTGAAGCACCACGGCCAGCCCGGTCACCACCAACCCGGCATAGATGAGGATGCCGAGGCCGTGGCCGATGCCGGTCAGCACGCCCTGCCGCTTGCCTCCGGCAAGGGTGTTGCGCAGCACCACGGCCAGACTGGGACCAGGCGAAATCGCACCCATGGCGCAGACAAGCGCGACTTGCAGCCAGGCGATGGGATCCATTGCGTCGTTCCTTTTGGTGGGGCCGTTTCCCCAGCGGCGCCACCATTCCATCATGGCGTGTCGGCGGCAAGTCCGGAAATACCCCTTCACGCCGCAGGGGTTGACTGGGTTGAATGCAATTTATAGAATTGTTCGCAAGAAAGAAAATTACATACAATAATTTTGGGCGGAGTTGATGGAGCGCAGCCGGTCTTCGTTGAACGAGCGGGTCCAGTGCGAGTTGGAGCGCCTCATCCTGCGCGGCGTCCTGAAGCCCGGCGAGCACATCAAGGAACAATCCCTGGCTGATCGCCTGGGGGTCAGCCGCAGCCCCATCCGCGAAGCCTGTCGGGCGCTGGAGCGGGCCGGCCTGGTCGAAACCATTCCCCATCGCGGCGTTTTCGTGCGTCAAGTCGATCTCCAGGATGCCACCGACGTCTTCGACATCCGCGCCGAGCTGGCCGGCATCGTGGCCCGCGAGGCGGTGCACAACGTCAGCCCCAAGCAGGCCCGCGTGCTGGCCGACCTGATCGAGCGGATGGACGAGGCGGCGGCGCGGCAAGACGCCGACACCTATCTTGACCTCAATCTCGAATTTCACGCCGCGCTTTACAGGCTGGCCGACAACCGCCGCGTGGCTGTCCTTGACCGGGCGCTCGGCAACGAGCTGCTGGTCTACCGACGGCGCGGCCTGGCCTCGGGCGGCGGCCTCGAGGTGTCCAACCGCGAGCACCGCCAGATGCTGTCCCTGCTGGTCGACGGCAAGGTCGAGGCACTTGAACGTCTGCTCAAGCAGCACATCAGCGGCGGCAAACATCGTTTCCTGATCGCCATCGGCGCCGAGGCGCGCGGCCGCGCGGCTGATGTCGATGGCGCTGATTCCCACCACCCAACCACAAGGACGGCGAAATGAAGATCACCAAGGTCACCCATCTCACAGTGCATCCCGGCTGGCGGAAGAACTGGATCTTCGTCAAGGTTGAGACCGACGAGGGCATAACCGGTTGGGGAGAGGCCTATACCCAATACGACCGCGATCGCGCGGTGGTCACCCACATCGAGGAGATGAGCCGTTACCTGGTGGGCTTCGATCCGTTCCGGATCAAGTACTTCACCACCATGTTCTATGACGACTTCGCGGCGCGCCGCGGGTCGCTCGAATTCTACAGCGCGGTGTCCGGCATCGAGACGGCGATGTGGGATATCGTCGGCAAGGCCACCGGCCAGCCCGTCTACAACCTTTTGGGCGGTGCCGTTCACGACCGCATCCGCGTCTACGCCAACGGCTGGAGCTACAAGATGGCCAGCCCCGACGATTACGCGCGGGCCGCCGCCAAGACCGTGGAAATGGGCTTCACGGCGCTCAAGTTCGACCCGCTCCCCCGGCCGTGGCGCACCCACATCCCGGTCGATCACGAACACCACGCGGTGAAGGTGGTGTCGGCCATCCGCAAGGCGGTGGGTCCGAAGGTGGATCTTCTGATCGACATGCACCGGCGGCTGTCGCCGCGCCATGCCATTCGGCTCGCGAAGCGGCTCGAGGAATTCGAGATCTATTGGTTCGAGGAGCCCTGCCAAGCGGAGAATATCGAGGCCATTGCCGAGGTCCGGGACCACGTGTCCATCCCGGTGGTGACCGGCGAAAACGTCTTCGCGAAGTACGGCTTCCGCGCCGTCTTCGACGCCAAGGCGGCCGACATCATCAATCCCGATGTGGCCAATTGCGGCGGCATTCTTGAACTCAAGGAAATCGCCGCCATGGCCGAACCCTATCTGGTGGCGGTGTCGCCCCACAACTACAACTCGACGACGCTGGCGCTCGCCGCCACCATCCATGCCTCGGCGACCATGCCCAACTTCATCATCACTGAATACTTCCTGCCCTTCGTCGAACTGGGCGGCGAGGTGTGCCCCAACCAGCTTCGTCCGACCGACGGCTACATCCCCCTGCCGACGGCGCCGGGCCTGGGAGTCGATATCGACGAGGCCGCCGTCGCCGCCCATCCTTACAAGGCGTTCCCCAAGCGGGTCCTGCCGATTCCCACCGAGGGGATTTGACCTCTTGAACGCGATCCAATAAACGGTAGCACGGAAGGAGATTTGCCATGGAAATGAAGAATACCGTGAAATGGCTGGCGACGGCGGGTGCCGCCCTCAGCTTGCTGTCGGGCGTGTCGGCCCAGGCGGCCTATCCCGAGAAGCCCGTGAAGTTCATCTGCTGGTCGGCCGCCGGCTCGCCGATGGATATCATGGT
>JAVEYE010000274.1:0-5458 GCA_034003665.1 Rhodospirillales bacterium | reverse complement strand
CTCGGCAATGTGATGGATGAGATCCGCGATCTCCCCGGGACTGACGACGTTGCGCGCAAGGTACCCTGTCGCGATCGTCGTTGCGGCATTGTTGAGTTCCGTGTTCATAAAACGTCCTTTCTATTTGATGGGGGTTTGGGGAAGAGGGAGGGGCGAGCGTCTGCCCGCCCCGTAGGGGATTGCATCAGGCGGCGGCCCGGCTGGCGGTCTTGGCGGGGATGGCTTTGAGCACGACGCGCCAGAAATGATCACCAATCGTTGACGACCAGTGCTGGTCGGCCGTGATCCGCAACTCCACGCTGGCCAAGGCGGCAGCTTGGCGGGCGGCTTCGAGCCGATCCCCGACCCGCATCAACGTGGCCTCCCGGCTCATCTCCGTCAGATGCTGATCGACGAACCGGCCCGGCCGCCGGGCCTGTAACGTTCCGTACGCTTTGCGCGCCTCGTCGAGGTACTTGGCCGCTTTGGCCATAGCCTCGCGCTGCTCGGCGTCGAGCCCGATGCCATATTGGAGGATTGTCCGGTCAGCGACCGCGACCGGGGCGAGATCCTCCGTCTTCGCGACGGAGCGATCAGTGATTGGTGCGCGGATACGAGTATCCAGAGCTTCAATGACTGTCAGCGAGAGCGTCTTTTCGTGTGACATGCCCTTCTTCCTTTCTATCTGGTTGTCTCGGGAGCACCGGGGCGGCGCCCCCAAAAAGGGGAGGGCGCCGACCGGAGCTCACGAGCTCGTTCGCTCTCAATTTTTTTGGATTATCCAATTTTCTTGGGGTGGGACGGCAAGGGTGGAGCTGTACCCGCTGCCCCTGGTCGCTCAGGACTTTTCGATGTCTATACCCCTCGATGGGGCCCGGCCTGGCGGCCGGGCCGCTCCTCTTGTGACAGCAGTCTTTGCCAATAAATCAGCCCGTCCGGTTGCAGCCGGGCGGGCGCTAGGATTTTTCGGCAGGTGCTGCTGTCGTTCAGGCGGCCTTGCCGAGCTTCGTCCGGGTGACCGTGAGGATGTCGCTGAGGCGTATGGCGGCATAGATGCTCTGCGCCGCCTCCTGGTACTCTCGTGTCGTCTCGGGATGGCGGTGCTGCAAGAGCGACATCGCGTATTCCGGCTTGTTCGGATAGCGCTCGATCAGTGCGGTGGCGACGGCATCGCGGAAGAGGTGCGGATTGACCGCCCCTCCCAGTCGCTTTTCGCAGCGGGTCGTGATGGTAACTATCGCGGCGTAGAGCCCTGGCCCTTTGAGTGGACCGGCGCCGTGCTCGCAAATCCAAAGCTTTTTGCCCTTGTAGGTGCCCGCCAGCACCGGGCGGTAGACCGCGTTGTACTCGTCAATCACCGCCCGCAATTCGGGCCAGAGGGCATAGTTTGCCGGCCTGTCGCGTTTCATCTCTCGTGCGGTGAACCGCAATGAGCCGGGACGGTGGGTGGGCAACAGCAAATGGTGGCCGATTTCGATCATGGCCAGGTTGGCGAGCCGGACGGGAACTGAGGAAAGCAGCATGAAGATCAGCCCGTTGCGGAACATCAAGGCGGTCGTCTCCCGTTCCCGGCGATGCCGGCGCGCCTCGCGAATGAGAGCGACGCCGATCAGCCAGAGATCTGTAGGATCGACATGGCGACCGTCCTTCTTCTTCGGGGCGTACCGGGCCTTCGAGATCAGGTCGTCGCGCGTCAGCGTCAGCCACTCCGGCGGGCCAAATGGATCGACGATGTTGAGAACCCGGACAAAGCGCTCGATATACGCGGCGATTGTGCGTGGCCGGTTGTTGCGGCCTCGCATGTCGTCGATCCACGATTGGACGGCTTCCGGTGTCACGACATCCGACCGCCCACATCGCCGCATGCATCCGAGGAACAGGCCGTAGGATTGCTCAAGGCCCCTCCGGAACTCGGGGTTCCTGTGGCAGAACGGGCCGGGGTCGTCTGGGAATTCGGCGAACTCGCCAGGGGTGCCTGGACTGAATGCCGCCTCGAAGGCGGCGCGATGCGCGGCGGGCCACTCGCTCGGGGCAACACTCAGGATCCGCTCGCGGCCGCCCTTTCTTTTTGGCCGTGCCGTTTCCGGCTCCGACTTGGCGGCGCGCCGGCGATCCGCGGTTTCCCGCTTCAGCCAGAGCCAATCCCGATCCGGTTCCAGCTTGAGGGCGGCGCCGTAGAGTGCTGCGCAATCGCCACGGACGGTGATGGTATTGACCGTCTTGCCGCGCCAGGAAAGAAACGCCTCGACTGCCTCTGGCGCGAAGGCATCGGCGTCGCCGGGCAGCCGGGTCTGCGCGAAGTTCAAAAACTTGCCGACGACTTGGCGCTGGGGAGCACTGAGGCTATCGGCGTTCTTCCGAAGGTTCTCAGGCCAGGCAGCCACCGGCAAGGTTTGCCGGATATAGGAGCGTTCGGGATGAGCGGGCCCCCGGGCGGCGCGCACTCGGCGGTAGGCCGCACTCGTCGACATGCCGAGGCGGGCGGCGGCTTCAACGACGGAGAGTCCGCCGTCAACGAGGGCGAGGAGATCGGCGGCATCGGTGACGGCATAGGACCGCCGCCGGCCGGCCGGATGCCCGGGAGCGTCGGTGGTTGACTCGCCCGGCGGGATTTCGTCGAGCATGGATATGCCAGCCGGCGGGTCGGTGTCGTCGATGGGATGGAAGGCGTCATTGATCATGTTAAACTTCTTTCTGTCTAGGGTTCCGGGGGTGGAGACGTCGGGGCGCCGAACTCAGGCCGCTTTCAACATGTCGAACTCGCGCCATTCGCGAGTCATCATGTGAACCCGCTCGCCGAAGAGTTCGCGGAGCTTCTTCGAGGCGGTCTCGGAGCGGCCGGTGATGTAGAAGGCCTCGACGGTCTCCACCTTGTCGCCCAGCAGGTCGGCCACCAGCTGCTTCTGGCTGGGGTCGGCGTCGAGGACGAGCTGGGCGATGAGATGCCGGCAGAGATGAAGCGTCATCGTGAGTCCGGCTGCTTCCATCCGCTTGGAAAAGTTCCCGCCGATGTTTCCGAGGCTCCGGTGACCGGTGCCATCGTCGTCGTGGACACGCCCCGGGAACAAAAAGGTGCTGTCCGGCGTACCGGGCTGAAGCTCAAGGTAGCGGGGCCGGTAATGTTCGAGGTAGACGCGGATCATGCGCTCCGCCTCGCGGCTCACCGCGGCCCGCAGGCGCCGTTCGTTCTTGACTTTGTCCGGCCGCCACAAGAGCCAAGACTTCTCGCCTGCATGGCGAGCGAGGATAAGGCTCCTTTCATCGCCCTTATATTGCAGCAGCCCGAGGTTTGCCCGGCGCCCGGGCAGGATGCGCACCGTCTCGCAGATGATCGCCGTTTCGACGTCGGCGATCATCGACGGGGTGATCTCGCCGGTCTTTCGGCGCAGCGCCTCGGCCCGGTCGAACAGCTGGCCGGGCCGGTCGAACCAGGCCTGGACGGCCCAAGGTTCATCGAACTGGTCGAGAAGGTCGCGGCGATTTGCAGACATCGCGTTGACCGAGGCCGTGCAGATGTCGGGCATATCCCGGAGCTTTTCCATCTCCCCAATGTGCGCGGCATGCCAGCCGGCGAAGCGAGCGATCTGGATTAGGTAGCTGGCGAGGTGAAACCGGCTGGCCGCCGTCTTGTCGAAGCGTCCGGCAGCTTCATGGCGCGACCGGAAGTCGCTGAGCGAGATCTTGAGCGCGCGCAGAGAGGTGATGTCCCGCAACGAACGGATCTCTTCCAGTTTCATTTCTCCGTACCGGACCAGGGCGTTCGCCGTCTGCAAGATCGCCCACTCGCGCGTCTTGACGGTTTTCGGCTTTGCTGGCCGACGCTTGCGCTTCTTGAAGACGATGTCCGGAAGCGGCGGCTGCTCGGTTTCCGGCACGAAATCACGGACGTGCCCGAACTCGCCCAGCCTGGGGTCCGCCGCTTCCTGCTCCGGCCGGGGCTCCGGAGCCATTTTGATGAAGTGGAAATAGCCGTCGACCTCATCCTGGAACGACTTCGGGAAGGCGCTCAACGGGCGGTTGAGCCGCTTGCGTTGCCCTTCCCATTCGAGAATCGTCGCCGGCAGATGCCGAAGCCACGGCTTCTGATTCTTCTCGCGGACCAGCTGGTTCCACGCCGTGGCCGCCTCGATCGCGGTGCGCGCGAACGTCCGAGGCCGGCCGCCACGCGAGCGCACCACGCGCTTGGTCTCGGCATGCACGGCAATGAGGTCGGCCAGCACGCCGCTGTCGACCTCCTCGGGGGAGAGGCCCCGCCAGTTTGCATAACCGGTCAGGTGGGAGAGGCCCTTCCAGACGCGGCCGTTCTCGTCGCCACGCGCAATGGCGGCGTCGATGTCGTCAACCAGCGGTCGCCATGCCGGACCGTAATGATGATGGCGTGTGAAACACGGCATGCCGCCGGGACGGACCTCGCGGGCGGCGCGCAAGACGCGGCCCCGGAAATTCTGGAAGCTCCGCTCGCAGTTGAAGCCGTCGCGCCGCCAATGCATCTTGGCATCGAGGATCGCGGCAAGTTCGACCTCGTCGGCCGGGAGATCCTCGAGCGCCATGTTGAATTTCTTCGGCAGCCGCTTCAGCGCCCGGATCATCTCCATGCGGGGGCCTTTCTTCCAGCGTCCGGGATGGGTTTCGAGTTCGGCGAGGACGTCGGAGAGATTGAAGGGGCAGTCGGTCATCGTCTTCGTTCCTTCTTGTTGCTGTTGGGGCATGGCGGCCGGACCATTCCGGCCCCGTCCGGCAGGCCGGAATGTGTGCGGCCGCCGATGCCCGGGGTGTTGCTTTGTGTGCGGTCGTGTGCGGATACGTCGGCGCGTGTGCAAGTGGGAGGTGTCATTATCAAGAATAATGGCGCGAGGCACCCGCACACGCCCCGGCGCGGGATGTGGGTTTGCGTTTGATTGCAAGGGTTTGCGGAGCGGGCCATCACGCGCGGCGCCTCCCCAGGAAGTCGCGAATGGCGATGGCATCCGTGTACCACTCGTCCATGATCTTGCGGCCGTCGAGGGTTCCCTTTCGGAACCACTCGCGGACCGTCGTCGTCGGTCGGCCGAAATGCTCGGCCACCTTTTCGACCGTCCAAAACGGCCGTTTGGCCGCCTCCCGAGCTTCGCCTCGCGGCGATGCCACTCGGCCTTCGAAGGCAAAGACGGTGTCCCACGTCGTCGCCCATCGACCGCGAACATGCTGGCCCGGCAGGATGCCGGAACGCAGCCAAGTGCGGATGGTGCCGGGGGTGAGGGAATATCGTTCGGCGAGACTGTTCACCCCGACGAGGGGCTCGTCTTTTTCTTGTTGTTCGTACATTTTAAGCTTCCCGAATTATTCTTGTTCTTGAGTCTCAGATATAAGACTGCAGCGGTCCCGCAAGAGGGATTCTTCGGGGGTGTCGGCCGACACCGCGAGCGCGGGGAACGGTCATCACGGGCCTGCTGCACCACGGGGTCAGCCGGTTCATCCCCGCGAACGCGGGGAACGGGCG
>JAVEYE010000273.1:0-5465 GCA_034003665.1 Rhodospirillales bacterium | reverse complement strand
GACCGTCGGCACGGCCTTCCCCTCGGGGACAGGCTTCTCTGTTCCTTTCATGGAGAGTCCCAACCCATGAAGACCGTATCCAAGATCCTGGGGTGCGCGTTCGGCTATCTGTGCATCGGATTATCGGTGCTGGTCGGCGCCGACGTTATCCTCCGCAAGTTTTTCGGCACCTCCCTGCAGGGCGCCGACGAACTTGGCGGTTACGTGCTGGCCATCGGGTCGAGCTTGGCATTCAGCGTGGCCCTGGTCGGACGCAACCACATGCGAATCGATCTTCTGCACTATCGCCTGCCTCTGCCGCTCCAGGGCGTGCTGAATTGGCTGTCGATGGTCCTGATCGCCGCCTTCGCCTTGCTGTTGTCTTGGACCACGCTGGGGATCGTTCAGGAGACGCTGCAATACCACAGCACGGCGCCGACACCGTGGGCGACGCCGATGATCTACCCGCAGGGCATTTGGTACGTTTGCCTCACCGTGTTCGCGGTCGTCGCGGTGATCTATGCGGCGCGGGCGAGCCGACTGTTCCTTGGCGGGCGCATTGCGGAACTGAACGAAGCCTTCCAGCCGAAAGCGGCGCGCGAAGAACTCCAGGAAGAACTCGAGGACGCGGCGAAGCGGCGCTAGCCGCCCGGTCGCCTTCCCTCGATACGGGGCGCATGTCATGGGAATTACGGAAGTCTTTATCGCCTTTGTGATCGGCCTCGGCCTCCTGCTGATCGGCATCCCGATCGGCGTGGTCATGGTCGCTTTGGGCGCGGTGGGCGGGGTGATGGCCTTCGGTCTCCCCTTCCTCCAGTCGATCGGCAACGTCGTCTGGGGCGTGCAGAACGATTTCATTTTGACCGCCATTCCGCTGTTCATCCTGATGGGGGAACTGCTGCTGCGGGCCGGTGTCGCCGACAAGATGTACGGCGCGCTGTCGGTCTGGCTGGGCCGCCTTCCCGGCGGGCTGCTCCACACCAACATCGGGTGCTGCGCGCTGTTCGCGGCAACCACGGGATCCTCCGTCGCCACGGCGGCGACGATCGGCACCGTCGCGCTGCCGGCCCTCAACGAGAGGGGCTATTCCAAGGCCCGGTCCATGGGATCGCTGGCGGCCGGCGGCACGCTGGGCATCCTCATTCCGCCCAGCATCGCGCTTCTTATCTATGGCAGCCTGACCAACAACTCGATCAGCCAGTTGTTCGTCGCCGGGGTCATTCCCGGCATCCTGCTGACCCTCGCGTTCATGGGCTACATCGTGGTGGCCAGCCTGATGAGCGGTCCGACCGTCCAGGTGACGGTCAAGCCGACCTGGGCGGAGCGGTTCGCCGCGCTCGTTCCCCTGATTCCGCCGATGATCATCTTCCTCGTCGTCATGGGCAGCATCTATTTCGGCATCGCGACGCCGACCGAGTCGGCCGCCCTGGGCGTGATCACCTCGCTGCTGTTCGCGGCGCGGGAAGGCAAGCTCAACTTCGAGATGTTGCACCACTGCTTCGTTCAGACGGCCCAGATCACCGGCATGATCCTGCTGATCATCGTCGGCGCCTTCGTGCTCAACCTGGTGCTGAGCATGCTGGGCATCGCCCAGACCATGACCCAGTGGGTGGTCTCTCTCGATCTTTCGCTGACGCAGCTTCTTCTGGCGATGATCGGCTTCTACCTGATCCTCGGTTGCTTCCTGGAGGTGCTGTCGATCCAGGTGGCAACCATCCCGATCGCCTATCCGATCGTCACGGCGGTCGGCTGCGATCCGATCTGGTTCGGCATCTTCATCGTATTGATGAGCGAGATCGCCATGATCACGCCGCCGGTCGGCATGAATCTCTATGTGGTGCAGGGGGTCCGTCAGGACGGCGGGGCGATCACCGACGTCATGCGGGGAACCTTGCCGTACGTCATCATCATGATGGCCTTCACGCTGCTGCTGATCGCGTTTCCCGAGATCGTGCTGTGGCTGCCGCGCAACATGTTGGGCTAGGCCGATCATGCATTCTCCCCACAAGGACACCGATGTGTTTCGATGACGCCTGACCGCACCATTTTTCCGGTGACGCGCGTGGGTGCCGCAGCCCAGGCCCTGCTGCAGGCCGAAATGATCGGCCGGGTGCTCGCCGTCTTTCGAAGAACGTTCTACGTGATCGATAGCGCGGGTGGCGTAGTGTGCATCGGCGACGCCTCGCTCGGGGCGGGGCCGCTCAACGCGACGTGTGGAATCCTCCACAACGACTGGCGGGCCGGCCCGCTGTCTCCGGGCGACCCGGCGCGAATGACAGGGGGCGTCCTCAGCATCGGGCATCGGTCCGCCTTTTCTCTTGTAGAAGCGGAAACCTGGAAGCCAGCGTTTCGGCCAACGTATCGGGGTTGGGCGGCGTTGCGGCGCGGCCTTCGCCACTTGGCCGAACGAGCCGCCATGGAGGCGCCGGCGGATGGCTTGGGGCGGATGATTTCACCGCTGGCGGCCGGTGACCGCCGTCTGCTGGAGCGCGGGGAGGGCACGCCAGTCGCGAAGGCCGCGGCGCCCGGCATCGGCGCGCTTTGGCACTGGCTGTCCAGGCGTCTGATCGACCCGGCGTATCGAGCGGCGGCGCCGTCGGCAGTCGCCTCGCTGCTCGGCATGGGACCGGGCTTAACCCCTTCCGGCGACGACTTCTTGGGAGGCGTGGCGGTCACTTTGCGCGCTCTGGGCTGCCGCGAGAGCGCCGACGACCTCGCCGCCTGCCTGATCGGTCCGCTGCCGGACCGAACCGGCACGATCAGCGCCGCCCACCTGAGGCAGGCCCTGGTGGGCGACGCCAGCGCTGTGACGCTGGAAGCGGTGGATGCCGTTCTTGCCGGAGATCCGGTGCGTATCGCCACCGCCGGCCGCGTTGCCGCCACGATCGGCCATACGTCGGGGTGGGACACCCTTTGCGGTGTGGCGTGCGCCGCTGCGTCCTTTGCGGCAGCGCCGCAAGAAGCCGAAAAATCGGCAGTTCTGTACGCTTGAGTCGAAGTCCAGTCGATCTTGAGGAGAATTCATATGTTGTTGCGGACCGAAATTTGGCCATCGCTCTACCAGGACTCGGTCATCCTGATGCGACTCGCCAGCACCATCCGATCCCGCCCGGGAATCGAGGAGGCCGCCGCCTTCATGGGCACGCCGTCCAACCAGGCGATTTTACAGGAGGTGGGCCTCGCCACCGACGAGGGGCGCAAGGCGGGCCCCAACGACATCATCATCACGGTAAAAGCGGAAACGGAATCCGACGCGGCGGCGGCGTTCGAGGCGGCCCGCGCGCTGCTGTCGGCACGCCAGACCGAGGACGAAGACGGCGAGGAGGCCCGGCCCAGGACGCTTGATTCGGCCTTGCGCCGCCTGCCCAACGCCAACCTCGCCGCGATCTCGATTCCGGGTGAGTATGCCGGGGCAGAGGCGCTCCGCGCGCTCCACCGCAATCTCAATGTATTTCTCTTCAGCGACAACGTCCCGGTGGCGACCGAAATCGAATTGAAGCGGGAAGCCCTCAAGCGCAACCTGCTGTGCATGGGGCCCGATTGCGGCACCGCCTATCTGAACGGAAAAGGTCTGGGCTTCTTCAACGTGGTGATGCGCGGCCGGGTGGGCTGCGTGGCCGCCTCGGGAACGGGGCTGCAGGCGGTCGCTTCGCGCCTGGCCGCCCTGGGCGAGGGGATCTCGCAGGGTATCGGCGTCGGCGGCCGCGATCTGTCCGCCGACGTCGGCGGCATGATGACCCTGGCTTCGCTGGAAATGCTGGCCGACGATCCGTCGACGGAAGCAATCGTCCTTATTTCCAAACCGCCGCACCCAACGGTGATGGAAAAACTGGACAGGACCCTCGCGGGGATCGGAAAGCCGGTGGTCGTTTGCTGCCTCGGCGCGCCGACCAAGGTGGACGGAAGAATCCTGTGGGTGGCGACCCTCGACGACGCCGCCGAGGCGGCCGCCGCGTTTTTGCAGGGTCGGACTTGGGCGCCGAGTGCGTTCACGGATGTCGCCGCCGTCCGCGCCCGGTTTGACGAAGTTCGCGTTTCCCTGAACGACGCCCCCCGCCGAATCGTCGGCCTCTATACGGGAGGGACGCTTGCCCACGAAGCCCATCTCCTCCTGCATGAAATGCTGGGAGCGGTCGGTTTCAACGGGCGTCCCTATGCGGCGAAGGAGCCCCATCAGCTCATTGATCTCGGCGACGACGCCTATACCGTTGGGCGGCCCCATCCCATGATCGCCCCCGAAACGCGCTCCGAGATCCTGAGCCGGGCCGGCGAAAGCGACGTTGGAATCCTGCTGCTCGATCTCGTGCTCGGCAAGGGCAGCCATGACGATCCCGCCGGAGCGGTGGCGGAAGCGTTGGCCGTCGCCCGCGAAAAGGCGGCCGCCCGCGGCCGAAAACTGCTGGCGATCGGGTCGGTCGTCGGCACCGAACAGGACCCACAGGGCCTGGATCGCCAGATCGCAACCTTGGCGGGGGCGGGGGTGCTGGTCTTTCCGTCCAATGCCCAGGCCGCTCGTTTTGCCGCACTGGCCGCTCAGCCGAACTTGGCCGACACCCTTTTGGGAGATTCCAAATGACACAATCGAACGCCGTTTTCGGAGACGCGCTTCGCGTCATCAACATCGGGCTGGATGTCTTCGCCGACAATTTCGAGGCCGACGGAATCGAAGTGGTTCGAATGGATTGGCGGCCGTCCAGCGGCGGCAATGCCCGTCTGGCGTCCATCCTGGCGCAGCTCGACGACGAAGATTAGGAACAGGTCAGCACAGAGGTTTTTTCGGTCGAGACTGGGGGAGGCGGCGGCTGCCGCCTCCCCATTTCTTGACCTACGCGGTGACGCCGCGCATTTCGGCGAACGCCTCGAGCGCCTTGACGAAACATTCCAGGGGTGCCGCAGTCAGGCCGGCGCCGATCTGGCCGATGCCCGGCTTCTTGTGGGCAATGCCGGTGTTGATCACCGGCGTGATGCCGGTTTCGACGACGCGCCGAATGTCGATTCCGATCGGCGTTCCGCGGAAGTTCAGATTAGGGATCCGGAACGTCTCGTGTTCGCCCGCCGTGATCTCGTACATGCGCTGGGTCGTCTCGATGGCGAATTTGGAGGTGCCGCCGACATACTGCACGACGGCCGGCGCTCCCGCCATGGCGAGCGAGCCGAGGCCGGAGGTTTCGGTGATGGCGGAATCGCCGAGGTCGGGATTGGCATCCTCGGGGCCGTAACCCGGAAAGTACACGCCGTCGACGATGGGAGCCGGCGCCGTAAACCAGCGATCGCCCAGCCCGCTGACTCGGATCCCGAAATCGGTGCCGTTGCGGGCCATGGCGGTGACGATGGTCGAGTCGGCGACCCCGTGGCCGGCATCGAGCATCGCCTTGCACGACGCCATGACGCTGTTCAGGCAGATGTGGCCGCTGGAATCCATGAAGGTGATGATCTTCTCGAGATCGCCCTTGCCGATGGCCACCATGTGGGGCACCAGGGCGAGG
>JAVEYE010000272.1:0-5471 GCA_034003665.1 Rhodospirillales bacterium | reverse complement strand
CGTCATCGACGACATGGGCCTCGACCGCAAGCGCTCAACTCGGGCCGTCGGATTGGCGGGACCGTTGCCGCTCTCTTACCTTGCCTACGCCGACAACCTTGACGAACAGATGGCCGAGGCGCGCGGCAATGGTCACGAACTCCTTCTTCATGTCGGCATGGAGCCAACCAGCCCCACCGTAGATCCCGGTCCCAACGTGTTGCTGAGCGGTCAAGCGCCGAAAGAAATCCGGCGCCGACTGGCCTGGGGCCTCGAACGGGCGTCGGGCTACGTCGGCATCAACAATCACATGGGCAGCAAGTTCACCGGCGACGCCGCCGCCATGTCGGTCGTCATGGCGGAATTGAAAAACCGCGGCCTTCTGTTTCTCGACTCGCTGACGGCGCCGGACTCGGCCGGGGGTCGGGAAGCCCGTCGGGCGGGGGTGCCGATGCTGGAACGCAACGTCTTTCTGGACAACGTGAATGAGGTGGCAGCGGTCAATGCGCGCCTCGCCGAGGCCGAGCATATCGCCCGCCGGCATGGAGCCGCCATCGCCATCGGCCATCCCCGCGACGCTACCCTGGAGGCGCTGGCGGCGTGGATCCCCGGTGTGGCGGCGCGCGGCTTCATCCTGGTGCCGTTGACCGCCATCCTGCGCGCCGGAGCCTGGCAAGCCAGCGCCGATTGACCCGTCGCCGGAAAGGATTAGTCTCGATTGGTCTTGGCATCGAAAAGTACCGGAAGGATGGGAGAAAATGGGCCGCATCACGCGAGAAACCTTTGGCGAGCACCAGGGGCTGCCGGTTTCGCGATTCACCCTCGAAAGCGACGGTGGCCTGACGGCGAAGATCACCGATTATGGCGGCATCCTGACCGAGATGCATGTTCCGGACCGCAATGGTCGGACGCGGGATGTCGTGCTCGGCTTCGATGATCTCGCCTCGTATCTGGGCCGCCATCCCTTTTTCGGCGCCCTGGTCGGCCGCTACGCCAACCGCATCGGCCACGCACGCTTCATGCTAGACGGCCGTCCTTACCGTCTCGCCGCCAACCAGGGGCCGGATTTCATCCACCATCTGCACGGCGGAACGGCGGGATTCGATAAGAAGGTATGGGACGTCGAGGCTGCGGAAACGACGGAAGGACCGGCTCTTCGGCTGCGCTATGTATCGCCGGACGGCGAGGAGGGCTATCCGGGGACGTTGACGGTCGAGGCCGTTTACACTCTGGGCGCCGATTACCTCGACCTCGCTTTTGCGGCCACCACCGACAAGGCGACGGTGATCAACCTGGTCAACCACACCTACTGGAATTTGGCCGGCCATGATTCCGGGAGCGTTCTGGGCCATACCCTGCGGCTGACCGCCGACGCCTACACGCCGACCGACGCAGCCAACATTCCTACCGGCGAGATCGTCCCGGTTGCGGGCACGCCTTACGATTTCCGGACGGAAAAGCCGGTCGGCCGCGACATGGCCCAGCTCGCCCAAACCATTGGCGGCTACGATGTGAATTTCGTGCTCAACGGCGAGGCCGGCCGGCTCCGCCGTGCCGCGATCCTGCAAGATCCGGTTTCGGGCCGCACGCTGGAACTGTCGACCACTGCGCCCGGTGTGCAGCTTTACGCCGGGTTCAAGATCGCCGGCTTGAGCGGCAAGGGCGGCGCCACGTACGGCCCCTGCGCCGGGCTTTGTCTGGAGACCCAGCATTTTCCGGATTCTCCCAACAGGCCAGAGTTTCCCTCGACCGTTCTGCGCCCCGGCGAGATCTACGGGCACCGGCTGCGTTGGAGGTTCTCGCACGATGATTGACGCCCGCATGGATGAGGCCGCCGTCCGCCTTTGCGGGGAAGCCGACGTCGCGACCATCGTCGAGATCATCAACGACGCGGCCGAAGCCTATCGCGGCGTCATTCCGGCCGACCGCTGGCACGATCCCTACATGCCGGAAGCCGAACTTCGCCGCGAGATCGCCGGCGGCGTCGTGTTCTGGGGATGCGAGGCCGCCGGGCGGCTGGTCGGCGTCATGGGATTGCAGAACGTCAAGGACGTCACCCTGGTGCGCCATGCCTACGTGCGCGCCAGCGACCGGAGGCGCGGCATCGGAAGTCGCTTGATGGTCGCGCTCTACGGGATGAGCGAACGGCCCACATTGATCGGGACCTGGGAGGCAGCCACGTGGGCCATCGATTTCTACAAGCGGCACGGCTTTCGGCAGGTCGACCGGGAAACCACGAAGCGCCTGCTCGGAACCTATTGGTCGATCCCGCCCCGACAGGTCGACACGTCGGTGGTGCTGGCCGACGAGCGGTGGTGGCGCGAGGCTGCGGGGAGCGACGGCAGGCCGGCGTGACCGAGGGCAGGCCTACTGTTTGTCGACCGGAATCTCGAGGGCGATCTCGACCCGGCGGTTGCGCGCCCGGTTCTCGGGCGTGTCATTGGGGACCAGGGGCTGACTGTCGGCCGCGCCCTGCACGATGACGCGCTTCGCCTCGATCGAGTCGGTCAGCAGATAGTGGGCGACGGAAACGGCCCGGGCGGCAGAAAGGTCCCAGTTCGAGCGGAAACGCTCCGTCGAGATCGGGACGTCGTCGGTGTGGCCGGAGACGAAGATGCGGCCCCTGGTGCTCTGCAAAACCTCGCCGATGCGGCCAAGCGACGGCATGAATTCCGGAGCCAGGTCGGCGGTGCCCGAGGCGAACGCGGCGCTGCCGGGGAAGCGGATGATCACCAGGTTGTCCTTGACCTCGAGATCGATGATGGACAGCAGGATCTCTCTCGCCATCACCTTCTTGATTTCGACCAGGACGCGATTTTCCTCGGCGCGGCGAGGGTCGGTCTTGAAGGGGTTCAGCGTGATGATGTTGGGGGTCGGCGGCGCCGTCATGTCGGTCGGCGTCTTGCTGACCCCGAAGGCCTGGTTGATCGGCCCGGCGTTCTTTCGAAAGGTGGTGCTGTCGATCTTGGCGAACGACAGGATGAGGATGAACAGGCACAGCAGCAGCGACATCATATCGGCGTAGGTCACCATCCAGCCGGGGGAATCCTTGGTGATGCGCCGTCGTGTTCCCGGAGTGTCGCTCATTTGCTGAGGTCCGTCGCCCGGCGGGCGGGGGCCGCCGAACGCGCGTGCTGCTCCTGCTGGTGGTGGCGTTGCTTTTCGGGCAGGTAGGCCTCAAGGATTTCGACCAGGATGGTCGGGTTCTGCTTCTCGTGGATCTGGGCGACGCTCTCCATGATCAGCAAACGGTTGTCGCGCTCCTGCTCGATCTTGGCCATCAGCTTCTCGGCAATGGGCAGGGCTATCAGGTGGGCGATCAGCACGCCATAGAGGGTGGTCAGCAGGGCAACCGCCATCGCCTTGCCGATCGAGCCGGGATCCTCCATCTGGCTCAGCATCTGGATCAGGCCGACCAGTGTGCCGAACATGCCGAAGGCCGGCGCCGAATCGCCGATCGCCATGAATACCTTGGCGCCCACCTCCTGCCGCTGAATGGCCAAGTCCATTTCCTTGGTCAGCATCTTTCGGATGAATTCGATGTCGCGGCCATCGGCGCACAACTGGATTCCCTTCTTGAAGAAGGTGTTGGCGATCTTCAGCTTTTCCAGCTTGGCAAGGCCGGATTTGCGGGCTTGCTTGGTGAGCTTGATGGCGAGGTCGATGAGTTCGCGGGGGTTGTCGGCTTCGTTCACGAAGGCCGCCCGCACGCCCACCGTAAAGGCGATCAGCACGCTGACCAGCGGGAACTTGATGAGAGTTGCCGCCATGGTTCCGCCGATGACGATGAGGATGCTGGGCAGGTTGACGAAGATGTGCAGGTCCGAACCCGTCATGATGGCGAGCGTCACGACGGTGATGCCGATGACGAGGCCGAGGATGGTGGTGATATCCACGTCTGTCCTTCCGATCAGCCGCCAACGGCCACGACGGCAAACCCCTTCATGACGGCCTGGGCGGCATCCAGAAGCTGATTGAGCTCCTTTGTCTTGGGGATGCCCGTCCGCTTATGAACGACCTTGGCGACCGAAACGAGGCGGCCGCAGGATGGGACGATGGTCTCGAACTGGGTACCCTTCACCCGGCGGGCGATGTCGTCGGCGACGAAGACCAGTTCCTCGAGAAAGGTGCGTACCTTTTCGTCGACGCCATCGACCATCATGTCGGGGCCAACGCGGTTGATCAGCGTCCCCACCTTTTCGACATGGCGCTGCAGTTTCTGGATGTTGATCTCGGTCGTCGTCGAGGCAATAGCCCGGACCGCGGCCTGGGCATCGTAGCTTCCGGTCGCCTTGTCGCGCAGGGTGTTGGGGACGTCGATCAAAGGAATCAGCGATTTGCGCGCGTCGCCGCCCCGCCGGTCGGGTCCTATGTAATCGCTGGTGACGACGAAGGGAAGGCGGGCATCGATCAGGTATTCGAGACTGCGCAGGAGGGTAACTGCGGCAAGCGGCGGGGCCACGAAGGCATCGGCGCCGTGGCGAATGATGAAGCCGGCGTCGGGGGAATTCGGTTCGGGACCGAACGCAACGATGCCCAGGAACGGATTGGCGCCGATCTCGCCATGACGGACGGCGGTGATCAGGTCGCTTGCGTTGCCGTCCGGCCATGCGCTGTCCAGGACCAGCAGGTCGAATGGCGCCTCGCGGAGAAGCTGGCCGCCCTCGGCCAAAGATCCCGCGCTCGAGACCTGGGCGAAGCCCAGTTCGTTCAGGGTGGATTCGGCCTCAACCGCAACGGCACGCGATGGACCGGCGACGAGCGCTGTCGCGCTCTCGAAATTCGGGGTCGTCATCGGGATCCGGCCATTCTTTGTTTTCGGGGTCGAATGTTTGTCGGGACCCGCGTCCCACACCTTGTGCCGCAGCCAAACGCGACGTTATGGCCGTTCAAAATCTAACACTACTTGAACGCCAATTGGAATCCCAAATTACAATCGCTGGATGGCGATAAAAAGGGTATCGACAAACCACGGGGAAAATTCAGCCTGTCTTCGCGGCGAAGCGGACCGCCTCTTCGGCCGCCCGGACCAAGGCGCGGGCCTTGTTGCAGCTTTCCTGGAATTCCGCCTCGGGGTCGCTGTCGGCGACGATGCCGCCGCCGGCCTGGACGTACATGCGGCCGTCCTTGACCACCGCCGTTCGCAGCGCGATGCAGGTATCCATCTCGCCGGTGGCGCCGAAGTAGCCGATGCAGCCGGCGTATACGTCGCGGCGATCGGGTTCCAACTCGTCGATGATTTCCATGGCCCGCACCTTGGGGGCGCCGGATACGGTTCCCGCCGGAAATCCGGCAAACAGGGCATCCATGGCGTCGAAACGGGGGTCAAGCCGTCCTTCGACGTTGGACACAATGTGCATGACGTGCGAATAGCGCTCGATCGTCATCTTCTCTGTGACCCGCACCGTGCCCACCTGCGCGACCCGTCCGACGTCGTTGCGTCCGAGGTCCAGCAGCATGAGGTGCTCGGCAAGTTCTTTGGGGTCGGCCAG
>JAVEYE010000271.1:0-5512 GCA_034003665.1 Rhodospirillales bacterium | reverse complement strand
AAGGTGCTGGCCATCAAGATGACGCTGTACCGGACCTCGGCCGGCACCGCCATCATCGACTACCTGGCCGACGCCGCGCGCAACGGCAAGCAGGTGGCGGTGGTGGTGGAATTGAAGGCGCGCTTCGACGAGGCCGCGAACATCCGCTGGGCCAGCCAGTTGGAAGACGTTGGGGTTCACGTCACCTATGGGGTCGTCGGCCTGAAGACCCATGCCAAGGCCATCTTGGTGGTGCGCCGCGATTACAACGGGCTCCGGCGCTATTGCCACATCGGCACCGGCAACTACCACGCCGGCACGGCCCGCGGGTATGCCGACCTCGGGCTGCTGACGGCCGAAGAGAACGCCGGCCACGACCTGACCGAGATGTTCAACTACCTGACGACCGGCTGCAAGCCGACCCGCCAATACCGCCGCATCCTGACCGCCCCCAAGATGATGAAGAAGGGCCTTTTGGATCGCATCCATCGCGAGATCGCGCTGCATCATGCGCAGGGGGGCGGTCTCATCCGGCTGAAGACCAACGCGCTGGAGGACGTGCAGATCGTCCAGGCCCTTTACAAGGCTTCTCAGGCCGGCGTGAAGGTCGAACTCCTGGTGCGCGACACCTGCCGACTGGTGCCGGGAGTGCCCGGCCTATCGGAAAACATCAACGTGGTCAGCATCGTCGGCCGCTTCCTTGAACACGGGCGCATCTACTACTTCCGCAACGGCGGTCAGGAGGAATACTTCATCGGCTCGGCCGACCTCATGCGGCGCAATCTCAAGAGCCGGGTCGAGATCCTGATCCCCATCGAGGCGCCGGCCCACCGGCACGAGCTGCAGACCATCCTCGACCTGCAACTCTACGATCAGCGCAGCGCGTGGGATATGCGGCCCGACGGCAGCTACGTGCAACGACAGCCGGAATCCCGCCAACGGGCCATCGGCTGCCAGCAGGCCCTGATCGCCGCCGCCGAGAAGCGCCACACCGAGGCCAACCGTTTGCGCAAACGCAAGCTGAAGGGGATTGCCAGACGCGCCACCGCCTAGGCGCCGCCGCCTGCCCGGAAGGATCGCCGCCCATGAAGACGATCTATCTGTTGCGCCATGCCAAGTCGGCGGGGAAGGACACCCCGATCGCCGACATCGACCGACCGCTGAGTTCGCGCGGCGAAACGGACGCCGCCGCCATGGCCGCCTACTTCGCCAAAGCGCGGATCGAGCCGGCGTTGGTTCTTTGTTCGTCCGCCAGACGGGCCCGCGCCACGCTGGAAGCGGTGTTGCCGGGCCTCGGCCGCAAGCCGGTCGCCGTCCTCGAAAAGGGGCTGTATCAAGCCGATGACAGGATGCTGCTGCGCCGCCTCCGCGAACTCGATGACGCCGTCCCCACGGTCATGCTGGTCGGCCACAACCCGGCCATCGAGGATCTGGCCCGCAGCCTGGCCGACGGCGGCGACGCCGAAGCCCAAGAGCGGATGGCCGCCAAGTTTCCGACCGGGTCGCTGGCCGTGCTGAAAACCGACGTCGCCGCCTGGCGCGATCTGGCGGCCGGCCGCGCCCGCCTCGCCGCCTTCATCCGCCCGCGCGACCTGGACTAAGACGAAGCGGCACAGGAACAAAAAAGGGCCGTGGCGGCGGAGAGGACAACCCACCGCTCAAACATCGTTGGAGGCCACTCCGGCATTCCGTGCGAATTGGGCCAACAAATCTTCGGCGAAGGTGGACAGGGTATCGTCCCTGGCCCCCATGACAATTACGCGATCGCCCGGCCGGGCCAGGGACAGGATTTCCTCGCCGCAGGCCTGCCGGGTCGCGAAAAAGCGGGCGTCGCGACCGTTCGCCTTGACGCCGTCGACGATGTCGGCGCTGGTCACCGCCCGCTCGACCGTGCCGCCGAAATAGACGGGGTCGGGCATGATCAGGACATCCTCGGGATTAAGATGCCCGGCGAAGCATGACACGAAACCATCGCGCATCAGTCTGAGCGGCCCGAAGCCGTGCGGCTGGAAGAGAATCAGCAGGCGGCCTGGAAACTCGTGCAGCGTTTCGAGCGATGCGGCGATCTTGTCCGGGTTGTGGGCGAAATCGTCGATGACGGTGACGCCTCCGGCCCGTCCGACGACTTCGAGCCGGCGGCGGATGCCGGCGAACTCGGCAAGCGACGCCGCCGCATCCTGGAGCGGCACGCCGCAGGCCTTGGCGACCGCGAGCGCGGCCAAGGCATTGGCGACGTTATGGCGGCCCGGCACCCGCAGCGAAACGGCGACGGGCGGGCCGCTCGCCTCGCGCACCGTAAAGGCGACGCCATCGGGGGTCGGCTGGAGGTCGGCGGCGAGCAGATCGGCGTCGGGATTGCCGATCGAATAGGTGGATCGGCGGGCGGCGGGCACATCCGCCGCCAGACGGGCCGTTTCGTCGTTATCGAGGTTAAGCACGACGAGGCCGGCCTTGGCGGCGAAGTCGGAAAACAGCCGGCGCAGTTCGTCCATCGATTTGTGGTCGAGCGCGATGTTGTTGACGGCGGCGATGTGCGGCGTGTAGCGGGCGATCGAGCCGTCGCTTTCGTCCACCTCGGCGACGAAGGGCCCGCCGTCCCCCACCAACGCGCTGGCGAACGGCATCTCGGCGGTGACGAAGTTGCGCATCACGGCGCCGTTCATCACCGTCGGTCGGCGCCCGGCCCGGTCGAGCAGCCAGCCAGCCATGCCGGTGGTGGTCGACTTGCCGCTGGTGCCCGCGATGCCGACGGAAAGCGGCGCCGAATTGAAGAGCTCCGCCAGCAGCTCGGCCCGCGTCGTCAAGGCGGCGCCCCGCCGACGCGCCGTCTGAACGTCCGCCACCGTCTCTTCCACCGCCGCCGAGGTGACGAGGATGGTGTCGGGCCCGATCGGGCCGCTGCCGTCCTGGGGATAGAGCGCAATTCCGCGGTCGCGCAGAAACTCGAATTTGGCGGCGGTACGGCCCTGGTCGAGCGAACGATCCGAGCCGGCCACGGCATGGCCGAGGCTCTGGACGATCAGGGCCAGGGGCAACATGCCGCTGCCGCCGATGCCGCAAAAGAAATAGGGCCTGTCCCGGCGCATGGCTGGAAGCTACAATCCGGGCGCCGCGCGTGGCAAGCAGCGAATGGAAGGAAACGGCCGTTGGTTCGGGCTTCGCCGATGAAGATCGCTGTCGTGGCGCCGGGCAACCGCCTTTCGGACGACATCCCCACCAAGCTGTTTGCGCTTGCAGAGGCGGCCTTCCCCGACCGGCGGCCGGATATCGTTGTTCATCCGCAGTGCTTCGAACGATCCGGCCATTTTGCCGGGAACGATGCCACAAGAGCGCGGGCCTTCCTGGAGACGGCCAACGACGCGACCGTGGACGCCGTATGGATCGGCCGCGGCGGTTATGGCGCGTTCCGCTTGATCGAAACGGTGTTGCCCGGGCTCGGCCCCGCCGCCCGCACCAAGATATACCTCGGCTACAGCGACGCTGGCGCCTTGCTCGGGGCGCTTTACGGCGCCGGCGTCGGTCGGGTGGCGCATGGGCCGATGCCGAGCGACCTGGGCCGCGACGGCGGCGAGGCGGCGGTGCGTCGGGCCCTGGCTTTCCTCATCGACGGCGATGCCGGCGCACTTGAAGCCACGGTGGCGGAGGGGGCGCCGACGGCGGCCTTCAACATCACCATTCTCGCCCACCAAATTGGCACGCCCCACCTCCCCGACCTCGCCGGCCACGTGCTGATGCTCGAAGAGGTGGCCGAGCCGATGTATCGCATCGACCGCGCGCTTGGGCAGATCACCAGCGCGCCGGCCATCCGCCGGGTGGCCGGGATCAGGCTTGGCCGCTGCAGCGACATCCCCGCCAACGACCCCGACTTCGCCCAGGGCGAGGAAGAGGTTGCCCGCTTCTGGTGCGAACGCGCCGGCATCCTCTTCCTGGGCCGCGCCGACATCGGCCATGATGCCGCCAACAAGGTGGTTCCCTTCGGCCTGTGGCGACCGTAAAGGACGTGCATACTCACGCCCCCCGCGACTGTCGAGGCGGATCAACGTTATATGTGGCCCGACGTCAAGGATACGCTTGATTTCGTCGGCAATGCCAAAGGTGATCTAGCCTGGGAACCGTCGGCGGCGACGGGTGGTTGTGCTATAATTTGCGCCTTCTTGAAATCGAAACAGCCGGATGCAACCGGCGAGGGCCGGGCTCCCGCGCGGGGAGCCCGGCGTGGATGATCAAGGCACGACACAGGGAGAAAGCCATGACGGAAAGCGTCTACAAGGTTGTCGAACTGGTCGGTTCCAGCGACGTTTCCTGGGAGAAGGCCGCCGCCGCCGCCATCGAGCAGGCCGGCCGCAGCCTGCGCGATCTGCGCGTTGCGACGGTCGCCGAGCAGGATATGAAGATCGAGAACGGCAAGGTCACCGCCTATCGGGTGCGCCTGAGACTCTCCTTCAAGATCGAAGGCGGCACTTAAGGCCCGGGGCAGGAATACCGGCAATCCTCCACGGCGCGTCGTCACAGCGCCGCCAAGCGGCCGGCGCCGGTGAGTCCCCTCGATCAAGGACTGGGTGACGGCGCTTCAAAAAGCGATTCCACGGCCGGTACTGTCGATACCTTTGAGCGGGCAGGGTTCGAGATAATCCGGCTGCCCGAAAGATGGCGGCATCCTATCAGCACCTCTTGCGGTTGCCCATGCCCGCCGCTCGACCGATCGGCATTTCGTGCCGCCCGACGCTGGTCATTTTCTGCCGAGCGGCAGGAAAGGCGACGGACCACGAATCGGCTATTCCAAGAAATACCGTTTCTTTTCAATCAATTGCGTGCGTGTCTCGGGTTGGCCCGGCGTTTGCTCGAAGAAGCCCGACCAATCTTGCACGAACAGGTATCGCAATGGACGTTAATGTCGTTCCGTCAAAGAACCCCACGAAGGGCGACTCGGTTTTTCACGACGCCCTCACCGGCAGCGCCGCCCAGGGGCTCATCGCAACGTTCAGCGATATGCTGCGCAATGCCGGCATCCGCATGGAGAGCGACTCGACCAGCCCTATTCCCAGGGGTAAGCCCGAGGTCGAGGCGGCCCGGCGCGACACCGAGCGAACCGACCGCGCGGCACAATCCCGTCCGGAGCGCCGCGACGACGTGACCACGGCGCCCGCGGAAAGGCCGCGCCGGGCGCGCGACGGCAACGACCGAACCGCCAAGGAGGACACCAGCGCGAACACGAGGCCGACGGATCGACCGGCGGCCTCGGAAAAGGCCGACCGGGCGAAAACGCCCGCGTCGGCCGCCTCGGAAGCCGGCACGCCGGCCGAATCTCCGGACGCCGCAAACCGCGCAGCGAAACCGGCCGTCGCCAGCGAACCGGCAACAACCACAACGGGTCCCGACATCGTCGCAGCCGTCAACCCGGCGGCCGGTGTGCCGGCTGTCGACGGCGAGACGCCGACGCCGTCCGCGCCATATGAAGTCGACGCCAGCGTCTACGCGACGCAGGTGTTCACTTGAAACTCCGCGTCCGCACAAGACCCGGCGACCGCGGCCA
>JAVEYE010000270.1:0-5536 GCA_034003665.1 Rhodospirillales bacterium | reverse complement strand
CGTGGATCATTGTCAGGGTTCTTAAAATCCGTTTTCCTCGTGTCAGAAACGGGTAACTGATTGAATGAGGCGTGAATCAGTTCTTTCTTCCCAAACACAAGAATGTTGTCTTGCGCAGCACCCAAGCGCAAACGATTATCCGGTGAAGTGCGTTTTTGCCAAACCACATTCGCAACGAAATTCTTCCGCCCGAAAACCTCGTCCATGATGACCTTGAGGTAATGGGCCTCGTTGTCGTCGATGGAGACCCAGACGGAGCCGTCCTCGGCGAGGAGGTCGCGGAGGAGTTCGAGGCGCGGGTACATGAGGGAGAGCCAGGTGGAGTGCTCGATGTTGTCGTCGTAGTGCTCGAAGGCGGAGCCGGTGTTGTAGGGCGGGTCGATGAAGACGCATTTGACGCGGCCGGCGATGTAGGGCTGGAGCGCCTTGAGGGCGTCGAGGTTGTCGCCCTGGATGAGCATGTTCTCGGCGTCGGGGTCGCCGAAGGAGAGCGCGTCATCGGGATGGAGCATGCGGTAAGGCACTTTTTCCACAGCCCTGCGGGCCTGTCCGTCATCCAACCATTGCAGCGTGGGCATGTCGCATCCTCTTCCCTGATAGCATGGCCGTAATGTAGCACATCGGTGAAAACCGGTTACAGTATCCCCGCCTGCCTCAACGCTGACCCGAGCCGTTCCATCTCCTCGTCGTTCAGGCTGTAGTAGGGCGGACGGCGCCACCGCTGGCAGACACCCGCCAGTTCAAGAACCGCATGAATCCCGGCGTCGAATCCGCCCGGCACGCCCATGACCAGCTTGAAGAACGGCAGGTCGTAGTCACGGATCACCTCCACGGCGGTCGGGAGGTCGTTGCCTTGAATCGCCGCCCAGTAGCGCCGGGCGATTTCCGGACGGAAAGTGACAAAGGTCGAGAGGTAGCCGTCGCATCCATAGGGGTGCATGTTGAGGTGGTTCTGCTTCTGACCTCCCGCGAAGACCGCCCAGCAATCGTGCGCCAACAGCGCCAATTTGCGGGCGAAGACGCCGCACATGTCGTCCTTGACAGCCACCACGTTCGGCACGGTGGCCAGCGTCCGCTCGGCGGTCTGGAGTCCGAACGCCTCGCCGCGTGGAATGAAGACGTTGGTGACCAGCATCACGGGAATGTGGACCGCGACGGCGGCGTAGTGCGCGGCCAGGGTCTCCGGCGTGCCGGAGGCGGCCCAGTCGGGGGGCATGACCATGAGCACATCGGCGCCGGTCTCCCGGCAGAATCTCGCGAACGCGACGGCTTGCAGCGTGTTGAAATGGCGGTCGGCCGCCACCACCATCGCCCGCCGGGCCGTGTGCGCGACGGTCACCCGCGTCACCTCGGCGATCTCGTCGTCCGACAGCGCGAAGTAGTGGCTGTCGCCCGCCGTCAGCAGCATCGTCCGGCTGCCGGCCGCGATGTTGAAGTCGATCGCCCGACGCAACCCGTCGACATCGATCGCGCCGTCGCGTTGAAAGGGCGTCCGGATCGACGCGATCGGCCCCGTCAAGCAATCCCGCACCCAAGCACGGTCAATCATTCTCATTCCCCACGTTTCACGATTCAATACGAATGCCGGTGCCAGCCCTTCAGACCCAGGTCCAGCACGAGTTCCCCGGCGGGACTGAGCGCGCCGGTCGCGAGACCGACGCCCTCGAAATCGTCGCGTTCGCTGTAGCGGGGAATCCACCCCGCGCCGGGACCGACGGCGGGCCGGAAACCGCCGACCACCAGCTCCGGCAGGTTCTAATAACAGACTGCCGTCGTCGTTCCTTCTGCAATCATACATTCTCCAGTGTCATGCAGCCATCGTGCCATGCATACGTGATTGCATCGGGCGATCCCGTGGCATGACGCAGCTCCACTTCGGTGACGGCCCCGTCGTCCGAGCGGTTGCGGCGCAGCCGCACCTTCATTCCGGAATTTACCCCCTGGGCGAAGGGGTACACGACGGTCACCAGGCGCAGCGGTTCGCCGGGCGCACCTCCCGTTAGTCCGATCCGCGCCTGCGGCGCCGGCTGGTCCTCGCCGTCGCTCACCCAGCCGCCCACGGGATCGGTCTCACCCGTGGCCACCGACAGCTTCAGCCGCCCCGCGGGCGCCAGCGGCCACAATTCGAGATTGGGCAGGCTCTGGCGCAGCGTGCGGAACACCCGGCGCCGCCGGTCGAGGACCAGGCGCAGCGGCACGAACTGGAAACGGGCCTCCAGTTCGCGGGCCGCCGCCCCGCTCACCTCGTCGAACACCACCCAGTAGCGTCCGCGGACGAACAGCAGCGCCCGCGTATGGACGAGACCTTCCGGCTGTCCGTCGTAGGGGTGGTCGTAGGTGGCGCGGACCCAATCCGCCACCTCGCCGAAGTTGGCCTGCACGCGTCCCCTGGCGCTCGCGCTCCGCTCGGCATGGCTCTGCCGTGCCCAGGTCTGTCCGGCGCCGTTCACCAGAACGGTGTTGTGCGCGTGCGTCCGCCGGTAGTAATCGGTCCAGGGATCGCGCATGTAGCCGGTGATGCCCGGGTCGACGATGAACGGACGTCCGAAGGCGAAGAACTCGACGCTCAGCGCATCGTCGTGGCAGTGGCTGGCCCCGGCCGGACCGCCGTCGAAAAGCGACCAGAGGGTTTCGGAACCGGTGCCGGAAGCCAGCATGTGAAATCCCGCATCGGGGAACGCGCGGCTCTTGCCGGCGAAGGGGCCTTCGGGCGACGCGGCCAGCTCGGGCCGCGCAAACAGCTTCGTGCCGTACGCCAGGTAGTTCCCGCCCGTCCTCAGGCGCCAACCGCCCGAGTCGTTCACCGACGGCAGGGAGGCGTCGGGCCGCGTGATGCCGGCGATGTAGTCGAAGGTGGCGGAGAGGCGTGTCTCAAAAAGCGGTGGCAGGGGGATCGCATTGAGCCGGGCCAGTTCGAGCGGTTCGAGAAAGCCGCGGCAGGCCATCATGTGGTACCCCGGCGCCAGTTCCCAGTCGGCTCCGTCGGGCCAGACCTGCCGCTCCAGCTCCCGCGCCAGCCGTTCCAGGCCCGTCTGCCGCCAGATCGCCGCCCGCTTGAACTCGGGGAAGACGACGCCGAGGACAAACAGCAGGCGGCTTTCGACGACCAGCCAGTTGTTCGCATGGCCCGTGTAGCGGAGGAGGTGTTCGGCGTGGCCATGGAAGCTCTTGAGGATCTCGACCCGGGTGGAATCGCGGAAGTGGGGGTCGTCCAGCAGTTCAAAGAACGCGTTCAGCCAGGTGGGGCAGCCCCGGACGGCCGTCGACAGGGTCTCCCAGGCCGGATCGCCGCCGCCGTTGTGTCCCTCGGGTTCGGGGTTGGTCCGCAGCCAGCTCAGCCACAACGCGTCCAGCGCGCGAACGAAGCGGACATCGCCGGTGCCGCGGTAGGCGGCCGCGAGATCGTTCATCCAGCCGTGTCGGTTGAAGGCGTGCATCCACTCGAGGTAGCCGTTCGGATTGATCCGCCAGTTGACCGGATCGCCGACGGCGTAGCCGTTGATGAAATGGCGGCAGATCGCCTCAGCCGCTTCGAGGGTTTTGGCAGTGGGCGGCTCCCCCTCTCCCGGCTGGCCGTAGAAGTGCCGGGGGTGCCGGCGGCGGCGGAGGTGTTCCAGCAGGCCCGGTCCGTCGAAACCGTCCAGTTCCGCCGCCAGGCCGTCGTCGGTCAGCCGCGGCCCCGTGGCTCGTTCGCGCCGCTCCGCGCGCAGTTCGGCCAGCCACAGCGTGGTGTCGCCGTTCGCGCACGGCAAGGCCAGCGTCATCTGCCGGACGGGATGCACCCGTTCGCCCATGCCGAAGATGAGGAAGTTTTCCCACGGGAAGGGATAGCGCGCCCATTCGCTCTCGGCCGTGAGTTCCGGCGCATGCCCCGTGCTGAACGAATCGGGGGCGGTCAGCCCTTCGGTCCGTGTCGCCAGTTCGATGCCCAGTGTCGGGCTGACCGTCCCGCCCGACGTGCGGTAGACCATCACGAGCTGATCGAAGGCCCGCAGGTCGGTCAGCGGCGGCACGAAGGTGAAGTGGTGCTGCGCCGCCAGATCAAGGCGGACGGCGCGCCGCCCGCCAACATCCTCGACCGGACGCTGCAGCGCCGCGCCCAGCGCCGCGGCATCCAGCAGCACCCGTGACACCGCTACGCGATCTTGTTTCATGTTCATCATCAATTCCTCAGCTCAGTAGGACGCTTTGCACCATATCGTTCGCGCAACTGCGAGCCGCTGCGGCGATCGCCAAACCTTCGTATTGTGCAAGCGCCCCTGCAAATAACGGTCAGTCCAAGCTTGCAAGGAACCCCGGGGCCAGCCTCGCCGCGAACACCTGCGGGATACCGTGAGGGGCGGCGTTATAGATCACGTAGCGGTTGTCGGCGGTCAGATAGGGGTGCGTGTGCGAGCATTGGTTGCCGCCCCCCACACTCCCGACATCCTCCACCAGCGTACGGAACTTGCCGTTCTCGAGATTGCCGATCACCAGCGAGACCGGCTTGCTCTGACCATTCTCGAACAGCCCCGTGCCGGTGTGTGAATCGGCGATGAAGTAGCGCCCGCACCGCGACGCGCTGATGTGATTGAAGCGGTGCTGGGGCGCCTCGAAGACCGTTGGCTTGCGGTCGCCCGGCTTTGCCGTGAACAGGTTGCCTTGCGGATGCAGCGGACTGTGCCGCCAATCGTATTCGCTGTGATGAACCCACCCGGCGGAGAACAGGACACGCCCCGTGTCCGATACGAAGCATTCGTGCCCGGTAACCCCATGCGTGTGCGGCGGACCCGCCGGCACGAATTTCTGGTTTTTGCCGTCCTGATCGATCACGAAGAGCTTGCATCCGGCCGTCTGGTAGGCATCCCGCGAGCCGTCCTTCTTCAGCCGGATGCCGACGTTGTTCTGCACGAGGATCTGCCGGCCATGCACGGGATTGTACTGCAGATGCGGGTTGCAGATTTCGGGATGCTCGAAGATCACCTCGCGCACCTGCTTCTCGAGGTCGAGACGGATGATCTGGAACACCGGCGCCCCCTTGCCCTTCAAACGGGGGTACATCCAGATCATGTAGCGTTGATCGGGTGAGATCGAACTGCCGCCACCGCCGACCGGCAGGGGGGCTTCCGGATCATCCTCGGCATAGACCTCCTTCTGCGCCAGCGTCATCAGCGAGAGCTGCATCAGCCGCCGCTCGGGCGTCCAGTAGTACATCAGGCCGCTCCACGCGGAGGTGCAGACCGTCCGGACGCCCAAAGCCCGCCGCACGACCATCGTGATGGCCAGCCGGTCCAGCTCATGCACGAGCAGCGCGCCTTCCGTGTCCCAGCAGAAATCCTGACAGCGGGCGATGATGATCCGCTTGCCGTCGGGTGAAGTGTAGGGCTGTTCGCCGTAGATGTTGTTGCTGATCGCGGCGGCGCTGGTCAGCTGCCGGATCCGCGCGCCGCTGACGGGATCGTCCCGAACGTCGGCCGATTCATATGCCCATTGGGTTGGCTGTTTGTTCATGTGCTCGTTTGCCGCGGACTACTTTTCCGCGAATTTGTCATGGGTG
>JAVEYE010000269.1:0-5536 GCA_034003665.1 Rhodospirillales bacterium | reverse complement strand
CGTCTTCGGCGTCGATTTCCTGCACACGCTGGCCGCCAGCGTCTGGCTGCAATACGCCGCCGCCGCCACCATCATCCTTGCCTCCCTGGTCGCCATGACCAAGGACAACCTCAAGGCCAGGCTCGCCTACTCGACGGTCAGCCAGCTTTCCTACATCGTGCTGGGGGCGATGCTGGCGACCGAGATCAGCGTCATCGGCGGCGGCATGCACATCGCCATGCACGCTTTCGGCAAGATCACGCTGTTCTTCTGTGCCGGCGCCATCCTGGTGGCCGCCCACAAGACCGAGATCAGCCAGATGCGGGGAATTGGCCGGATCATGCCGATCACCACCTTCGCTTTCCTGGTTGGCAGTCTCAGCATCATCGGGCTGCCGCCGTTTGGCGGGGTGTGGAGCAAGTGGTACCTGGCGCTGGGGGCGCTGGATGCCGACGGCAAGATCATGGTGGCGGTCCTGATGATCAGTTCCCTGCTCAACATCGCCTATCTGCTGCCCATTCCCATCCGGGGATTCTTCTGCGAACCGGGGGACAATCCCGGCCATGGGGCAGGCGTGCGCGAGGCTCCGTGGCCCTGCGTCCTGGCGATCTCGATCACGGCCATCGGCTGTCTCGTGCTGTTCTTTTTCCCCGAGCCCGTCTACGACCTGCTCGCCGGCATGTTCGCTCGCTAGGGATCGCGTTATGAACTCGAAGGAAAAACGGTATATTTTCGACAACCCGCGAAACGTGAAGGCCCTGATCTATAGCCTTTACGTTCTCTGCGCGGTCCTCGTCGGGCTCGATTTTGTCATCCACCGCCACTCCGAGTATGCGGTTGAGGCCTGGTACGGTTTCTATGGCTTCTACGGATTCGTGGCGTGCGTGTTTCTGGTGCTGGCCGCCAAGCAGATGCGAAAGGTCGTGAGGCGCGAGGAGGACTACTACGATGACAAGTAGTCTCGCCCCCTTCCTGATCTTCTATGTCGGCGCCGGGCTGGCGGCGATCACGCGCGGACGACTGCGCCAGGCGCTGCTGCTGGCCATTCCGCTGATCGGCGGCCTCAACCTCTTCTATCTGGGCAGGGGCGATCTCGTCACGCTCGGGCTGTTCGACTACGACCTCATCCTGCTTAGGGTCGACCGGCTGAGCTTCCTGTTCTCCATCGTCTTCCATATCGCGGCGTTCCTCGGCATCGTGTTCGCCCTGCACGTCAAGGACACGACCCAGCACGTCAGCGGCATTCTCTATGCCGGCAGTTCGATCGGCGCGGTGTTCGCGGGAGACCTCATCACGCTGTTCATCTTCTGGGAGATGACGGCGATCACCTCGGTCTTCCTCATCCTCGCCCGCAAAAGTCCGACTTCGCAGGCGACCGGCATGCGCTACCTGATCATCCAGGTGCTTTCCGGCGTCATCCTGCTGGCCGGGGTGTTGGTGCGTTACCAGCAGACGGGTTCCGTGGAGTTCACCTTCATCGGCCTTGACGGCCCGGGCGGGGCATTGATCCTGCTGGCCTTCGGCATCAAGGCGGCGTTCCCCTTCCTGCACAGCTGGTTGACCGACGCCTACCCCGAGGCGACGCCTACGGGCACCATCTTCCTCAGCGCCTTCACCACCAAGCTGGCCGTCTACGCCCTGGCGCGCGGCTTCCCCGGGACCGAGATCCTGATCTACATCGGCGCCACCATGACCGCCTTCCCGATCTTCTACGCGGTCATCGAGAACGATCTGCGCAAGGTGCTGTCCTACAGCCTGATCAACCAGGTCGGGTTCATGGTCACCGGCATCGGGATCGGCACGACGCTGGCGCTGAACGGCGCGGTGTCCCACGCCTTCGCGCACATCATCTACAAGGCCCTTCTTTTCATGTCGATGGGCGCCGTCCTCTACCGCACCGGAAAGATCAACGGCACCGATCTCGGCGGCCTTTACAAGTCGATGCCGCTCACCTCGGTCTTCTGCATCGTCGGCGCCGCCTCGATTTCGGCCTTCCCGCTGTTCTCTGGGTTCGTCGCCAAATCGATGGTGCTGGCCGCCGCCGTCGAGGAAGGCCATCCCATCGTGTGGATGGTGCTGCTGTTTGCCTCGGCCGGCGTGTTCCACCACTCGGGCATCAAGATCCCGTTCTTTGCTTTCTTCGCCCACGATTCGGGGATCCGCTGCAAGGAGGCGCCGTTCAACATGCTGGCCGCGATGTTTGTGGCGGCCTTCCTGTGCATCGCCATCGGGGTCTATCCGGCGCCGCTTTACGCCCTGCTGCCTTTCGCGGTGGACTTCGATCCCTATACGGCCGGCCACGTCCTGGCCCAGGCGCAACTGTTGTTCTTCTCGGCGCTGGCCTTCACCTATCTCAAGCTTTCGGGCCTCTATCCCCCCGAAATGGTGGGAGTCAATGTCGATGCCGAGTGGTCGTATCGGTGGTTCCTGCCGCGTGCGGTCCGCACCTTCGTCGCCACCTTCGGCCCCGTCGACCATGCCGTGCGTCACATTGCGACCCGCGGGGTGCAGCGGTTGATCGTCTGGATCATCCGCCACCACGGACCAGAGGGCGTGCTGGCCGCCACCCTGCCCTCCGGCGCCATGGTGATGGGCGTGGTCTCGGTGTTGGCGGTGTTTCTGCTGCTCTACTTCGTTTCCTGATGCGGCGCCCGCTGGGCGTCGGCTGCGATGATCGACCGCCCGGTGGCCTCTTGCTACCGGGCGGTTCGCGTTCGGGGGATCGGCGGAGTCAACTGCCGGACTTTACCGGTTTGCCGGGCACCCAGGCCTTGACGGCAACCGGCCGTCCGGTATGCGAGCGCATCACTTTTGGCCGGAAGACCTGGTCGATGGCCGGCGTGTCCTCGCCCTTGCTGAAGGTCACGAACATGGACAGCAGCGTGATCTCGGCCCGTACGCCCAACTTTCGTGCCGCTTTGTAGGCGAGAGTCGCCTTGGTCATCCGGGTCAGGCGATCCGCCGAATGGTGGCCGAAGCGGCGCCAGATGGTGTCGAGGAATTCGTCGACCCCATCGGCCATGAAGAGGTTGACCTCCATGTCCGGCCGGCCCTTCGAGAAGGCGGTGTAGACGTTGGGCTCGATCGGCCCCATTTCCGAGGCGACGAACACCGCCGGCATCAGCCGGCGGCCTTTATGCATCACCGCATAGTAAGCCTGGGCCAGGAACAGCAGGCGGTGCAGCTTCTGCGGCTGAAGGTACTCGTTGTTGTTGAGCGCCGTGTCGTTGAACCAGAACGCCACGTCGAAAGACGATTCGACGGCGGCGGGTTTGGCCATCTCACGTTCCGCCCGAAGGCGGCGCTCGGCTGGAGTTGGGTTTTCGGTCGACATCTCTCCCTTTCCTGCCCGAATATTAGGGATGCGCCAACGAAAATGCATCCCTCCCCGCCGCACAAGGGCCGGAAAAATTGGCCGCTCCGGCTCGCGTATAAACCGCCGAAGCTAGAGATTGAGGCTGAGAGCGGCGCCGCGCGGCATCGTAGTTCCACTGATGACGCGGGCATTGGTTTCATATGTGGTTATCGCTCGGGAGAGCACCCCGGTGAACAACGGTGCTCCACCCCTGCGGATCGTCTCACCCTCCATTTCGCCGCTACCGGCGAATTCGAGGAAGGAAGCGAATGCCTGACTGGTCGATCGCACGAGTCCCGGACCACGGACTTTGGCGCGATCATCGTGCTCGGGTGGAGGATTGTCACGTTGATAGGCGTGAAAAAGGAAGGTTCCGTCGTCCAGAAGCGTTCCCAGCTTGGCACTGAGCGCCTCGACCGGAGTACGATCCACCGTCGCCACGTTGCGAGCACCCGCTGCCAAGCGACCGCCAACAACCGTGGTCGTGGACGAAGTCGGCACTGTTTTGCCGATCTGCGCCATATATGTCCCAAACCCAGGGCACCGAAAGACGATGCCATTTGCCCCGCAAAGGGCTTTCCGCAATGTTGAGCATAGGCTTTCCGTGCCGGGTTTTCAACCAATCCCGACTGATCGGCCTTGTCGTCAACGGAGAAGTGGCGAGGTTCGGTCGGCGGCGGCGCGTTGGAGGAAATCGATGATGAACTCGTCGGCGCCGGCTTCGAACAGCCCGTCGTGGCCGCCAGCGCCAAACCAATGCGCTTCCTTGGGCGGGGTGGCGGCATCGTACAGACGCCGGGCAAGCTCAATGGGGATGATGCGATCGTCCTCGGCGTGAAAGACCAACAGCGGCGCCTGAATGGCGCCGATGACCGATAGAGCGTCGAATCGGTCGCGCACGAGATGGCGGGCCGGCAGGAAGGGATAGTGCCGGGCGGCGACGTCGGCGATCGAGGTATAAGGCGTTTCGAGGACGACGGCGCCAATCGGGTCGTTGGTGGCTGCCCATTCGCTTGCCATGCGCACGGCAACCCCGGTGCCCAGTGATTCCCCATAGAGTGCGATGCGCGTGGAAACCACCCCCTGGTCGGTCAGGAACCGCAGGGCCGCCCGCCCGTCCGCATAGAGCCCCGCTTCGCTCGGACGCCCGGGATTGCCGCCGAATGCCCGGTAGCCAACCAATAGGGCCCCAAATCCGGCATCCATCAAGCGGCGGATTTTGAAAGCGCGGTGACCGATGTGCCCCGCATTGCCGCAAAAATAGACGATGACCATCCCGTCCGCCGCCGCCGGCACCGCGTACCAAGCCTCAAGCGTCAGATCATCTTCGGTTCGCAGGGCAATGACCTGCATCTCGGCAACGCCGCTTTCCACCGGGGTTGGTGTGGCCGAAGATGGATGATAGAGCAGGCTGCGCTGGACGATGAAAAGCAAGGCGACTAGCGCGGCGTAGGCCACGCCGGCGGCGACGGCGATACTGCTCAGCGATGACAACACCTTGTTCACGCGTCTCGATGGTCGTTGGAGGGACGGACGATGACCATCATATATCGGATGGGATGGTTCGGAACGAGACGATGAAGTTTTTGTGCGACGAGATGCTTCGAGGGTTGGGGCGCTGGTTGCGAGCTGCCGGATATGACACGGTGATTGCCGTCGACGGCGCCGCCGACCGCGATCTGCTGCGCCAGGCGGCGGCCGAGGAGCGGATCGTCGTCAGTCGCGACCGTAAGCTGCTTGAACACCGGGCGGCCAGTGGGCGTGTTGTCCTTCTTTCCGCGGAAGGACTCGACGATTGCGCCCGCGAATTGTCGGCTTCCCTGCACCTCGATTGGTCCTACCGGCCGTTTAGTCGCTGTCTGGTCTGCAACTCGCCGTTGGTTGCGGCCACGGTGTTCGACCGTGCGGCGCTGTCGCCCGCTATGGTCGGCGTGACGGAACCCCTGCAAAGGTGTCCTCGATGCGACAAGATCTATTGGAACGGCGGCCACGTGCAACGGATGAGGACCCGTCTCGGCCGGTATGCAGCTTTCGGCGCAACGCCGGCTGACGGGGTTACCGGGAAAAAGGCTGCAAAGCCGGTTGTTGGGAGTAAGCTTGCGGGACGTCGCAGAAATAGACCGCCTCCATCGGCGTCGTAAGGGGACAATCCAGCCGTCTTTGGTGGCTGTAGCGAGCCACCTTGCCGTACTTGGCGCACTC
>JAVEYE010000268.1:0-5538 GCA_034003665.1 Rhodospirillales bacterium | reverse complement strand
GCACGCCGGGCCAGGCGCCCGATGCGGCCACACCCGTAAATTGCAACGCGAACTGCCAACTTCCTTCTCCATAGCTTCGTGTTGGATTGAACGCCCGTGTCGTCGTGCGATACGGAGGAGATGCGAGGCCCTCGGGGGTGTCGCACCATTTTTGCCCGCGGGGCGGCTGCGGCGCAGAATTCGGCCGAACCTTCACTCCATTGACCGTTTCAGTCAATGGCTTTTTTTGGAAGATACGGCGGTTGACGGGGTTGCGGGTGGACGCCTATTCTGACGCCCGTGAGCAACAAATCCATCCCGGCGCCATCGCGTATCGATCGGGCGCGTGAACGGCTGGAACGGGCCGTGGCCGCGGTTGAAACCGCCGCGGAATCCCGTCTTTCCGCCCGTGACGATGTGTCCCAGGATCTGCTGGCGGCCAAGCTGGCCCTCACCGAGAGCCAGGACGAGAACGCCCAAGTCAGGTCCGCCACCGGGGAGGTGTCACGTCGTCTGGATGGCGTGATCGAGCGCCTGAAAGCGGTCCTGGAGGAATAGGGCTTGGCGCACATCTCGGTTTCCGTAAACGGCCGCAAATATCAGATTGCCTGCGAAGACGGCCAGGAGGCGCATCTGGCGCGGCTGGCCGCCTATGTCGATCGACGGATCAACGAGCTGGTCGCCTCGGTCGGCCAGGTCGGCGATGCCCAGCTGTTGGTGATGGCTAGCTTGGTGATTGCCGACGAACTGTCGGACGCTTATGCCGAGGTCGAGACTTTGCGGGCCGGCGACCGCACGGCGGCCGGACGGTTGGACGCCGAGGAAAACCTCGGGGCCGACATCGATTCGTTGGCGGCACGCATCGAGGGAGTTGCCGCGCGGCTTAAAGGTGCCTAGATTCACTATCGGGCGGATGCTGCGAAGCGCGTCAGGCCACGATATCCCTGGGGCTACTTCGATTCTCTAGGGAACTGTCCCTGTTGGACCCGTGGGTCCAATATACGGTGCCCACCTGCGCGAGCAGGCCACGGAGGATTCTTCGGCCAACGGCTACCGCGGCACCGCCCATGTCATATTCAGTGTATCCCCTGCTCCGGTTTTTTCACCCCGCATGAAACAACAAAAAGCGCAACTGCGCGCCGAGATGAGACGCCGCCGGCAGGCTTTTTGCGGGACGATGGAGGAAGGCGTCGGCCGCCGCATCCATGCCCGCTTCATGGACATCGCCGGGGCTCTCGACCTCCGGCCGGGTGTGGCCGTCGCGGCCTATTGGCCGGTCGGCGACGAGGCCGATGTGCGGCCCCTGCTGTCGCATCTCCACCTGTTTGGCGCGCATTGTCTGTTGCCGGTCGTGGTGGCCGCGGGCGAGCCCTTGGTTTTCCGCCGCTGGCGTCCCGGCCAGGACCTTGAGGGCGGGCCGCTGCGGACGCTCCAGCCGGCCGCGACAGCCGCGCAGGGCGTTCCCACGGTGCTTCTTGTGCCATTGCTGGCGTTCGACCGTCGCGGCAATCGCCTTGGGCAAGGCGGGGGTTTCTATGATCGGACGCTTACCCTGCTGCGCCGACAGGGCAGCATCGAAGCCATTGGCGTGGGATACGCGTGCCAGGAGGTGGAAACCGTACCTCATGGCCCAACCGACGCACGGTTGGATTGGGTTGTTACCGAGCAATCGGCTTTCAGGACTGAAAATCCATGAGAATTCTCTATGTCGGGGACGTCGTCGGGAGAGCGGGACGCGATCTCGTCTGCCGGACAATTCCCCACCTGCGCCAGGATCTCGGCATCGACTTCGTCATCGTCAACGGAGAGAACGCCGCTCATGGTTTCGGGATCACCGAGAAAATTTGTCAGGCGCTGTTCGACGCCGGCGCCGATGCCATCGTCACCGGCAACCACGCGTGGGACCAGCGGGAGATCATCAACTACATCGACAAGGAGCCCAGGCTGCTGCGCCCCATCAACTTCCCGACGGGCACGCCGGGACGGGGGGTGAACGTCTATGAAGTGTCGGACGGTCGGCGTGTGGTGGTGGCCCAGGCCCAAGGCCGCCTGTTCATGCACGCGGCCGAAGATCCGTTCCGCGTCCTGGACGGCGTGGTCGACGAATGCCGGCTGGGCACCCAGGTGCAGGCCGTCTTCGTCGACTTCCACGCAGAAGGGACCAGTGAAAAGATGGCGCTCGGCCATTTCCTCGACGGCCGGGTGTCGGCGGTGGTCGGCAGCCATACCCATGTACCGACGGCGGACGCCCAGATCCTGCCCGGGGGAACCGGCTACCTGACCGACGTCGGCATGTGCGGCGATTACGATTCCGTCATCGGCATGGAGAAGCGGACGGCGACGGCCCGCTTCACCCAGGTGCTGCCGACCGATCGCCTGGAGCCGGCCCACGGCGAGGCAACGCTGTGCGGTGTCTTGCTGAAAACCGACGACAAATCCGGCCTGGCCGTCGGCATCGAGCCGGTGCGCATGGGTGGGCGGCTGTCCCAGACGCTGCCCCGGAACCTCGCTTAAGGCATCTTGGCGGCGCGCGCGGCGTATCGTAGTGTGGCGGCGAACAAGGCGTGGAAGACGCGGGACGTTGGGCGCATCCACCATTCCGGGCTAAGAAACGGCCGGGAATAAGACGGTGGTGCGATTCCGTCCTTTGTCGTGCGCCCAAATCTTGCCATATTGCTTTGATAGCCAAAGCACGGTATCCGTGCGTACTTCCACAACATATGGTACAAGTGCCTGAGTCCCTCGGCAAATAAGGGGTGAGTCAATTTATGGCTGGTCATTCCCAGTTTAAGAACATCATGTACCGGAAAGGCGCGCAGGATGCCAAACGCGCCAAGGTCTTCACCAAGCTGATCCGCGAACTGACCGTCGCCGCGCGCAGCGGCCTGCCAGACCCGGACGCCAATCCCCGGCTGCGGTCGGCGATTATCGCGGCCAGGGCGGCCAACATGCCCAAGGATACCATGGAGCGGGCCATCAAGCGCGGCTCGGGCGGTGACGACACCGCCAACTACGAGGAAATCCGTTATGAAGGCTATGGTCCTGGTGGCGTGGCGGTGATCGTCGAGGCGTTGACCGACAATCGCAATCGTACCGCCTCCGAGATCCGTGCCGCCTTCAGCAAGCATGGCGGAAATCTGGGCGAAACCGGCAGCGTATCGTTCATGTTCGAGCGGGTGGGCCGTATCGAATACAAGGCCGGCATCGCGTCGGCCGAGGAAATGTTCGACGGTGCGTTGGAAGCCGGTGCGACGGACGTGGAATCAGATGAGGCGGGCCATCATGTCGCCTGCGCTCCCGACGATCTCAGCGCCGTGCGCGACGCCCTGGAGAAGCGGTTTGGGACGCCCGAGTCCGCCCGTCTGGACTGGAAGCCGATGACGACGGTTCCCGTCGACGAGCAGGCGGCGTCGACCCTGTTCAAGTTGCTCGACGTGTTGGATGACAACGACGACGTGCAGCGGGTATCGACCAACTTTGATGTCGATGAGGAGGTGTTGGAGCGTCTCAGCGCCTGACCGGCACGCCGACAGCGCACGCTTCGGCCGGAGGAGGTTCTTTGAAACCCTTGCGACTCTTGGGACTGGACCCGGGGCTTCGTATTACCGGCTGGGGGGTCATCGAGGCGTGGGACAACCGGCTGAGCCACATCGCCGACGGTGTCATCGTCACCGATGCCCGCATGCCGTTGGCCGAGCGGCTGTCGGTGCTTTACGACGGCCTGATCGCCGTGATCGAGGCCTACCGGCCCGCCGAGGCCGTGGTCGAGGAGACCTTCGTCAACAAGAATGCGGTATCGACTCTCAAGCTCGGCCAAGCCCGAGGGGTGGTGGTCCTGGTGCCGGCCCGTTGCGGTGTCCCGGTGTTCGAATACCCGCCCAACCTCATCAAGAAGACCGTGGTCGGAACCGGCCACGCGGCAAAGGAACAGATCCAGATGATGGTGCGCACTCTTCTGCCCAGCAGCGCCACCAAGACCGCGGACGCCGCCGACGCCTTGGCGGCCGCCATATGCCACGCCCACCATCGGGCGACGACGCTGAGGCTCGCCCAGGGCGCGCGGCCGGCGGGGGCGCCGTTATGATCGCCAAGCTGATCGGTCGGGTCGACTCTCGGGGCGAGGACTGGGCGGTCCTTGACGTCGGGGGCGTCGGTTATCTGGTCTTCTGTTCGGGGCGCACCCTGGCCAAACTGGTCGACGGCGGGCCGGCCAGCCTGGTGATCGAGACCCACGTCCGCGAGGACCATATTCATCTATACGGTTTCATGGACGCGGCCGAACGCGACTGGTTCCGTCTGCTCACGCAGGTGCAGGGCGTGGGCGCCAAGGTCGGCATGGCCCTTCTTTCGACGCTCAGCGTCGAAGAGATCCTCCACGCCATTGCCGCCGCCGACCGCACGGCGCTCAGTCGCGCGCCGGGGGTGGGCGCCAAGCTGGCGGGACGAATCGCCAGCGAACTCAAGGACAAGGTCGGCGCCATCGCCCTGGGCATCGCGGCTCAAGGACCGGGCGCCTCCGCCCGTCCGGGCGCGGAGGTGACGGCCACCGGCCACACCGCCGATGCGGTTTCGGCGCTGGTCAACCTTGGTTACGGCGCCTCGGAGGCTCTGCGGGCCGTATCGCAGGCGGCAGGACGGCTGGGGCCCGATGTCGAACTGCCGGCCCTGATCCGGGCCGGGCTGAGTGAACTGGCGCCCAGGGAGCATCCGCGATGAACGAGGTTGATCGCATGGTGGCGCCCGAGCAGGCATCCGCCGACGCTGCGGAAACCGGAATGCGGCCGATCAGCCTCGATGACTTCGTCGGCCAGCGTCAGACCTGCGCCAATCTGCGGGTCTTCATCCAGGCGGCCCGACAGCGCGGCGAGGCGATGGATCACGTGCTGCTCTACGGCCCCCCTGGCCTCGGCAAGACGACGTTGGCGCAGATCGTGGCCCACGAATTGGGCGTAGGGTTTCGCGCGACGTCGGGGCCGGTCATTGTCAGGGCGGGTGATCTTGCCGCGATCCTCACCAATCTGCAGCCGCGCGACGTGTTGTTCATTGACGAGATCCATCGTCTCAACCCGGTGGTCGAGGAGATCCTTTATCCCGCCATGGAGGATCGGCAACTCGACCTGATCATCGGCGAGGGCCCGGCGGCGCGCTCGGTGCGGATCGATTTGCCGCCGTTCACGCTGATCGGGGCAACCACCCGGACCGGCCTGATCACCACGCCGCTGCGCGAACGCTTCGGCATTCCGCTGCGTGTCGTCTTCTATACGGCCGAGGAGCTCGAACAAATCGTCAGTCGCGGGGCTCGTCTGCTGAAGGTTGAACTGACTCGGGACGGCGCGGCAGAAATCGCCCGCCGCTCCAGGGGAACACCGCGAGTGGCCGGGCGGCTCCTGCGTCGGGTACGCGATTTCGCCGCCATTGACGGGGCCTCCGCCATCGACGCCCGGACGGCCGATGCCGCCTTGAACCGGCTGGAGGTCGACGGCATGGGATTGGACGCGATGGACCGGCGCTACCTGCGGTGCATCGCCGAAAACTACGGCGGCGGCCCGGTTGGCGTTG
>JAVEYE010000267.1:0-5539 GCA_034003665.1 Rhodospirillales bacterium | reverse complement strand
ACGGCCACCATGGCGACGGCCCTGCTGGTGCCGGTCACCTTCTTCATGGAGCCCATTCCGGCAATCGCGGCGATTGCCACCTGCACCGCGATGGCCATCTTCGCCGGCGATATCCCGGGCGCCCTTCTGCGCATCCCAGGAACCCCGGCCTCCGCCGCCTACACCGACGAGGCCTACGCGCTGACCCGCAAGGGACAGGCCGAAAAGGCCCTCGGAACCGGACTCATCTGCTCGATGCTCGGCGGCCTGTTTGGCGTCATCGTGCTAAGCACGTCGGCACCCGCGCTGGCCGACTTCGCCCTCAATTTCTCGAGTTTCGAGTTCTTCTGGCTGGCCTGCCTGGGACTGACCTGCGCCGTCGTCATCTCCAGCGGTTCGGCCGTGAAGGGCATTGTCTCGCTGTTCCTCGGCCTTTTCATCTCGACCGTCGGCATGGGGGTGGTTACCGGCTATCCGCGCTTCACCCTGGGCCTTACCGACCTGATGGGCGGGATCAGCTTCATACCCGCCATGGTCGGCATGTTCGCCATCTCCGAGGTCCTTCGCTACACAGTCCGCATGACGCCGCAGCCGGTGGTGGAGCAACGCGCATTTGGCAACGTGTTCAAGGGCATCGCCGCAACCCTGAAACAATACAAGCTCAACCTGGTGCGCGGCAGCGTTACCGGGACGATTGTCGGCATCCTGCCCGGCGCCGGCGGCGACATCGCCGCCTGGGTGTGCTACGGAATGAGCAAGCGGTTCTCCAAGGAACCGGAGAAGTTCGGTACTGGCCACGTGGAGGGGCTGGTCGACGCCAGTTCGGCCAACAACGCGGCCATCGGCGGCGCCTGGGTGCCGGCCATGGTGTTCGGCATACCCGGCGATTCGATCACCGCCATCGTCATCGGCGTGCTTTACATGAAGGACATGAATCCGGGCCCCACCGTGTTCATCGAACGCCCGCACATGGTGAACAGCGTCTTCCTGGCCTTCTTCCTGGCCAATCTGCTGTTGTTGCCGTTGGGCTTCCTACTGATCCGGCTGTCGCGGCAAATCCTGCGCATCCCGCACGCCGCGTTGATGCCGATCATCATGATGTTCTGCATCGTGGGCTCATTCGCCATCAACAACACGACCTTCGACGTCATGCTCATGCTGGTCCTCGGCGTCATGGCTTTCGTCATGGAAGAGAACGGCTTCCCGATCGCCCCCGTGATCCTCGGCATCGTGCTCGGGGTCATGGTCGAGGACAATTTCATCACCTCGATGATCAAGTCCGATGGCAGCTTCCTGGCCTTCTTCGAGCGCCCCATCGCCGCCGTCCTCGGCTTACTCACGCTGCTGGTCTGGTTCGTGCCGCTCGGTCTTTCCATCTACCGCAAGCGGCAACCAACGGCCACCTGACCGACCGCCGGTCAACCGGGCTTGTGCTCCCTGACCTGCTGGAGGGCCGCGTCGCGCAGCATGCTGACGTCCGGTTTGCCGACGATCAGGTCGTAGCCGCGGCCGAACAGATCGGCCGGCGTCCGACCGCCATAGGGCGTCGTCCCCAAGAATTTGCCTGCCTCCTTCACGGCCTGTTCCACCCGCGCCATCAGCCGCCTGTGCTCGGCGTTGTCGAAGTCGGCCGGTCGGCCCAAGCTGGCCGACAGATCGAACGGACCGATCAGAATCATGTCGACGCCCTCCACCGTTGCGATCGCCTCGACATTCTCGACGCCCGATACCGATTCCACCTGACAGATGATGAAGATGTTGTCGGACGCCGTTTGCATGTACTCCGTGCTCTTGAGACCGTAGTCGGACCCCCGGATATCGGTGTGGGCGAAGCCTCGTATGCCACGCGGCGGATAGCGGCAGGCGGCAACCGCCGCTTTTGCCTCCTCGCCGGTTTCGACCATCGGCACCATGACGGCCTCGGCACCGACGTCTAGGATCTTCTTGAGATGCACGGGATCGTTCCACGGCACGCGAACGATGATGGTTGATTCGCTGGCCGAGGCGGCGCGCAACTGGTGGGCGACGGTCTGGGCGTCGCCGGGGCCGTGCTCGGTGTCGACCAGCAGAAAATCGTAGCCGACCATCGACAGCATCTCGGTCACCGCCGGGTCGACCATTTCGACCCAGCAACCGAATACTTTGTTCCCGGCACGAAGTCGCTGCCTCAGGATATTCTGGCGATACATTCTTGTCTCCCGCATCGGCAACAAAAGGCATCGAGAAGACCCTGACCGGATCTTCCTGAAGATGCAAGCGTGCCGCATCGCCTGATTGCGTACGCCTCTTGCCGGCAAAAAACTGGGGCGGCCGAAGCCGCCCCTACTCGACCATAAGGCTACGCGCCTGTCAGCGCCGCGCGGATAGACACGTTCTGATGCGGCCCATCGCCTCGCGGATGTTCTCGATGCTGTTGGCATATGAAATGCGGATGTAGCCCTCGCCATAAGCGCCGAAGCTGGTCCCCGACACCGTCGCCACGCCCGCTTCCTCGAGCAGCATATCCTGAAGCTTGCGCGCCGGAATTCCCGTCCCCTCGACGTTCGGAAACGCATAAAAAGCGCCACCCGGCTCGATGCAGCGAAAACCGGGGATGGAATTCAGTTCCTTGACCACCACCTTGCGCCGCTCGTCGAAAGCCGCGACCATCGCCTCGGAAGCTTCCTGCGGCCCGCGCAGGGCGGCGATGCCGGCCTGCTGGGTCGCCGCGTTGACGCACGAGTGGCAGTTGATGCAGAGCCGCGTCGCCTTGTCGATCAGGCTCTTCGGCCACACGCTGTATCCCATGCGCCAACCGGTCATGGCGAAGGTCTTGCTCCACCCGTCGAGCACAATCAGACGGTCCCTGAGGGATTCATACTCAAGCAGGCTGACGTGCTTCCGACCGTCATAGAGCATGCGGCAATAGATCTCGTCGCTCATCACGCAGACGTGTGGATGGGCGGCCAGCCCCTCGACCAAGCGGTCGAATTCCTCGCGCGGCACGACGCCCCCGGTCGGATTGGCCGGGCTGTTGAGGATGATAAGCCGGGTCGCCGGCGTGATCCGCTCCAGCACCTCGCTCGCGCTGAAGGAAAACCCGTTCTTTTCGTGCAGTGGGATGGGGACCGCCTTGGCGCCGGTAAACTTGATCACCGACTCGTAGATCGGGAAGCCGGGATTGGGATAGAGGATCTCTGCCCCCGGTTCACCGAACATGAGAACGGCGAAAAACATCGTCACCTTGCCACCGGGAACGATCAGCACCTGGCCGGGATCGACCTCCACCTTGCGGCGCAGGGCGATGTCCTCGGCCACGGCCTCCCTCAGGGCCAGCGTGCCGTTGGCGGGAGTGTAGCCGTGGTGGCCGTCGCGCAGCGCCTTGACCGCCGCCTCGACGATATGCGGCGGCGTCTGAAAATCGGGCTGCCCGATGCCGAGGTTGATGATGTTGCGACCGGCCTCTTCCATGGCCTTGGCCTTGGCCAGGACATCAAAGGCGGACTCGGTGCCAAGGCGGCCCATGGCGGCCGCGATGTGAGGCACGCCGGCTTCGGACGGACGAATCGCGTCCAGCGTCTGCATCTTGTTCATGGGTTGATGTTCCAACTGCGGATACGGAAATGCATCCAGCAATTGTCACATCACAAGCGGACAGGCAAGCCTGATGTTGGTCCCCAGACGTGGACGGAGCCGGCGATCACCCCACCGGCTCCGGATCACGTCGGCCAAACGACCCTAGTCGCAGGAAATCCGCGCGTCGAACGTGAACTCGCGCACGAACCAAGTGGGCGCCACGTAAAGGGCGATTTCCCCGCCGGGATTGCGTTCCGCAATCAGCTTGAAGGACGCCTTCTGGCCCTGGGCAAGGCGCATGTTGCGACGGTTGAGCACGCTGCGGTCGGACGCCTTGATGATCATGATTGCGCCGACGGCCGGCCAAGCGTCGCCCGTATTGGTCAGTTCGAAGCTCACGGTCTTTCCGATACAGGCCGACACAACGCGGAGGCCCAGGTCCGGAACGGAGATCGCCGCCAGTTCTTGCCGATCCTTGGCATCGGCCGATCCCATAAGAATCGCTACCCCGCCCATCAGGGCGAGGGTCGTACGTAAAAACTTCATTCTCGTTCTTTCCTCCGTGCAACCCATGCAACATCCGCCCCGGATGCAATCCGCGCGCCGTCTCGGCCGCAAGACCGATGTAACCGCAAGACCCGCTGAAAGCCGCAAGGAGCGTGGCGTTGAGGCTTGTCTTCGTGATTCTTTGGTGGAGACCGGTCAACGACGCCAACCGATCTTGGGCGGCATTATGCGAATATCGTGGCAGGATGCAACCCGGCGAGGGACGATTCGCCCGGGAACGGCGGTATGCGTCGATACCCCGGCTCGGCGCCACAAGCCGTCGCGTGGTTCAAGAAGCGCACTTAACCAGAGCGAGTCGACAGGAATTCGTCGGCGTTTCGGTCGGCCTCGAGGCCGAGGGTTCTCAGCGTGGCGGCGAAATGTGCCGAGGCAGGCGCCGTCACCGACAGTTCACCACCCCGCGGATGCGGCAGGCGGATCGCCCGGGCGTGCAGGTGAAGCCGGCGCGAAACGATGTCGCCGCCCAGAAAGGCCTCGGCACCCCCGTATTTGCCGTCACCGACAATCGGTGTGCCGATCGCCGCCATGTGAACCCGAAGCTGGTGGGTGCGTCCCGTCAGCGGGGATAGCGCCACCCAAGCAGCCCGGCGGCCGACATGATCGATGACACAAAAAAGGGTGGCGGCCCGTTTACCCTCGCCGTCATCGGCGACGACGTGCTCGCCGCGCGGTCCCGGCACCTTGTCGAGCGCCAAGTCGATCCGACCCTGCGTTGGGCGCGGCACGCCGACGACCACGGCCCAATAGAGCTTATGCGCCGCCTTCGAGCGGAACGCCGCAGCCAGGGCCGCCGCCGCCGCCGGGTTGCGGGCCAAGACAAGCACGCCGGAGGTATCCTTGTCGAGCCGGTGGACAAGCCGCGGCCGATGCGGCGAATCGAAACGCAGCGCATCCAGCATGGCATCGACGTGCAGGTCGGTCTTGGTTCCGCCCTGCACCGCCAAGCCGGGCGCCTTGTTGATGACCAGCACATCGTCGTCGCAGTGCAGCACCGAGGCCCGCAGGTCCTCGATGGCACGGTCCGGAATGCGGGCCGGAGCGGCGGGCCTTTCAGCGGGGGCGTCGTCGCTCAACGGCGGCACGCGGATCCGTTGGCCGGGGTCGAGACGCAGGGCCGCCTTGGCCCGCCGGCCGTCGATCCGCACTTGGCCGGTGCGCAGCAGTTTTTCCAACTTGCCATGAGTGACGTTGGGAAAATGCCGCTTGAACCAGCGGTCAAGCCGGGCTCCCGCCTCGTCTTCGGCGACTTCCAGGATGCGCACGCCCGGTTTCTCGACCGCCTCCCCCATCACTCCCCCTCCTGCCTTCGCGCGCGGCGCAGCCTGTCCCAGTACTCCAGCCGCTTGGCGACTTCGCGTTCGAACCCGCGATCCAGCGGCCGATAGAACCGCTGGCGCGCCATGCCGTCCGGGAAGTAGTTCTGGCCCGAGAAACCGTC
>JAVEYE010000266.1:0-5573 GCA_034003665.1 Rhodospirillales bacterium | reverse complement strand
GGTCGTCCTCGGCCCCACCGGCAGCAACTTCGCGGCCGGCATGAGCGGCGGCCTAGCCTACGTCTACAGCCAGAACAGCGAATTCGACACCCGCTGCAACCTCGACATGGTGGACCTGGAGCTGGTGGCCGACGGCCGGGACCAGCAGGAGCTGCGCACCCTCATCGAAAACCATCTCCGCTACACCGGCAGCGCCAGGGCCCGGCACATCCTCGACAACTGGGAGGACGAACTGCCCAAGTTCGTCAAGGTCTTCCCCATGGAATACCGCCGGGTCCTCGGACTCATGACCCCCGAAGACGAAAAGACCGACCGCGAAGAGGTGATCCATGGGTAAGATAGGCGGATTTCTCGAACACGACCGGCAGGAGCCCGGCTACCGGCCCCGCGAGGAGCGCCTCGGCGACTTCCGCGCCGTCGAGCTGCGGCTGCCCGACAAGGAACTCCACCAGCAGGCCGCCCGCTGCATGGGCTGCGGCATCCCCTTCTGCCACGGCGCCGGCTGCCCGGTGGACAACGTCATCCCCGAATTCAACGACATGGCCTACCGGGGCAAGTGGCGGGAGGCCCTCGACATCCTCCTCTCCACCAACCCCTTCCCCGAGTTCACCAGCCGCATCTGCCCCGCCCCCTGCGAGGCCGCCTGCGTCCTCGAACTCAGCAACGGCCAGCCCGTCGCCATCCGCGAAATCGAGAAGGCCGTCATCGAGACCGGCTTCGAGCGCGGCTACCTCAAGCCCCGGCCTCCCGCCGAGCGCACCGGCCGTCGCGTCGCCGTCGTCGGCTCCGGCCCCGCCGGGCTCGCCGCCGCCCAGATTCTCAACCAGTTCGGCCACAGCGTCGTCGTCTACGACAAGAGCCACCGCCCCGGCGGCATCCTCCGCTACGGCATCCCCGACTTCAAGCTCGAAAAGTGGGTCGTCGACCGCCGCGTCAAGCTCATGGCCGACGAGGGCGTCGAGTTCGAGAACGACGTGACCGTGGGCGTGGACATCTCCTACCGCTATCTCGAAACCCGCTTCGACGCGGTCGTCCTCGCCGCCGGCTCCCGCCAGCCCCGCGACCTCGCCATCCCCGGCCGGGAACTCAAGGGCGTCCACTACGCCATGGAATTCCTCATGGCCCAGAACCGCAAGCTGGCCGGCGAGACCGTCCCCCCGGAGAAGGACATCGTCGCCAAGAACAAGCATGTCCTCGTCATCGGCGGCGGCGACACCGGCAGCGACTGCGTCGGCACCAGCCTCCGCCAGGGCGCCCGCAGCGTCACCCAGATCGAGATCATGCCCAAGCCCCCCGAGGAGCGCTCCGAGAGCACCCCCTGGCCCCAGTGGCCCCTCAAGCTCCGCACCTCGAGCAGCCACAAGGAGGGCGGCTGGCGGCTCTGGCAGGTCTCGGCCACCAGCTTCACCGGCAACGGGCAGGGCGGCGTCGCCGCCGCCCAGTGCGTCGAGATGAACGTCGACTTCCAGAACGGCCGTCCCGTCTTCTCCCCCCGCCCCGGCTCCGAGTTCGCCATCGAGGCCGAACTGGTCTTCCTCGCCATGGGCTTCGTCGGCCCCGCCCCCAACCCCATGCTCGACCAGCTCGGCATCGCCCGCACCCCCCGCGGCGAAATCGCCGTGGACGGGAACTACATGACCAGCGTCCCCGGCATCTTCGCGGCCGGCGACATGGCCCGCGGCCAGTCCCTCGTCGTCCGCGCCATCGCCGACGGCCGCAAGGCCGCCCTCCGCATCGACCAGTGGCTCAAGGCGAAGAAATAAACCGTCCGCTCCAGCGGACTCGGCCCTGGCCAAAAATCAGCCCGCCCGGAATCCCGGGCGGGTTTTTTCTTGGGACAGGGGAACTACGGGCGGGCTTCGAGGCTGCGGTAGTAGTCGCTGACGACGTCGCGGTATTCGGCGCTGATCTTGCTCATGTCCACGTCGTCGACGACGGCACCGCCGGTGCGGCTGACGGTGGCGACGGGCATGGGGAGGACGACGCCGCTGTTCAGCTCGACCTGGGTGTCCTCGAGGCGGCGGAGGACGCGCTGGTGGAGGGAGCCCATCGTGCGGATCTGGTCGCCGGCCTCCTCGATGCCGCGGAGTTCGCGGCTGACGGCGCCGAGCCGCCCGGTGCCAAGGTAGAGGAGACGGGCCTTGGCGTAGAGGGCCTCGGTTTCCTGGCGGAGCTGCATGGGGTTGGCCCCGTGGTCCTTGGTGTGCAGATCGCGGCGGGGGGCGTTGCCGAACATGCCGATGGATTCGGATTCGCCGCCGAGCTTGCCGCCGCCGGTGGCGCGGGCGTCCATGGTCGAGTCCTCGTCCTCGGTGACCATGCCCTTCTGGAAGGGGTCCTGGGTGCGCCGGGCGTGGGTCTCGCGGCCTTCAAGGCCCTTGACGTGGTTCTCGACGAGTTCGCCGGTGGCCTGGCCCTCGCGGCCCGCGCCGCTGCGTCCGGTCATCTCGTTGTCGTTGGGGCGGGTGTTGCCGCTCTTGCCCTTGGCGGCGAAGGAGGGCATGGGACCGTCCATCACGGCCCAGCCCATCTCGATGTCGGCGATGATGTTGTTGCCGGTGGTGTCCTGGCTCTGGGCGTCGATGTCCGACGCCTGGTCCAGCAGGTCGCCGACGATGTCCTCGAGTTCGTCGGGCAGGGGCACGAGGGGGATTTCGGGGAATTCGTCGGTGTCGAAGGTCTCCATGTTCCAGACGATGTTGTCGGGAATGTCGGGCAGCCACATCTCGACGTCCTCGACCCGCTCCTTGGTCTTGCGGATGGCGTCGAGCAGGCTGTCCTCCTTCTGGACGGCGATCTCCATGGCGGGGGCGTTCTCGCTGTTCATCGCCTGCTCGACGTCCTCGAAGATTTCGCGCATCTTGCTGTTGAGTTCGTCGCAGACGGGCAGCTCGGGGAACTGGTAGAGGTCGTTGGCGAGTTGTTCGAGCATGGCGGCCATCTCCTTCTGCTCCTCGTCCATCTCGCGCAGCTTCTCGCGCACCTCGTCGTCGATCTGGCCCCGCTTGGCGAGGTCGCGGGTGACCTCGGCGATCTGGGCCTGCTTGTTTTCCATCCCGTCCAGCTCCTCGGAGACTTTCTTGAGCAGCTCGGCGGCCTCGGCGACGACCCGCTGGGCGTTGCGCATCCGCCAGAGGTTGAGGATGTTCAGCCCCTCCATCAGGGTCCGCATGATCTCCTCCTGCCGCTGGATGCCCAGCGCGAAATTGCCCTCCTCGAGGGATTCGGCCGCCCCGATCATCCGCTCGTAGCATTTGCTGCTGTCGAGCAGGTCGTACACCTTGCGCACCTGCCGCGCGAAGTCGTCGTCCGCCCGCTCCTCGACCATGATCAGGCATTTGTCGCAGAAGGCCACGAGTTCGTTGGCGAGCATGTCCTCCACCTCGGCCAGGGCCAGGGTGATCTGCGCGTTGGCCTCGCCCTGCTGGGCCAGCTTCGAGTCCTCGAGGTTCTTGCGCTGCTTGGCGACGAGGTTCTGGTAGGCGGAGAAGAGGTCGGCCGTCTCCTGGTGCTGCTGCTCCCGGCCCAGGCCGACCGGAATGCCGGTCAGCGCGGCCAGAATATGGGTTTCGAGCCGCACGCAGGCGGCGAGCACGGGCACCAGGGCCTCGCCCTCGGCCCGGTGGGCCTCCTCGAACTTCACCAGCGCTTCGGCCATTTCGTGGTTGACGAGGTTGGCCAGCACGGTGGCGAACTCCCCGAGCGCCACCCGGTCCCCCAGCAAATCCACGGCCAGCTCCCGGATATTCTTCTGGGCCAGTTCGAGGGGCTGAATCTGGGGGCTGGACACATTCCTCCCCAGGGTGGCCAGATCGGCGATCTGCCGGGTATTGCGCAGGTTGTCGCGCTGCATCCGGACCAGCTCCTGAATCCGCTCCTGCACCTGCTCGACCAGCTTCTTCTTGGCCGCGCGCTGCTCCTCGGGAGCGGGCACCGTCAACTGCACCACCGGCGAATAGCCCCGGCGGCGCAGCCGGTCCATGCCGTTGTCTTCCGCCCAGACCCGGAACCGGAGGGTATCCCCGGGCCGCGCCCCGAAGGTGGCCATATCCACCAGGAAACGGCCCGCGAAGGCGAGGCCGGGGGGCGGCTTGACGAAGCTGACCGACTCGTATTCCTCCTCGCCGGTGATCCGTTCGAAGCCGATCTCGCTGAGGCCGTAGTCGTCCTCGGCCTGGAAGCTCACCGCCACCTGCCCGTCGCGCTCGACCAGCATGCGCTGCCGGGTCTCGACCAGAACCACGGCGGGCTTGCGGTCGGGCAGCACCGCCAGCGGCAGGGTGAACGAGGCGTCCAGCCCGCAGTTCCCGTGCAGGGTCAGCCGCACCGGCCCGCCGTCCCGCACCATGAAGCCCACCCCGAACTTGAGGCTGCCGTCCAGTTCCTTCTCGCCGACCACCGTCTCGTCCTGCGTCACGCTGGCCTTGGCCAGCGCGGCGGTGGCGGCCCCGGCCAGCACCACCTGGGAACCGGCGGGAACCCCCATGTCGGCGGATTCCGGTTCGAGGCTGAAGGCGGGGCGTCCCGTATTCCCGGGCGGGGTGACGTTGGCCTTCCAGCGCTCCAGGCCCGGCGGATTGGTGACGGTGATCTCGTACCAGGCGGACTGGTCGTCGCCCGCCACCACCCGGTAGGCCGAATTCTCGAACACCCCGCGGATCACGCCCGCGCGGCTGGGCGAGGACGGGCTGCCGCCCTCCGCCAGCGCCGCGTCGCCCGCGTCCGCCGCGTCCATCGGCACCACATCGAGCCGGCCCCGGCCCCGCCGCCACTCGATCCGGGCCTCCGCGCCCAGCCGCCCGGCCAGTTGCGCCTCGATCCGGATTTCCTCCCCGCGCAGCACCGTCACCGTGCCGGGCGACACCTTGACCAACTGGGTCCGGGTAAAGGGCCGGATGCCGGCGTAGGGCAGCAGGACGCGCCCGGCGGCATGGGCCATCTGCCGGGGCAGAAACACCGTCGCCGCCAGCCCCGCCAGGATAAATCCCGCCAGCAGGCCGAGCAGCCACTGGCGCGGCTTCGGCGAATAGAGCCGGGAACTCCGCAGCTCGGCCAGGTCCGCCGCCGTCTCGGTCAGCAAAGCCTCGACGAAACGGCCCGCGCCCGGGTCCCGCTCGGCAAACTGCACCGCGTTGATCAGGTGGTTCTCCAGACCGGGAACCACCCGCTCCACCAGCACCGCCGCCGCCTGATGGCTCAGCGGCGTCCGCAGCCGGCGGAACACCCGGAACACGCCCAGCCCGAACAGGGCCGCCATAACCAGCCAGCCCAGCCAGCAGACCACCGGCCCGAACCACAGCGTCACGTCCAGCAGGCACCACAGCAGCAGCGTCCCCGCCAGCACGGTCGCCGTGCCCAGAGCCAGCAGGCCGGCCCGCCCGCGCACATACCCCTTGCGCAGTCGGTCCAGATGCGAGAACAACGTGTCTTGTCGACTCATGGCGCGCCTCCCGGCGGTCGCGATGGGCTGCCCGGTTGAGTGTCAACCATTTACCCTACTGTTCCGGAAACATCCCGGCAAGGGCGCGGCGGGACTTTCGCGCGCGGGCGTGCTGGCGACCCTCCCCGGAAGA
>JAVEYE010000265.1:0-5577 GCA_034003665.1 Rhodospirillales bacterium | reverse complement strand
TTCCTCGCTTTCCTGCAACTCCTTCTGGGCCCGCGCCCGCCCCGTGATGTTGATGGCGACGCCGATGATGCCGGTGACGGTGTCGCCGTTGCGCACCGGCGAGAAGGCGCATTCGAAGAAGCGGTCATCGACCTGGAGGGTTGAAACCACCGACTGCCCGGACAAGGCGCGCCGGAGGTCAAGGACGAGGCCGGAGTGGCCGGCGAAGACGTCGAGGGCATTTCGACCAATCACCTTGCCGGGCGCCAGGCCTAGGGTTTCCGGCTCGTTGCCCTCGCAGAGGGTGAACACCCCCCCGCCATCGAGCGAGAACAGAATGACCGGAAGGTTGCCGACGACGGCCAGCAGGCGTTGCTCGCTGTCGCGAAGCGCGATCTCGGCGCGCCGGCGCGGCGTGACGTCGCGGGCGGTTCCCCGCACGCCGGTGAAGGCGCCGTTTTGCGACGAATAGACCGGCAGGCTGCTGACCAGAAAAAACTTCTGGTTGCCGTTGCGGTCCGCCATTTCGAAGGCGACGTCGCGGAACGGAGTCTGCCAGTCGATCTCGATCGGCGAGCCGTCCTCTGTCATGAAGGTTCCGAGGTCACACAGGCGGCGTCCCATCAGTTCCAGCGAGTGGAAGCCCAGCACCTCGAATATCCGGAACGACACGTAAGACAACCGGAGCGTGGCGTCGGTTTCCCACACCCAGTCCGAAACCAAACGGGTGATGTCGTCCAGCCGCCTGAGGAGGTCGCCCGACGTCATGGCTGGGCGGCATGCGGCGGGGACGCCGGCCGGCGCCCCCGCCCAGGCGCTTCCGGCGAGGGTCTCGTCGTCACGCATGGGAAGAAATCTCGAGTTCGCGGATGGCCGCCAGATAGCCGGTGTTGCGCTGCCACAGCCGCAGCACCTTGCGGGCAGCGTCCTCGGTCATCTGGTCGAAGAGGGCGAGGGTCCGGCGAAGGTCGCGTTGAGCCGTCGATTTCAGGTTCGGGCGGGCCTTGCGCGACAGCAGGAAAATCGACGTGAAGATGACTTTCTTCAGTCCGACGGCACGGCAGGCGATGGCCAATCCCTCGCCGCCCGGCTCAAAGAGCATGCGCATGACCAGCTTTTCCTTTAGCCCGGTCATCTTTTTGAAAACCGACACAAACAACGCGACTTCGCCTTCTTCGAGAATGGCGACCATCAATTCAGGGGTGATTTCCCGATCGGCGATCAGGGCTTCCGCCAGTTCGGCGCGTTTCTCCGGCTTTACAAGGTCCGCCTCGGCGGCCTGCAGCTCCTCCAAAACAGCCTTCTCAAGCAGACTGTCGACGGTATCGGCATCGATCTCGAATTTCTCGAGGATGACGTGACGCAGCGCGGCCGACACCCACAGGAACATGCGTTTGGCCAGATCGGGCCCCAGTTCGCGGCGGCCCAGGATAGGCTCGCGGAAGGTGTCGACCCGGCGTGATTGTTCGACCAGGGCCTCCATCGTCACTTTCGAGATGCGGGCGTTTGGGTTCTTGAGCAGCGTGCAGATGACGCCTTCGTTGCCGCGTTCGACGAGGGCGTCGGAAACGGCCTCGCTGACGTCCTGGCGAATGGCGATGGCGAGTTGGTGTTCCAGCGTTCGGTTTCGGATCACCTCGATGAGGTCGCTGTCCTTCAGAACCGGGCTCTTTAAGAGAACGGGATAGGCCACCTCGATGGTGTCGTTGGCGATCAGGTTGACCAGTTCGTCGGGGGCGTCGCGCGTCATCGCGATGTATTCGCTGATTTTCTTGCGCACCGACATCTCGACATCGCGGACGACGCGATGGAGGATGTCGAACATGAGCGACCGTTCCCTTGGGGTCAGTATCTGGGATTCCGACGAAAAGAAGTCGGCCACGGTCGCAGCCAGCGCGGTCCTGCCTTCCACCGATTTTTGCCGGGCGAGGCGATAGAGTTCCTGGATATCCAGGTCGTTCATTCCGGCCATTCTTCAGACGCTTTTGTTTTTGACGGATTGCGCGCCGGATAGTAGCGCACTTCCGGCGCTCACCCAAACGGTTCCTGGCATGGACAGATCGGCCCGGGATGGGCGGCGGGCCGGCGCGTCGACAGCCTATCAGGCTTCGAGCGCCTCGATCGGATCTCCCGCCGCATCGAAGCACACGGCATGAAGCGGGCCGCCGCGGCCGCAGCCGCCGTCCACCGACACCGTCGTTTCGCCGATGACGATGCCGCGGCTGCGCGAATCGAACCCGCGGACGACGCGCCGGAAATTGTTGAAGGGTGCGGTGATCGCATCAAACGGGGTGGCGCCCCACCAGAAGCTGTCGAACTGCTGGGAAAGCGGCCGCGAGACGTCGATGCCGGCGTTGACGAAAAGCAGCGTCTGGTCTTCGGTGTATGCCGCGCGGCGCAACGCGCTCATCAGGGCGTTGTGGCCGTCGGCCGCCCGCATGGCGGCGCGCAGGCGGCTGGTCCACTCGGTCAAGGCGACGGCGCCGTTCGCCGCTGCGTACAAGCCCTCGGCGGCCGTCGAACCGTAGGCCGCGATGGTCGACTCGATGCCCTGATCAAGCATCCATTTCAGGACCTGCGATGGATTGACCGCGAATTGGATCTGCAGCAGACGGTGCCACATTTCTTCCTGGCTGCCGCGCAGGAAGACGATGTCGGCGCAGTCGGCATCGGGGCGGGCCAGCAAGGCCCGCCGGAACAGCAGAACCTCCTGTACGGTCTCGAAAACCCGGGGACCGCGCCCCAGGAGGTTGCCCATGTAGATCAGGCTGTCGCCGACCCGGATGCGTTCCCGCAACAGGGAATGCAAGGCCCGCAACCGCTCGGCCTCGCCGTGGATCGAGGCGACGACCCACGTCCGGCGCCCCGCGGGGACGGTCGCAAAAACGTCCTTTTCCGGCATCGGAGCGCCTTTTCCCTCATGCCGAATGCGCTCCGCACCCAAGGTCAGACGGCGCGTCCGGTCTCATCTGTCTTGGATCGCGAGAAAACCAAGCTCAAGCCGGCTTACGCCGCCATCAGCAACTCTTCGAGCCTTTCCGTCGCCTTGTCGCGGTCGATTTTCTCGACAGCCGCCAGTTCGCAGGCCAAGCGGTCGAGCGCGGCCTCGTAAATTTGGCGCTCGCTGAAGGATTGGTCGGGCTGGTCCACCTTGCGGTGGAGGTCGCGCACCACCTCGGCGATGGAGATGGGATCGCCGGAATTGATCTTCGCCTCGTATTCCTGGGCGCGGCGGCTCCACATGGCGCGTTTGACCCGGGCCCTTCCCTTCAGGCGCGTCAACGCGTCCTTCATGACCTTCTGGGTGCTCAGCTTGCGCAGGCCCGAGGTGGCCGCCTTCGCCAACGGAACCCTCAACGTCATTCGATCGCGCGGGAAGGAAATGACCACCAGTTCCAGGCGGTGACCCGCGATCTCCTGAGCCTCGATCCCTTCGACACGCCCGACGCCGTGCGTCGGATAGACGACCATGTCGCCAGCCTTGAAGTCCATCTTTTCCATCATTCGTATTCTGCCCATACAGCAAACGCCGCCCACGGTGCGGTCGGTGTATCAAAAATTCTCTACGCTCGCGGCCACTTTCGACCGATGCGTCTTCCCATTTGCGATTTGCCTACGGAAGCCGTCCCTCAAGGGCCCGTCCGACGAACCCACAGCCAAACCGGCCCCGGAAGGGCCAGTTCACGGCAGACTTATAACACAAAAATGTGAAAAAACCTAGCCCCGTGACGGGAAATGAAGGCGGGAGTGGCGATGGACGTCGCTTCCGGCCAGCCGGGTCAGGACCCTTTCCCGGGTGCCTCGCTCAAATATTGCAGCTTGCCGGGCTTGTCCTTCCACTCCTCGGAATCGGGCAGCGGATCACCCTTGCGGGAGATGTTCGGCCATCCCTTTTCCTGGGTGAAGACGCGATTGCGTTCCAGCCAATCCTCGATTCCCGGCTCGGTGTCGGGAACGATCGCTTCGGCCGGGCACTCCGGCTCGCAGACGCCACAATCGATGCATTCATCCGGATTGATCGCCAGGAAATTCTCGCCCTCGTAAAAGCAGTCGACGGGGCAGACTTCCACGCAATCCATGAACTTGCACTTAATGCAATTCTCGGTAACGACGTAGGCCATGGGGGTCCTGCTGAAATCCAAAAAAATAGGTGTTGAAACCACGTGGTCCGAATTAGTTAGGCGAAGTGGGCCGGGAGTCAAGCCGCGCGAGCACCCGTTGGCGGGCCTCGCCGCTATCCTTGTCGGGGACGAACAGCAGGCCGGCGACGCGGCGGACCAGTCCCGACTCGTAGGAATGGACCTCGCCGTCGGCGCAGGCCACCTCCCAGAGCATCTCGATGATGCGGACCCGTTCGTCCGGTTGCAGGCGGTCCTTGAGGATTCGGGTGAAGCCATAAAGCTGCGCCGAGTCGGCGACGGCCGACGAGGCGCGGCCGATCAGCGCCTCGACATCGTCCGGGTCCAAATTGAATTGGGATTCGAGAAGGGCGGCAATGGTCCGGCGCTCGGTTTCGGCAAAATCGTCGTCGAGGGAGGCCGCCTCGACCAGAAGGGCTGCCGCCGCCAAATGGAGATCATCCTCGGGATTGCCGTCGGCGATGCCTGGTTCCCCGAGCAGCCAACGCTTCAGTCTGTGGATCATGACAGGAACCTTTCGTTCGGCGGGCGAGCGCCACCGTTCATCGCGGCTGGCCGCCAATGGCGGCCAACTGTTGGCGATACGTCTGGAGGGCCGGCGCGAAACCGGTCAGGGAGAAACGGCGCTCGGCCTCCGCCGGCTCGTTCCATCGGACAAAACGGATGGAAACGGTTTGTCCGGCGGACATTTCGGCAAGGATGGCGCGCGCCTCGGCGCCGTGCCACGCGGCCTCGCCGGTGCGCGCCAGGGCGGCCTGATGGCCGGCGTGGCCGTCGACGGTCAAGACGGCGGGGCGGCCGTCGGCAATCGCCGCCGCGACGCGCAGCACGATGGCCGGCTCGCTTGCCGGCGGCCCGACGATGTCGAGACTGGCGCCGACATCGCCGCCGGTTCCGGCAAGCTGGGGGGAGGGGGCGCCCAGGCGGCAATCCTTGCGGCCGGTCGGCTCGTCCAGCGCGCAGACGACGGTCCAGTCGCCAAAGGTGCGGTAGTAGAACACGTAGCCCGGTCCGGCGACGGAGGGCGCGCCCCCCGTCGTCAGGACAAGCGCCGCCGCGACCGCCAGGCGGAATAGGGCGCGATTGGCGCCGCCGGTCATGGTTCGCCCTTCAGGCGATCGATGGCGCGCCGCTCCGATTTGGTCGGCCGTCCGCTGCCCGGATCGCGCCTGGCGAACAACAACCCGTCCATTGCCGGTCGGGGTCGGGCTTCGGGCGGGTCGAGATCGTCGTAGAGCGTTCGCGCCTCGGGGGCGGGGCCGCGGCGCGTTCCCAGGGCGAGAATCCGCACCACGCGGATGTCGTGGCCCTGCGGGAAGGTCAGCACGTCGCCGGCCTTCACCGTCTGATGGGCCTTGCCGATGGGCTCGCCGTTGACGCGCTGGCGGCCGCCGCCGCACACCTTGGCGGCCAGCGTCCGGCTCTTGAAGAAGCGGGCGAACCATAACCATTTGTCGAT
>JAVEYE010000264.1:0-5595 GCA_034003665.1 Rhodospirillales bacterium | reverse complement strand
CTAGCGGCGGAACCCGACGATGAACGCCTGCTTGTCCGATTCCAGTTCGAACAGGATGCGCAGGCGCTTTTTCAGGAGATTGTCCTTGTCGATCTCGTCGAGGATGATCGTCCAGTCGCCTTGGCACCTCGGTTCCAGCCATTCCTCGATCGAGGCCACCGTGCGGACGGTGGACAGAAGGACGCCGTAACGCATCTCGCGGCGTTGCGACAGCCGTCGTTCCTGCCCCGAGCGCCGCTCGGAACCGTCATGATTCGTCTCCGATTGCCGGCGATCCTCGCCGACGCGACGGTCGTCCCCCGACCGTTGCTCGGTCCTGACCCCGCCGGAGGGGGCTTTTGGCCGATCCGACATCCGTCATCCATGTGCGGTTTCGTTGAACGGCGTTGACGATAGATGGTGCATCGGGCGTCTTTCAACCCCGAATATTCCCCAGGGGTCAATGGCGGGCCGACAGGTCCTGGTCTTGAAGACCGCGCTGCCGCTTGGCCTGGGCCAGCGCGCGCAGCGACGTCGCCACATTGGCGCATCCAAGCCGCTCGTAATACGCGGCGGTTCGCAAAAGACGGACGATCTCGACGCTTTCCGAATCGCCATCAAGAGCGCGTCGCGTTTTGCAATTCCGGAGCCGATCCACGGGCCCACCCCCTGCCAATATACGCGTGCCCCCGATCAAGCAAAGGGCGTGCCAGCAGGGCCCGAACCGGCGAGGCGGATCCGATCAGTGGGGACGCTCGTCGTCGTCGCGGCGGCGCAACCTCAGGTGGCGGCGCACTTCCCGCCAGACGCTCAACGCATAAAAATCGCCGGCCTGTTGCGAGTTGAGAATGCCCTCGGTCGCCGTCTCGATCGCCTCGTCGAGGCCGTGCTCCTGCACAAGCTGGGTGGCGATGGCGGCCGGATCGTAGTGAGTCATGGAACCCCCCGGAGAGCGAGGGCGGCACCATGCACCTCGAATCCGACTTTTCTATGGCGCAGATCGGGCGATATCGAGGCACCGGCAACGGATGACGCCGGCGGCGCGGCGATTCCGGTGGCCGCGGCCCCGCAGCTTGAAATATAATTTTTTCCGGCCATTTCTGAGAAGGGGGAGGAAGCGCGGGTTGAGTCCGGGCTTCCACATTCGAGATTTGGGGTCGTTTTCTTTGTCACACCGATTCAAAGGGGCGGCGGCTGCGGTTTTTGGGCTGCTTGCACTCGTGGCGGCCGGTTGTGCCCCCTTGTTCGAGCGCCAGCCGGCAACCTCCGCCGCCCCGCCACCGGTCGATTCCGTTCCCGCCGCGCCGGTGTCGATCACGCCGCCGGCGATAAAACCGGCCCCGCCCAAACCGGCCCCCGCCAAGCCGGCGGCGCCCACCATGACCCTGCCCGAGCTGGTGGGACTGAGCGAGGAAGAGGTGGCCCGGCTGCTCGGCACCGCCGACACGCTTCGCGAGGAGCCGCCAGCCACCATCTGGGGATACCGGGCCGACACCTGTGCGCTCGACCTGTTCTTCTACATGGACATGGAAAGCCGGAGCTTCCGGGCGCTCGCCTACGACGTCACCACAACCGACGGCGCCAAGGGGGACCCCGCCTTGAACGCATGCCTGAAGCGCATCATGGATCGTCGCCGATGATTGACGACGACCGCGTCATGAGGCCCCGCATCGTCGTCATCGACGACGACGATCTCTTCCGCGAGTCGGTCACCCAGAATCTGTTGGACGCCGGCTACGCCGTCGACGCCTTCGCCGACGGGCCAAGCGCGTTGGAGGCCTTGAACGGCAACACCGCCGCCGACCTCGTGCTGCTCGACTGGAAGATGCCCGGCATGAACGGCATCGAGGTCCTGCGACGCCTGCGCGAGACGTCGATCGCGGTTCCGGTGATCTTCCTGACCGTTCTGACCGAGCAGATCTACGAGGAGGCGGCGCTCCTGGGCGGGGCGGTCGACTTCATCGAGAAGTCGCGCAGCTTCGCCATCCTGAAACGACGCATCGAACTGATCGTGGCGGGGTCCAAGCAGCGCGCCCAGGCCGCCGAAACGGCTGAAAACGGCACCGACACGACGCGCGTCGGGCCGCTGACCCTGCAACGCGGATCGCATCGCGCCCTTTGGCGCACCACCGAGGTGCCGCTGACCGTCAGCGAGTTCCGTATCGTCGCCCTGATGGCCGGGCGGGCCGGCCGCGATGTGCGCTATCGCGACATCTACGATCTGGTGCGCGGCGAGGGCTTCACCGCAGGCCAGGGCCCCGATGGCTATCGCCAGAACGTGCGCACGTTCATCAAGCGCATCCGCCAGAAGTTCCGCGACATCGACCCCTCCTTCGAAGCCATCGAGAACTACCCCGGCTTCGGCTACCGCTGGCGCGACCAGGGGGATTAAGGCGGTGGGCGAGACACAGCGCCGTTCGCGTTTCCGGCGCACTTTCGCCGCCCGCATCGGCGTCCTGCTGGTTGTCTTCCTGGCGGTGCCGGCCGTCCTCTACCTGCAGTTCCGCGCCGCCGACGCCGCCAAGAACAGCCTCCTGCTCGAGAACGTCCGCAACCAGGGCCGGCTGGTCGGCGAGGCCATCCGGCCCCTGCTCGAGCGTTTCGGCCCCGACACCGCCAAGTCGCTGAACGAGCGCATCGCCGCGCTGGGCCAGACCGGCGACGTCAGCCTCAAGGTGCTGTTCCGCCCGGCCGACGGCAACAACCGCGGCTTCTTCTTCCTGTCGGCCTGGCCGACGGTGCCGGCCGGCTACCTGGAAGAGGAACAGGCCCTGTTGCTCGGCACCGGCATCCTCGACAAGGTGCGCGACACCTGCGGGGGCAACCTGCCGCTGGCGCTGCGTTTCACGCCGCGGGCCGGCGGCGAGGAACTGTTGGCCTCGCTGACCCCGATCGACGCGCCGACCGGTTGCTGGGTGGTCATCACCGCGTACCGCAACGACGCCTTCCTGGAATCCTCCCTCGGCCGCCCCTACTGGCGCAATCCCGAGGTCCAGGTCGCCGCCGCCATCTATCTGGTCATGGCGCTGGTGGTGGTCTGGCTGTTCGCCGACGCCTGGCGCAGCGTCCGCCGCTTCGAAGACCTGGCCCGCCTGATCGGGCGCCGGCCGGTCGGCCGCCGATCCTTCCGCCAGCTCAACCGCATGCCGGAACTCGACGGCGTCGCCGAAGAGTTCGACCGCATGGTGACCGCGCTGGATGATTCGGCGCGCGTCATCCGCCAAACGGCCGAGGAAAACGCCCACGCCCTGAAGGCTCCCGTCGCCGTCATCTCGCAGGCCATCGAGCCGATCAAGCGGGCCCTCGACGAAGACGCCCACGCGCACCGCGCCGTCGCCCTCATCGAACAGTCGGTCGAACGCCTGGACGCCCTGGTTTCGGCGGCCCGCCGGCTGGATCAGATCACCGCCGAGGCGATCGAACCGGGCCGCGAGCGGATCGACCTGTCTGATCTGCTGGCCTCGCTGACCGAGGGCTACGCCGAATCGTGGGCGGAGAGTGGGCCGGCCCTGCACCGCGCCATCGAGCCGGGCCTTACCGTCATGGCGACGCCGGACATGCTGGAGACCGTCTTCGAGAACCTCGTCGACAACGCCCACAGCTTTTCGCCGCCGGGCGGACGGATCGGCGTCGCCGCCGGCCGTCGCGGCGGCATGGCCGAGATCTTCGTCGAGGACGACGGCCCCGGCGTCGACCCGGCCAACCTGGAACGCATCTTCGAGCGCTATGTCACAGACCGTCCCGCCGGACAGGACGACAATCCGCATTTCGGCATCGGGCTGTGGATCGTCCGGCGCAACGTCGAATCGCTGAACGGCACCGTCTCCGCCGAGAACCGCCGTCAGGGCGGCCTGCGGGTGACGGTCCGGCTGCCCCTCGCCGAACGCTAGGCAGCATCCCCTTCCGAAGCCTTCCCTACTCCTGCCGCTGTGTCATTCCCGTGACACAGGCCATTGATTTGCCTCGTTTTTGTCGCAACAAGGCCGCAGTGGCGGCCCCTATCTTACATCATGGTTTTCGCTCGTCCGCGTCCATTCCGGCGCGGGCGGCCTGGATAAGGAAGGAGCGATGCGCAACATCCGAGAGATTTATCCCGTGCGGCCACGCCTCGCCTGCATCGCCGTCCTCGTCGGCGGCTTGACCCTGGCGGGGTGCGCCGAGGCCGAGAAGACGGCGTCGTGTCCGCTCGGTGGCGACGGGACGGAATCCGGGGTTGCCGGCCTTCCGTTCGTGACCCCGGTCAGCACCGAACAGGTGCTCGCCTGGTTCGACGGCGGCCGCGCCGCCGCCGGAATGTGGACGGCCGACGAAGCCAGGCCGCTGGTGCTGGCCGCCTCGCTGCCGCCCGATCTCGCCCAACTGAACGACGTCGAGCAGCGCAAGCGGGCCTTCGTCGGCATCGTTCTGCCTCTGGCCCACCAGACCAACCAGTCCATCCTCGAGGACCGCCGCTTCGTCGAGGCGGCCATCGACTGCCGGGCCGCCGGCCAAGCATTGTCGCCATCGGCCGAGGCCCGGCTGGGCCAACTCGACGAAACCTACAAGGCCGAAGGCGATCTCGACACCCTGCGGCGCCGCCTCGACGTGGTGCCCCCCTCGCTGCTGCTGGCCCAGGCGGCCATCGAGAGCGGCTGGGGGACCTCGCGCTTCGCCCGCGAGGGGAATGCGCTGTTCGGCCAGCGGACCACGGCCGACCACGGCATGCAGCCGCAGGGGCTTGATGACACCTCCCCCGTGCGGGTCGCCGCCTTCCCCCATCTGCTCGCCTCGGTCGGCGCCTACATCCACAATCTGAACACGCAACCGGCCTACAAGGCCTTCCGCGAGCGTCGCGCCGCCCTGCGCGAGGCGGGCCGCCTTCCGGACGGCTTCGATCTCGCGGCCACGCTCATCGCCTATTCGGAACGCGGCCACGCCTATATCGGGGACCTGCGGACCATCATCCGCGGCAACCGCTTCGACGCGCTCGACGCCGCCCAGCCGGCCGTCCCCAAGGCGGCCGCGGAGTCCGATGCCTAAGGAGGCTGCCATGTTGTGGGGATCGTTTGCCGAGTATCTTCGCCACTACCCCGGCCGTGTCCTGCTCATCGTGGCCGGCGCCCTGGCCGCCCTCATGCTGATGGCCGTCAACGCCCCTTCCGTCCAGGGGGCCGAGGTCAGCCGGGCCGGCGCCTTGGGGGCCGGCACCCTGCAAAAGGCCCACGACGGCCGCATGCCGGCCGCCATGCCGGCCTACGCGGGGCACCGCCTGGCCGACGCCCTGGAAACTGCCGCCGACGGCGAATCGGTCGCCTGGCGGGATCCGGAAAACGGCGCCATCTATCGCGTCAACCCGCTTTTCAGCTTCCGGGTCGGCGAGCGCGACTGCCGCGCCTTCACGATCCGGCGGATCGCCGCCGACAGCGTCCGCGAATCCTACCGCACGGCCTGCCGGCGCGACGCCGGCGGCTGGACCCTGACCACCGCCTCCAACGTCGGAGGCAACGGTTGAGTCTCCGTCCCATCGGCGGGCGTCTTGGGCTTCCCTGTCCCTCCCCTTGACGACCCGTTGCGCGGCCCGGGCGTCCCCCGTCCCGGGGGGGGCCCCCCCCCCCCCCGGTCCCCCCGCCCCTCCCG
>JAVEYE010000263.1:0-5609 GCA_034003665.1 Rhodospirillales bacterium | reverse complement strand
ACCATCTTCCAGGCCGGCTCGATGACCGTGGTGCGATCGGCCATAAGGTGGCGTCCGAACGGCTCCTGTACCATGAACTCCCAAGGATAGAGCTTGAACAGGTGGGTGATCACCGCGTCGTCAAGGTCGGTGAAGCGCCCCGCGCCATCCACCCCGATGGCGGCAATGTCGATCAGGCGGGTCTCGATTCCGGCCTGCGCGGCGCAGTCGGCCAGATACTCCACCGTACCGCGATCCTCGGCGCTCGACGTGACGGCGGCCAAGTGCAGCGGGCGGGGCGAGATGCCGAATCGCCCAAAGGCATCGATCAACCGCTCGTGCAGAGAATTGAACTGGTCGGCGCCCTTCGGCACGTCACCCCGTTCCATCATCTGTTCCAGCCAGATCCACTGGAAGACGGCGCTTTCGAACAGCGAGGTCGGGGTATCGGCGTTGTACTCCAGCAGCTTGGCTGGACCGCCGGCGCCGTAGGCGAAATCGAAACGGCCGTAAAGGTTCTTGTCGCCGCGCCGCCAACTGGCCCTGACCAGGTCGTGGAAGTCCTCGGGGATACGCAGGCGGTCGAGCAGACCGGGCTCCGTGACAGCGCGCTCGACCACGGCGTAGGCCATCCGCTCCAGCATGGCGGTGGGGTCCTCGATCTCGGCTTCGATCTCGGCCAGCGAGAACCGATAGGCGCGCGTTTCATCCCAATAGGGGGCACCGTGCATCGTGTGGAAGACGAAGCCCTGGGCCTCGGCCTGGCTTTGCCAGTCAGGGCGGGGTTCGACGGCGATGCGATCCATGAATGGGCTCTCCGGAAGGACGGCGGCAAGCACGGGGGAACAGGGTCCCTTGCTACAGTGTTCGCCACCGAATGGCCATAATTATCCGATAGGAAACTGGGCCATGAACAAGACGCTGACCCTTGTCGCCGCGGCCTTGACAAGCCTTGCGCTCGGCCTTTCTCCGGCTCCGGCCGCCGAGGATGCGCCGCTTTCAGAGCAAGCCGAGAAAGCCGAAAAGGCCATCCGCGAGGGCGCCGACAAGATCTTCAAAGCGCTTGAAATGCTCATCCAGTCGATTCCCCAGTACGAGCCGCCGAAAGTGCTGGACAACGGCGATATCATCATCCGCCGCAGGAACCCCGGGGAGCCCGCCAAGCCGGACGACCCCAAAAAGCTGCCGCCGGACGACGACCACACCCAGACCTGAGTGGATTTCTTGATCGGGTCTTTTCTCGGACTGGCCGCCACGATAAATAGGGCGAGCATCCGCCACGCCACGATCCTCCCGTGCGCCTGCCGAGAAAGACACCTGTCCCGATGAAGTCAGATCCCAAGCCCGCCCCGGCCAAGTTCGGTTCGCTCCTGGGCGTCGGTCCCGGCGGCGTACCGGTCTATTCGTCAGACTACGCCTCGGCCGACAAGGCGCAGTTGCCGAACCGACAAGCCTACCACAGCTACGTCGACGGCCTGTTCATGGGCTACAAATGGCAGTGCGTCGAATTCGCCCGGCGTTGGCTTTACCTGAGCAAGGGCTATGTCTTCGACGATGTTCCCATGGCTTACGACATCTTCCGCCTGCACTCGGTGCGGGTCATTGCCGACGGCAGCCGGCTGCCTTTGCGATCCTTTCGCAATGGGTCCCGGCGCTGGCCGGAACCAAGCTGCCTGCTGATCTGGGACGAGGGCGGCGAGTTCGACATAACCGGCCACGTCGCCATTGTGAGCGAGGTCTTCGCCGACCGCATCCGTTGCGTCGAGCAGAACGTCGAGAACGCGGCGTGGCCGGAAGGCCGAAGCTATTCGCGCGAGTTGAAGGTCACCGTCAGTCAGGATGGCGGCTATTGGATCGACTGCTCCTACAGCGACGCCCAGATCCTGGGCTGGGTGATCCAGACGGCCGACGATACGCATGCCGAGCCGATGGTGGATGTCGATCCCAGGTTGTTCAACCTCGAGCTTCGCGAAGCGCCAAGCAACGGTCGCAACGGAACGGCATGGCTCGACGCCGCCAAACCGGCCGAGGCCGCCTACATGACGATGATGGGCGGCGCCAAGCTGGTGCGCGACGGCGCCGACCAGCGCAAGTATTTCGTCATCGGCGAGACCGCGAAAAAGGAACTGCGCCGGGCCACCAACGAGCTGCACGCCATGTTCATGCGCGCCACCCACTATGCGCTCCAGGACGACGAACTGCTCGCTCGTTTCAACCTGCCGCCGGTGTTGTGGCCGCGAATCCGACAGTCCTGGGAAAACCGGCGCAACCAGATGATTACCGGTCGCTTCGACTTCTCGATCTCCGAGAAGGGCCTCAAGGCCTACGAGTACAACTGCGATTCCGCGTCCTGCCATATGGAATGCGGTCTGGTGCAGGGCAAATGGGCCGGCCATTTCGGCTGCACGGACGGCCGCGACGCCGGCGAGGACTTGTTCCAGCTTCTCATCGCCGCCTGGAAGAAGAGCGGCGTCAAGGGCATGCTCCACATCATGCTCGACAACGACCTCGAGGAGACCTATCACGCGCTCTACATGAAGTCGGCGATCGAGGCGGCGGGCCTTCCCAACAAGGTTATCCAGGGCTTAGCTGGCCTCGACTGGGACGACGAAGGCTGCGTCGTCGATGCCGATGGCCTGCGCATCGATACCGTCTGGAAGACCTGGGCCTGGGAGACCGCCATCGACCAGTTGCGCGCCGAATGCGACGTCGACGCCGAAAACCTGCGCCTGCATAGGACGATCGACAGGCGCACCACCGCCCCCCGACTGATCGACGTGCTGCTGAGGCCGGATGTCATGGTCTACGAACCGTTATGGGCATTGATCCCCAGCAACAAGGCGATCCTGCCGATCCTCAGCATGCTCTATCCCAACCATCCGTATCTGCTCGATACCCAGTTCACGCTGACTCCGGACCTCGCCGCCAACGGCTACGTCGTCAAGCCGATCGTCGGGCGCTGCGGGCACAACATCAGCCTCTTCGATGCCGACCAGGGCCTGATCGGCGAGACCAAGGGCCAGTTCGACGACCGCGACCAAATCTACCAGCAGCTTTTCAAGTTGCCGGTGATCGACGGCTTGCACGTGCAGGTCAGCACCTTCTCGGCCGGCGGCACCTATGCCGGCGCCGGGGTACGCGTCGATCCGTCGCCGATCATCACAACGACAAGCGACCTGCCGGCCCTTCGCATCGTCGAGGACGGGAAACTGACGGGGAACTGATGCTCTCGATGCAGCGTCATCCCCGGACAGCCGTGCAACAAGTGCGGCCATGACGAGAAGAGACCGCACCACTGCCTAAGTCGAAACATTGACCTCGGCGCCCATTCGGCGTATGGGGTCGCCTCTTTGAAGGACCGACTGAACTTCCATGAGCCTTCCCACCGGTGAAATCACGCGACGGCGCACGTTTGCGATCATCTCGCACCCGGACGCCGGCAAGACGACGCTGACCGAAAAGCTGCTGCTGTTCGGGGGCGCCATCCAGTTGGCCGGCGCCGTAAAGGCACGCGGCAAGGCCCGCAACACGCGGTCGGACTGGATGAAGGTCGAGGCCGAGCGCGGCATCTCGGTGGCCTCCTCGGTCATGACCTACGAGTACGGGGGCTGCACCTTCAACCTGTTGGATACGCCCGGCCACCAGGACTTCAGCGAGGACACCTACCGCACGCTGACCGCGGTCGATTCGGCGGTGATGGTGATCGACGCCGCCAAGGGCATCGAGACCCAGACCCGCAAGCTGTTCGAGGTATGTCGGCTGCGCGACATTCCGATCATCACCTTCATCAACAAAATGGACCGCGAGGGTCGCGATCCCTTCGAACTGCTGGAGGACATCGAACAAACCCTGGCGCTCGACGTCACCCCGGCCAGTTGGCCGATCGGCATGGGACGCCATTTCCTGGGCTGCTACGATATCCTGGACGACGGGCTGTTGCTGCTGGGCAAGGGACAGACCGCAGACATCGACGGCGACCAGTCGGGTCGCTACGAGCAATGCTCGGGATTGGCCGATCCAAAGCTGGACGCCTTGCTGCCCGACCATGCCGTGGCCAAATTGCGCGAGGACGTGCCGATGGTGACCGGCCTCTGCCCTCGCTTCGACCTTCAGTCCTATCGCGAGGGACACCTGAGCCCGGTCTATTTCGGCAGCGCCATCAACAATTTCGGCGTCCGCGAACTGCTGAAGGGTCTGGTGTGCATCGCGCCGCCACCGGTGCCGCACGCCACCGAGGAACGGCTGATCGATCCGACCGAGGACAAGGTGGCCGGGTTCGTGTTCAAGATCCAGGCCAACATGGATCCCAACCACCGCGACCGCATCGCCTTTTTCCGGCTGTCGTCCGGACACCTGAAGCGCGGCATGAAGCTCCATCACGTGCGCTCCGGCAAGGCGTTCAACCTGCACAACCCGCTGTTGTTCCTGGCCCGCGACCGGGAAACCGCCGACGATGCCTGGGCCGGCGACATCATCGGTATTCCCAATCACGGAAGCCTGCGCATCGGCGACGCCCTGACCGAGGGGGAATCCCTGCATTTCACCGGCATTCCCAGCTTCGCGCCCGAGTTGTTGCGCACGGTTCGTCCCGAGGATCCGATGCGCGCCAAGCATCTCGGCCGCTCGCTCCAGCAACTGGCCGAGGAAGGCGTGGCGCGGGTCTTCCGGCCGCGCTTGGGCAACGACTGGATCCTGGGCGTCATCGGCGCGCTGCAGTTCGACGTCATCGCTGATCGCATTCGCACGGAATACGACATCCCGGTACGCATGGAGCCGACCTCTCTCCATACCGCGCGCTGGGTCGAAACCGACGACGCCCTGACGCTGAAAAAATTCATCAATGCCAACACCGCTGCGATGGCCGACGACCACGACGGCGAGCCGGTCTTCATGGCGCGCAACGCCTGGCACCTCGACCAGACGGCCAAGGACTGGCCGACCGTGCGCTTCCTCAAAACCAAGGAACAAACCCGCTAAAAGAGCAGGCGCATTCCCCTGGCACCGTAAGGTTGTTTCTTCGGCATTTTCCTGCTAGGATGACGCGTTTTTCGGCGAGTGGGAGAAACCCATGGTGAGTCCGATCGCGGCAAGAACGCCGCCCGCAGCATCGCTCGGCGAGGTCGAGTCCCCGTCGTCCTTTCCTCCGGCATTCGACGTGCAGCGCCTGAAACGCGCCCTGGACGGCGTCCGGATCGACGTCGAATCCCTGATACCACGCATCCACTCCGGCGCCACCGCCGACCCGGCGACCTTCAGGATCGCCCGGCTCGAACTGGCCCGCGCCAAGTTGAGGGCGCTGAGGCTGGCCGCGGCGGTCAGCGCCTTGCGCCTCGACGCCGCGGCCGCGTGCCGGATCGCCGAGGAGGCGGCCAAGGTGGCCGTCGAGCTCAACGACATGCGCGGGAGAAAAACCACGGGCCCGCGCCCCTCTTCCGCGCGGCTGGACGGCACGCCCACCACCGCCGGGCACCGAACGAATGCCGGCCCCGAGCCCGTTGTCGACGGTCTTATCCAAACCGCCCGCAAGGTCATCGCCATCGCCCGCAAGGCGACCCACCAAGGCCACCCCGAAGACGGCGCCATGGCCGAACTGCAAAGGCGCACGGGGATTGCCGATCCAGCGGTCGATG
>JAVEYE010000262.1:0-5630 GCA_034003665.1 Rhodospirillales bacterium | reverse complement strand
TCGCCGCCGCCTTCGTGCCCATCTTCTCGGGGCTTGTCGAGGCCGACGGCAAGGCGGCGGCCTAGACATTCGCCGATCAGGCCTTCTCGGTGCTGGCCGTGGTGCTTCTGGCCTTCACGGCGCTGTTCGAGGCGGCGATGCCGTGGGCGATGTACGGCCTGGCCCCTGGCTTCGACGCGGTGCCCGGAAAGATGGAATTGGCCACCGAGCTGTCGCGCATCAGCTTTCCCTATCTGCTGTTCATCTCGCTGGTGTCGCTGCAGTCCGGCGTGCTCAACTCCCTGGGCCGTTTCGCCGCCGCCGCCGCCGCGCCGATCCTGCTCAATCTGACGCTGATCGCCGCCATGCTCACCTTCGGGCGCTCGGCCGAAGACGCCGGATACGCCCTGTCCTGGGGGCTGTCGGCGGCCGGCGTCATCCAGTTCGCCTGGCTCGCCGTCCATTGCAGGCGGGCCGGCCTTCCGGTCGCCCTGGTGCGGCCGCGCCTGTCGCCGAAGGTCCGCCAGCTGGGCCGGCGCATCCTGCCGGTGGTGTTCGGGGCCAGCCTCTATCAGATCAACCAGTTGATCGGCACCATCCTGGCCTCGCTGCTGGCCGAGGGAGCGATCTCTTATCTGTCCTACGCCGACCGCATCGCCCAGGTGCCGTTCGGCGTCATCGGCGTGGCGGTCGGCACCGCGCTGCTGCCGATGCTGTCGCGCCAGATCAAGGCCGGCAACGGCGAGGCGGCCCTGCATACCCAGAACCGCGGCCTGGAGTTCGCGCTGCTGCTGACCCTGCCCGCCGCCGCCGCGCTGATCGTCATCGCCGGCCCGATCATCGCCGTGCTGTTCGAGCGCGGCCAGTTCGCCGCCGCCGACACCGCGGCCACCGCGGCGACCCTGGCCGCCTATGCGTCCGGGCTGCCGGCCTATGTGCTGGTCCGCGTGCTGGCCCCCGGCTTTTTCGCCCGCGAGGACACGGTGACGCCGGTCCGCATCGCCGCCGCCGCCATGGCCGCCAACATCGTGCTCAACATTGTCCTCATGCAGGTGTGGGCCTATGTCGGGATCGCGCTGGCCGCCTCGCTGGCCGCCTGGTTGAACGCCGGCCTGCTGTGGCTCGTCCTGCACCGCCGCGGCTTCCTGGTGCCCGACGACCGGCTGCGCCGGCGGCTGCCGCGCATCGTGCTGGCGGCCGCCCTGATGGCCGGCGTTCTGGTGGCGGGCGGCTTGGCGCTGGAAGGCGCCCTGGCCGGGTCCATGCCGTCCCGGATTGCCGCCCTCACCGCCCTGGTCGCCGCCGGACTGGCCGCCTTTGGGCTCTTCGCCCAGGCCACCGGCGCCGCCGCCCTGGCCGACGTCCGGCGCATGCTGAGGAAGGACGCGGCTTGACCCGATGGCCCCGACGGGCCATAACACCGGCCGATTCCCAAGGATCATCGACGAGCAAGAAAGAATGAATCGGATCTTCTCGGGCGTTCAGCCCACCGGCAATCTGCATCTCGGCAACTATCTGGGCGCCATCCGCAACTGGGTGCGCCTTCAGAACGACTACGCGTGCATCTTCTGCGTCGTCGACATGCACGCCGTCACGCTTTGGCAGGAGCCGGCGCAGCTGCGCTCCAACATCCGCGAGGTGGCGGCCGGGTTGATCGCCGCCGGCATCGACCCCAAAAAGCACATCCTGTTCAACCAAAGCCAGGTTCCGGCCCATGCCGAACTGGCCTGGATCTTCAATTGCGTGGCCCGCATGGGCTGGCTCAACCGCATGACCCAGTTCAAGGAAAAGGCCGGCAAGGATCGCGAGAACGCCTCGGTCGGGCTGTTCGCCTATCCCAATCTGATGAGCGCCGACATCCTGCTCTACAAGGCCACCCACGTGCCGGTCGGCGAGGACCAGAAGCAGCATCTGGAACTGGCCCGCGACACCGCGCAGAAGTTCAACGGCGACTACGGCGTCGATTTCTTTCCGCTGCCCGAGCCGCTGATCTTCGGCGCCGCGGCGCGCGTCATGAACCTGCGCGACGGCACCAAGAAGATGAGCAAGTCCGACACGTCGGACTATTCGCGCATCAACATGACCGACGACGCCGACGCCATCGCCCTCAAGATCCGCAAGGCCAAGACCGATCCCGAGCCGCTGCCCCCGGCGCTGCCCGGCCTCGAGGGGCGGCCGGAGGCGGCCAACCTGATGGGCATCTACGCCGGCCTGGCCGACCTGACGCTCGACCAGGTGTGCGCCCGCTTCGGCGGAAGGCCCTTCTCGGACTTCAAGAAGGAGCTTGCCGACCTCGCGGTTTCGGTGCTGACCCCCATCCAGGACGAGATGCGCCGCCTGCTGGCCGATCCGGGCGCCATCGACGCCGTGCTGGGCGACGGCGCCGAGCGGGCCCGCGGTTTGGCCGGGCCCATCCTGCGCGAGGTTTACGATATCGTCGGTTTCGTGCGGTCCTGAACCTTGCCGTGAGCCGGCGCGCTTGATCCGGCGCCGCAGAGAACCCATCTTCGGTTCAGGCGCGTCCATGAAAAGGACTAAGAGGAAGACCCGATGTTTATCCAAACCGAAACCACACCCAACCCGGCAACCCTGAAGTTTCTGCCTGGGTGCGAGGTGATGAGCCAGGGTACGGCCAACTTCACCAGCGCGGAGACGGCCGGACGGTCGCCGATGGCACAGCGCCTGTTCGCCATCGACGGCGTGACGGGCGTTTTCCTGGGGACCGACTTCGTCACCGTCACCAAGGCGGCGGACCACGATTGGACGGCGATGAAGCCGCTCATTCTGGGCGCCATCATGGAGCACTTCACCTCTGGCCAGCCGGTCGTCACGGCGGGCGGGGAGGCGGTGGCCGACGGCGCCGAAGACGACGAAACCACCGCCCAGATCAAGGACCTGCTCGACACCCGGGTCCGCCCGGCGGTCGCCCAGGACGGCGGCGACATCATTTTCCGCGGCTTCAAGAACGGCATCGTCTATCTGCACATGCAGGGCGCCTGTGCGGGCTGCCCAAGCTCGACCGCCACCCTCAAGCACGGCATCGAAAACATGCTGCGCTATTACATTCCGCAGGTCATGGAAGTGCGGGCCGTCGATTAGATCTCCACCCCCTGTGGAAAAAAACGACTGGCGAACGCCAGGCTCCCCGCCTACACTTTCGGAGGGGAGATTAGGGTTGCCGCCCGGCCAAGAACTGGCGCGCGATGGGTGGTGTGTTGGAGACCGGGCACTCTAGACAGCTCTTTCGAGGGGAAACCGGCCTATCGGCCGGTCAGTACGGCAATGACATACTTCGAGCGATGCGCGGTGGCGCTACTCGGCGCGATGGTTGTCGTGCTAATTGGTACCGCCGCTCACCTGCCGTTGGACCTGAGGACGGTGGCGCCCAGGGCAATCTTCCACGACCTTGCCTCGGCGCCGATTCCCTCGGCCGATGACGTCGGCTTCGATGAGGGGCCCGTCGCCCTTCCCGAGACGGCGGTCGTCGCGCCCGAGGCCACCGTCGAGACGGTGTCCAACGCCTTCGTCGAAATGGGCTATCATCTGGACTCGGTGCTGTCCGGCCTCGATCCGGTGCCGCGCATCATCCTGACCAGCATGCCCAGCGATCTCGAGGCCGTCACCGAGGTCAAACTCCGCAAAGCCATCTTCGTCCAAACCGTCCTTCCGCTGGTCCTCAAGGTCAACGAAGAGATCCTCAAGGACCGCAGGCGACTCTGGAAAATCCGCGTGGCCAAGGCCACCGGCCGAAAGCTCGACGCCCTCGACCGGTTGTGGGTCGCCGTTGCGTCCGAACGCTATAGGGTCGCCCGCGGCGATCTCGACGCCCTGCTCGCCCGCATCGACGTGGTCCCGCCGTCCATCGCGCTCGCCCAAGCGGCCGAGGAAAGCGGCTGGGGCACCTCGCGGTTCGCCCGCGAGGGCAACGCGATTTTCGGTCAATGGACGTATTCGCGGACCCGGGGCATGCTGCCGAAGGAGCGCGACGAGGGCAAGACGCACCGCATCCGCACCTTCGACAGCCTGCTCGATTCGGTACGCGCCTACGTGCTCAACCTCAACACCCACGGCGCCTACCGCGATTTCCGTCGGGTGCGGGCAAGCCTACGGGCCGAGGGGCGGCCGGTGACCGGCATGCCGCTGCTGCCGACCCTGACGGCCTATTCGGAGCGGGGAACCGCCTACGTCGGCACCCTGCATCAGATCATGGCGGTCAACGATCTGGCCCGGGCCGACGGCGTCCGCCTGCGCGACCACGACGATACGGGCCTGCAGGTGGCCGGCGACGAACCGGAGACGCCACGGCGCATCCAGACCGCCGAGGGTGGCGGAGCGATCTGACGGCGGGCCGCCGTCACGCCAGTCCGCCGATCAGTCCGCGACGTAGAACTGCCGGCCGTACCAGTACCAGCGGCCGTCGGCCGCCGGCATCGTGCAGTTGAGTCGGGTGCGGCCCTTGGCGAAGGGTTTCTGGACGCGCACCTCGAAGCGGCTTTCCCCCAGGCGTTCCAGGTGCGACTTTTCCGGCGAGATGTAACAGGTCAGGCGGTCCAGTCCCTGGGTCGGCCGGCGCACCGTGAAGCCGATGGCCGGAGGATTGACGGCGCCGACCAGCGGATCGGCCGGGGTGACGTCGGCGACCGACAGCGCCAGGGCGCCCGCCACCTGACGGAAGCGTTTGATGTCGCCGTAGGTTTCGTTGAGGGCGAAACGCGGCAGATAGAACATCTCGGGGTTGGGGCCGATGGCGCCGGAAAACTGGCCGAAGGCGACGGTGAACCCCATCTCGGCGATCAGGCGCGTGGTGGCGAGGCCGGCCTCGCCGTAAGGATAGGCGAACAGCGCCGGCTTCCAGCCAAGGACCTCCTCGAGGCGGGCGCTGGCGCGCTCGACGTCCCGGCGGTTCTGCTCGGCGGTGGCGTCCGCCATGTGCGGATGCGAGGCCGCGTGGTTGCCGATGATGACGCCGCCGGCCGCCAATTCGCGCACCTGATCCCATGTCATGTATTCCGAGGTCTTGCCGGCCGAGGCCAGGTCCACCGGATCGGTCGACACGAAAAGGGTGAACGGAAAGCCGGCCGCCTTGAGACGCGGCCACCCGTTCTCGAAGACCGACCGGTAGGCGTCGTCGATGGTGATGCCGACGGTGCGGTCCGGCAGCGGCGAGCCGTCGCGGATGGCCGCGACGATCTCGGGAACCGGCAGCACGTGATAGCCGCCGGACTTGAGTTCGGCGAGGTGGCTCTCGAACTGGTCGAGCCGGACGTTGGTCGAGGGATAACGGTCGTCGCCGAAGCGATGGTACATCAGGATGACGGCGGAATCGGCCGCCGAGGCGGTGCCCACAAGCGCCGACGACCAAAGCGCCGCCATTGCCGAAAGCGCGACAAGAAGCACGCGAAAAACCATGTGGATCTGGCCCCCCTGGCTTGATCAGCTCGTTGGTTTTACCCATTTTTGGTTGGAAAGACAAACGCCGTGCCCGCGGCTGGGGCAGCCGCGCCGCCCTCGGCCTCATTTTTCGCAATCCCCGCGCGCCCGGCCTCGCCTGCGAGCCGCCGTCCGCCGTGCGACGCGCCGCTCATCCCAAGGGCCCGCCCATCGTTTAGGATTCAGGCCGTCGTCAGGATGCGGCTTGCGCTACCGTGGGG
>JAVEYE010000261.1:0-5634 GCA_034003665.1 Rhodospirillales bacterium | reverse complement strand
ACCGCCGGCAGGTCCCGGAAGACCTCGAGATCGGCGGCAAGCCGCTCGCCGATCGTCTCGACATGACGACCGGCCCTTTCCGCCTGCCGGGCCCGGCAGCGGTCCACCAGCAGGGCGTCGAGATCATCGAAGCTCGCCACCGTCGGGATCGGTGTCATGAAGTTCGAGCGGGCATACTTCACCAGCCCCTCGACCTTGCCTTTGTCGTTCCCCTTGCCGGGTCGCCCGAACCGGTCCCGGAAGAGGTAATGGCTGACCAGCTCCGTGAACGCCCGCGTCCGCTCCCGCTTGCCATCGCCGCAGATCTTCGCCACCGCGATCTTCAGGTTGTCGTAAAGCACCGACAGCGGCACCCCGCCGAAGAAGGCGAAGGCCGACACATGACCGTCCAGGAAGGCCTCCGTCGTCTCCGCCGGATAGGCCTTCACGAAGCAGGCATCCGACTGCGGAAGGTCCAGGCAGAAGAAGTGGATCTTGCGGCGGATCCCGCCGATCACGCCAACCGCCTCGCCAAAATCAACCTGCGCATGGCCGGGCAGATGGGAAAGCGGCACAAACGTCTCGCGCCCCCTCGCCCGGGCAATCCGCACATAGTCCTTCACCACCGTATAGCCGCCGCCGAACCCATGTTCGTCGCGCAGCCGCTCGAAGATCCGCTTCGCCGTATGGCGCTGCTTCACCGGCGCCCCTCGGTCCGCCTCCAGGATCGCGTCGATCACCGGCAGCAACGAACCAAGCTTCGGCTTCCTCGCCGGCCGCGTCCGCGTATAGCCAGGCGGCAACGAGAACCGGCACATCTTCGCCACCGTCTCGCGGCTCAGGCCAAAAACACGCGCCGCCTCCCGGCGGCTCTTCCCCTCGATGAATACGAAACGCCTCACGGCGGCATAGACTTCCACGGCGTACATTCCCGGCCGATCCCCAAAAGGACCAGCCTAACCACTGGACGGCTTTTACTCCGCCCGCACCGCCAAAATGGCGGCGCTCCAGTGGCCTAGTTTGTCACCGCCCTGCACACCTGATGGCGCAGATCGAGGAACTTCCGCCTAAATGGCAGGCCACTAGCCGAAAATCGCCATTGGAGGGGCTGACAATCCTAGAAGCCCGCTCGGCGATGAAGGTGAAAGAGGCCCCATGATACCCTAATCGACGGATGCCGAGCCCCTCCGTCCATTCGCGGGGGATACCGTAGGTATAGGCCACTTCGGGCAGGCCGGCGTGGAAGGACGTTTCGAACAGACCTACCAACGGGACGTCCGGGGCCAGAGCCCGGAAGTGTCGGATCGCGTCGATATAGGGGGGATTGTGACGAGGCAGCAGTGGGGTATAGGATTCCATCGCCTCCAGAACTCGATCGTCCAGCATGACCGCGCCGGAGATTCCCTCAGCTCCCACGACCTTGAAAGCGATGGCGTCGAATGAATCGACGCGGCCTGGGGCCGGGGCGTCGCTGCCGAGAAGTAGCGAGGTCATCCAGTGGATAGCCATGCCCTGATCTGAGATCGGCCGCGTTTCATCGACGATCGTCTGATGGGCCTGTGAATGCCGGATGCGGGAGGAAGCGGAACCAATTCCGTCGATTCCTCCATGGCAGAGGATGGCTTCACCGGCCATCTCGAAGAGCTTGTACTTGAGCGACGTGCTGCCGACGTTGCACACGAGGATCCGCATTGCGGTCTCCGTCACCCCACACCATAGCGCTCGGCGAAGGCCCGAAGGCCTTTGGTGAAACATTCGATGGGCAGCGAGCAGGCGCCTGCGCCTGCCTGGCCGCCCTTGAAATGGGCGGTTCCCCCGTGACTGGTTGGGGTGATGCCGGTGGCCGCGACCCGACGCATGTCAATGCCGGCGGGCGGACCACGAAAATCGAGCCATGGAATCGGGGCCCAGTCATGGCTTCCCAGGCAGACTTCACGCGCCTCCTCCGTTCGCCGCACGGCTTCGCGGAAGTCGCCGCCAGCCAACCGCACGGCGGCTGGCCCAGCCGCGGCCGCGAGGCCGCCGAAGCCGTACACCTCGATAATGCAACTGTCGCCGAGGTAGGGAACGACGTCCGCCTCGGTGTAGGTCGGATTGATGAACATGCCGAGCACCTTTGGCGCCGGCACGGTGAACCAGGCGTCGCCGGTGGCGCTGAACTTGGTTCCGAACTCATGGCCATTCCCTCCCATCGCTACTAGAAGCGTGCAGAAAGGAATGTCACGTACGGATTCCATGACCGACGCGGCCCCGGCGATCAGCATGTGGAGGAAGAACCGTTCCGCCTTGGCGAGGAATTTGATGGCGGCGACACGGTCGCCTTCCGGCACGTCGGCATCCATGATGGCCGGCAGCATCTCGGTCAGCGCCAGCAGGTTAGAAGCCAGTTGGCGGCTGTGGTTTTCATCGCCCATGCCGGTGGCACGCGCCACGATGTTGCGAAGGTTGAGTCCGCCCATCGAGCGCAAGGCGGCCGAGAGCACGGGGGCGAGGACATCGTCCATCCATTTGAGATGCCCCTCCACAGAAGGCGAATACACGCCCCAGCGCAGGGCATTGTTGGCTGGCCCTTCCTGGAGCGAGCAGCAGGCAACCACTCCCGTTCCTTCTTCCCTGGCCACCAGCACCCGCGTCGAGGTCGTAATGGGTGCCAAGGCACCGCATGCGCAATGATGGTCCTGGGCTGGAGCCAGCCGAATCTCGCCAGCCTCGACCTTTTTCCATGCGTCGTCGAGATCGCGCGCCATTCCGGCGTGAATGGCAGCCCCGGAGATTGCCGTACGGAGCGGCGCGACCGCATGGCATGGCTCGATGGGCGGACCGGCGTGCAGGATCAGGTTGTCCGGAAATTCCGCTATGGCGTCGCGCGCGGGGGCCACATCGATGATCGCCGGCATCGCCGCGGTGATCTGGTCGACCGCTTGGCGGTTCGCCGTCTCGATGGTTTCTCGTACGTTTCGCGTCATCGTTCTCTTCCTGTCTGGCTCTTCATCGCCGCATCTCGAAACTCGCTGCTTTCATAGGCCACCCAGCTTGTCGAGCAGGTTGGCGATATCAGGAGCGACCGTCACCGGCGGCCGCCACGATACGCGGACAACCCGAACTCCCTGGTCCTCCAAAGCCTCAGCGAAAAGGTCGATGCCGACGTTGACCACCGTCAGTTCGCGGTCGAACAGGGGGGTGATGGCCTCCGTCATGCCGGCCTCCGAGCTTGGTGCGCGATGATCCGGCCGGCCAGCCGGGCGGCCTGGATGTTAGTGGGCATGACAAGCGCGCCGGCCTCCCGCAGGATCGTCTCCTGGCGCGACAGCCGTTGCGGATCCCCCTCGGTTCCGCAGACCGAAGCGACGATCGCCAGACTGCGTCCCTCCCACTCGGCTCGGGACCGGACCTCGCGAATGGTATCGGCGACAGCGCCGGCGGGATCACGGTGAACGGCCGGCCCGAGGATGAAGTCCAGCAACAGAACCGCTACCTCGGGATCGGCACCGTCGCGGAGGATGCCGAGACGCCGTTGCTCGGGATCGATCACCGGATGGGGGCGACCGCGCGTGAACTCCTCCTCGCCGTAGTCCACCACGCTGTGCGCGACGCTTTCGGTCGACGAAGCCAGTCGAAGATGGGGGCGCAGCGGCGAATTCGATCGGATTTCCCCGACGAGGTCCGCGAGGATGGCCATCCCTTCCTCGCAGAAGGTGCCGCCACAAAAGAGGCCGCGGAGGTATCGTTGACTGCGTGCCATACCCCGACATGCTTGGGCCACCATTGCATCGATGTCGCCCGCGGCCAGCGAGAACGGCTGTGCGTCCTCTTGTTGCCCACGAACAATGGCGATGGCCCGCGAGGCCGCCTCCTCCAGGTTGCCGGACGGAACGGCTCCCGTCCTTTTGATCAGCGAGGTGTCTCCCCCGATGAAATGGATGACGACCGGTTTCATGCAGCGACCGACGCGATCAAGCACGGCGGACAAGGTACGGCGGCCTGGCGTTCGCGACACCAGCACGATCACCTCGGTCTGGGGATCGGCCTCCAGGGCGTCGATTCCGGCCAGCATGGAAAGCCCGCCCACCTCGTCCTTGAGATCGCGACCGCCGGTTCCGATGGCCTGCGAGATGCCGACCCCCTCGCGTTCGGCAATGACGGTGATCTGCTGGATGCCGCTGCCCGAAGCGCCGACAATGCCGATGGGGCCCCGCCGGACGATGCTTCCCGTCAGCAAGGCGATCCCATTGAGGTTGGCGACGCCGCAGTCGGGTCCCATGCACAGAAGGCCCTTTGAGCGGGCGAGTTCCTTGATCCGGCGTTCCTCGGCCAGCGGCACCTGATCGCTGAAGATCAAGAGGTGCAGCCCAGCCGCCAACGCTTCTTCCGCCACCATCGGCGCATAGGCGCCCGGTACCGAGATCAGGCACAGGTTGGCGCCGGGTACTGCGGCCGCCGCCGCTGCCACACTGCGGTGGAACTCGCGGCCCATTTCTTTGCGGACTCCGGCGGCGAGAAGACGTTCGAGTTCCAATGCACCCATGTCGAGTGCGGCCGGGCCGTCCGCCGCAAAGGCGACGATTAAATCATTTGCGGTGGCCGCGTCGGTGAGCGCAGTGGCGAGGCCGATTTCCCGAAGGATCTGCCGGTTGTTCTCACTTCCCATGACCACCATGGCCTGCTTGATGCCAGGCAAACGTCGCAACGCTTCAGAAACGACCATGAGTTGAACAGAATCATAGTATGCGTTCCGTCTCACCTCGGCCTCGGTCAGCATTCGTGATTCCATCCTGCGTCTCCTAGGCCACACATTGCCGTCGCTGATGACCGGAGGTGTCGAATGCCATCCCGGCAACCAAGGTGCCTAGTGCCATCTCGCGCCCGGACGAACTGCCGAATGTGCTCAGTGCTTGCGCCGCATCCTCTACCGTTGCGGCATCGCCGGATTCCAGGGAGTTCACAAAATCCAAGAGCCGCTCGGGGAAGCGACCCTCAGTTGCATGGAGAAGCAAGGCCTCGGACATGGCCGTGGTTCGGCCTTGAAAATGGTTTGGCAACCTCCGAAGCGGTGTCGCAAGCCAGTCCTTTGGTGGGCGGGTCAATGCGCCTCGAGCCATAAGGCCGCAAATGACGCCAAGCAGCACGTCATCACCAGAAGGGGTCAGGCCGACTCCCGTGCCGACGAGAAGGGCGGCTGCGGAAAGGAACGTGGTGCCATCCCGAGCCCGTATCGCCGCAACGATGTCGCGCAGGCCAGACGCCAGACGTTGCTCGATGAAGTCAACGCTTTCCCTCGGAACTGCACCGGCAGCCAAATCACGGACGTAGGGAAACAGGTGGGCCAGCCCACGCCGGTTGGGAGCACGTGAGGAGAGGATATCACTCGCCTGTTGCACGCATCGCTGATGCCAGGACCCACGACGGGCTGGAGCCAGGGCGGGCGACCATGTCGCGGCCTCCCCGATGTCTATGCGGACGCTTCCCCCTCCGAAACGGATTTCCGAACGGTTCATCCTGACGGGCGTGCCGAGGGTTATGCCGAGCGTCGATGTGCGCTCCATGCCGCGGACGAGTATGCCGTGTGGGAGATTGCCGGCGTGGCCACTTGCCAGGCAGAAGTACTCTCGTTTCTCGACCGCCCAGGTTACGCACCCACGAACGACGGTGATCACG
>JAVEYE010000260.1:0-5634 GCA_034003665.1 Rhodospirillales bacterium | reverse complement strand
TGAAAGATGGACGGAAGGCTGGCTTTGACGTCCGCCGAACTCAGAAGCAACGAATCATTAGAAAATCCCCATTCCTTTGCCAGTCTGGCGACCCGATCCCGCTCCGAAAACCCCCCCTCCTCGTAATCAACCGTGAAGGTGCGCAGGTTCTCCGCCAACCCCCGCCCCCGCAAGGCAGCGAGGATGCTCATGGAGTCCAGGCCGGCTGATAACAGCAAGCCGTAGGGAACGTCGGCAACCGTCTGCCGGACGACCGTATCCGAAATTGCCTCGCGGATTGCCGCCATGCTCGTCAATTCAGTCGGGCCACGCCGGACGAGCGGGCGAAATGTCAGGGTCTGGGCGGACAGTGCCTCGTCCACGACCATTGCAGTCCCGGGCGCCAACTGCCTGACCCCCTGCAGAGCGGTTCTGGGCGAAAAGACGTAACCCGCGCACAGGAAATTGACGATTGCCTGATAATCCGCAGTCCTGGCAATCCCCGTCTTGGTGAAGCTCTTGAGCTCGGATGAAAACACAAGGCCCTTTCGCCCGAGCATGAAGTGAAGAGGCTTCACCCCCACCGCATCGCGCGCCAGCACCATGCGGCGCCGCCTTCCGTCCCACAAGGCCACGGCGAACATGCCGTTGAGTTTGGCGAAAACGTCCAAACCCCACGTCAAATATCCATTGAGGATGACCTCGGTGTCAGAGGCGGTCCTGAACTCGATGGCCTTCTCGAGCTCGCGGCGGAGCGCCCGAAAATTGTAGATCTCTCCATTGAATACCATCGCGACAGTGGAATCAGCCGAAATCATTGGCTGCCCACCTCCGGCGAGATCGATCACGGAAAGACGATTCATCGCCAACCCCGCCTGACCGCTGATGAAGTGCCCTGTTTGGTCGGGCCCCCGGTGCTTGATTTCCAGGGCCAACGCCGTCAAGAGCTCTGGAGACGCCGGGCCGGGCGAGAGTATTCCGACAATTCCGCACATGGATCAGCGACGCACCCGACAAAGAGCCATCGTCCAGGGAAGCGGCGTTCGCTGGGCGAGGATCTCGAAGTTTCTGGAAAGCACGGCAAGGAAGCGCCGCGTGGACCAGTGCTGGATGTGGCCGGGCGTATTGCCCCACTCCGAAAGATAGCGGCCACGGCACATGTTGAGTACACGCCATATCGGTTCGCGCGGCACGCTGGCGATCATGTAAGGATTGGCCAATGTGGCCAGGATCGCCACCGCTTGTTCGGGATCCGACAAATGCTCGAGAACCTCGCAGCAGACAACCAATTCTGCGCGGTCATCCAACGACACGTCGTAAATGCTGGTCTGTCTGAAGACAATCTGCTGTGTGGCGTGTTCCGCGTTTTCCCTGGCCATGACCAGAATTTCGGAAGAAATGTCGCTGCCCCGCACCTTGAGGCCCTTCTTTGCCATCCGGACGGAAAGGTGGCCCACGCCGCATCCGATCTCGTGGGCGTCCCGCGCGCCGCTCCTGGCCACACGCTGGTCGAAGCTGGTCAGGAAGATTTGCATCAAGAAACGAGCGACCGGATTGCCGCTGTTGTACTTGTCATAATAGTTGCCGGCCGGCTGAATTGACACCGACACGCCGCTCTCCCCTTTTCAGGCCGCCGACAGGGGAGAAAGCACGAACAACTGGTTGGCCCCCATCAAGAACCGCCGATAGATCGTCACCTCTAGCCCAGCCTCCCGAGCAAGGATGGCCATTGCCGCGCGATCGATCAACCGCTCGTGCTCGTCAGCCGCTTCAGCGCTGAACACACCTAAGCGGCTTCCCCATGTGTGAACCCACTCGAAGGACGGATGGGGCGTGGTCAGAAGCAACTTTCCACAGTCGGTCAATCGCAACCCGAGACTCGTGATCCAGGCACCGGGATCACAGATGTGTTCAATCACGGCCAGCCCGACGATCGTATCAAAATTGCCCTCTGCGGGGATCTCCCTTTCAAAACGGAAACCTGGGTTGCTTCGTCGAGCCAGCGCGACGGACTCTTCGTCGGGATCGACCCCGATATAACCGTCTCGGGAACAATAACGTGACAGCGCGCCGACACCGCATCCGATATCAAGCACACGGCCCACCAGATAAGGGCGCGCCATGCCTATTCGGGACCGCCGCAATAGCGGTGACAGCAACCCGGCGGCAACCTGATCAGCCACGCGGATCCTCAATGATTTCATTCGCCGCATCGCGGTCGATGAAGGATCGCTTTGGCTGCAACCCTTCGGATCCCAAGGCGGAAACCCGCTCTCTGACGTCGAACATGAGCAATCTGATCTCTTCCAGATGACGCCTGTTGACGGCCACCAGGTCGGCCAGAACGCCGGCGACCACCAGCACGGCCGATGTCATGAGGAACACCGCGCCGATGACAAGCGACTGGATATATCCCGCTCCGGCGCCAGAAACGTAAAAAAACAAAAATCTCAAGAACAGAAATATGCCAGGAATAAAAAATACAAATGAAATAAAAAAGAAAAACTTTATCGGATTATATATGACGTATATACGAAACATCGTAACTATGGACACAAAAACATAACGAATAGTACTTTTAATTAATCGAGATGGGCGCAGGTTATTGTTTGTCCTTATTGGAATAGAAATTGTTTTTATGTTTTGCTGTCCAGATTGTATCAATGTTTCGATTGTGTAGGTATGACGATTATAGACGAATAGCCTTTTTGCGGCGTCGCGCGTGATCGCCCTAAACCCGCTGGGCGCGTCCGACACGTCAGCCTTGCTCAAGTGCCGAACGACCCAGCTGCCTAACCGTTGAAGCCATTTCTTAAGGGGCGAAAAGTGCCCGATCTGAGCGATGGCCCGAACACCGACAGCCATGTCGGCCCGCCCATCCAGAAGTGGCTCAATCAACTTGGCGATGTCATCGGCCACGTACTGGTTGTCGGCATCCGTGTTGATCAGAATGTCGGCACCCAACTCCAATCCTCGTTTTAGACCGGATGAGAATGCGGCAGCCAATCCCTTGTTGGTGGTGTGCCTGACGACGTGGTGAACGCCATGGGCACGAGCGACATTGACCGTATTGTCCTGACACCCGTCGTCAATGATCAGCCATTCCAGCCGATCGATTCCCGGCAAGCTTTTTGGAAGCTGGGAAAGCGTTATCCCGATGGTCTGTTCCTCGTTATAACAAGGAATTTGAATAATGACGTAGGTCACAACCACGCTTCCTTATTGCATTACACGAGATATGCCCTCGACACTACGCTGTCATTTGACATTAATTCGCCATGGCAATCCAATAAATGCGCTGGCATCCGACTTCGCGACTTCGCCTAATTCAACCGGAACGGATTCCGTAAGGTAAACGGCACAAGACTGCATAGCAACATCACGCCGAACCGTGCCGGGTGATATGGAAAACTCCAGGATGCCGTCCTGGACTTGATGCGGCACACGCTCGCCATTGCAGCTGACATGATCCACGGCCACGCCCGTGTCATTGGCGAAGAATGGAATGGTGGCTGATATCCCCTTGTCGGCCCCCCTGACCAGGCCATCCGGCAACCAGAACTGGATGGCCTTCGCCGTCACCGGCCAGGACACATTCAGGAAACTGAAGGTTTCCACGGCCAGCGCATTCATCACCAACGCGCCGGCTTCCCGTCCAAGCTCGAGACCAAAAGACGAAAAGCTGTCCGCCAGTACGCTGTTGGGCGAACGCACATGCAATGCCTGCTTGGGAGGTAAAATGGATCCTGGAAGCGGCAGGGCTTCCGGAAAAGGTGGTGGCGACAGTTCGGAAATGACCGCCTGAACTCGACCCGACGTCAGGGCGGCGCCGATGTCGGCGGAAGCCAGAAAGACGAATCGATAGTCCGGAAGTTCTCGCGGTATCGCGAAAGCCCAGGAGTCGATTCGCGTCGACACACCAATCGTCGCTCCTTTGGGAACGACCTTCCTCAGGAACTTGATTTGGTGAACCCAGCGCCCTTCCAAGAACAGATCGATCGGTTTCAGACCCATTGCGCCCTGTTGCGCGTAATAGCGTCGATCTGGTTCGAGAAACACACAGAACACGGCCACCCAGACGGCCAAAATGGCGGCCGCCAATTCCAGCTTGACCACCCGTGGCGACCGGCTTCCGGTTGCAAACAGCACGGCCACCATGAGCGGAATAAAGGTGATGAGGTAGCGCGCCTGGGTCTGGCCCCACGGCGCCGTGGAACAGAACGCGGCGAACGCGGACAACGCCGTAATCGCCAAGCCTAACCGCGCCAGATCCTCGTATCGGCGCCGGCGGCAGAACCGGAAACCGGACAGCCCTGCAACAAAGGGGGCCGCCAAGAGGGCTACAAGGCCAATCAAGCCATAGCCCGCCCTGTTTTCATCTCTGAATGGTTGGGTTAGGTAGCCACCTTCGCTGATTCCCGGCCGCGCCGCCAGACCGAGTCCAAAGAACCGATCAAGCCACAGCCCGACATGGCGCTGAACGGTCGGAAGTGGATCGGTTGCCCGAAATTGAAGCCCGTGCCACGACAGAGTCTGATAGATGGAAAGGGCGATATTCCCTCCCGGGTGGTACAATGCAGGATCGATCCTGGCCAAGCGATCCTTGCTCGGCTGGCTGAGATAGACCGAACCATGCGTAACGAAATTCGAAACGTAGGCATACGATCCGAGCAGAGCAAAACCGACAATGATTGACGCGCCAATGGCCGCCGTCCTGTAGCGCCACTTCTCCCACCCTAAGACCCAGCAGGAGCCTGCCGCCAGAAGCGCCATGCCGGGCCCGATCAACAGGAAAGTAAGCTTGGTGCCCATTCCCAGTCCCGCATAAATGCCCGAACACAGGGCCAAGCGGGGGATCGCGGGTTTCCTTGCGCCCGGAGAATATGCGGCCACCACAAAACTCGCCAAGCCGGCGGCAAGACTGCTTGTCAGGAGATCGTTTCCGGACGTTCCCATCTGATAGATGGTTGCCGGGAATCCCAGGCATACCAAGGCGGCTATCGCTGCCACCCTTCGGGTTCCGCCGGTGCTTTCGACTAACCGGAAAACGGCGAACGCAAGGACGATGACGCCGAGCGTTTGCGGCAGGTGCAACCATTCATAGCCGAATCCCGCAGCCATCATCCAGGTCAGCGCCACGGACGAGTTGATAGGGAACTCCGTCCACCGGAAATCCGCGGTCGGAAGCGGGTGAAGATTTCCCTGCTGCAACCAAAAATACGCCTTCGGGATATGGTATGACAGTGCGTCCTTGTTCATGGACGGCATGAGTCGGAAAAATTCGAAGTTCGCGATCGTAACAACCGCTAGGCCCACGACAAACAGAACCGCAATCAACGACCACCCTCTGACCGGCGTGTCGCCGAATAATTTAGGGATGATCGGCGGTCGAGCAGCAAAGCTCCACAGGCCGGCAGAGACCAGCAGACCTCCTCCATGAAGCACACCGTAGCCGGTTCGCGACAGGCCCGTCGTCTCGGACAAAATGATCGTGAAAAGAACGATCTGCGCGAACCCATAACCGAACCCGGCAAGCCAGTTGTCCGCCCAATGATCACATGGAAAGCGACCGACAAGAAACGCCGACGTCATCAACAGAGCCGAGCACAGTCCAACCGTGTAAACGTCCATTTCAGTCGGGCACCCAACTCGCGG
>JAVEYE010000259.1:0-5657 GCA_034003665.1 Rhodospirillales bacterium | reverse complement strand
GAGCCTCCGCAGCCGGCTACCGGCCGTCCGATCATCGGATCGCGCCCGGCGAGATGGGACGCCGCGTCGACATCACCCTGCGGCCGCTGCCGGGCCGGTTGATCGCCGTCACGGTGCCCGAAGGAACCGGCACGCGATGGTCGATCAACGGCGAGGTGGCGACGATTTCGCCGACGCTCGACCGCCCGCTCGAGGCGGGCGAGTATGCGCTCGCCATCGACAATCCGCACTTTCTTGTCGAGAGCCGGCGGGTGACGATCAAGCGCGGCGAGGAAATTCGCCTTGAGGTGCCGCTGGACAGCGTCCCGGGAAGATTGCGCATCGCGGCGCAGCCCGGGGACGCGACCGTCACCATCGACGGCGCGCCGGCCGGCCCTTTGCCCCTCGATCTTGAAAAGAAGGGCGGAGCCTACCGTGTCGCCGTCGAGCATCCCGACTACGTCGCCGTGAACGACATCGTCGACATCACCAACACCGATCGGGAAGTGTCGAGGGCGTATCGGTTGCAGCGGCGACCGGCCACATTGAGCTTCAGCGCAACGCCGCCGGGCGGGCAGTTGCTGGTCGACGGTACCCGGGTGGACCCGGCCGGCTCCCTGGCGGTTGAGTCCAATCTCGAACACAAGGTGACCTATCTGAAACCGGGCTATTTTGCCGAAACCCGGTCGCTCACCCTGCGGCCGGACGAAAGCCAACAGGTGATTTTCGCCCTCAAACCGGAATTCGGCACGGTCGAGGTGCAGTCCCAGCCGACCGCCACGGTGTTCATCAACGGCAAGGAGATGGGCCAGACGCCGCTGACCCTGAAGCTTCCGTCCGTTCCGCACGACATCTCGGTGCGTCGGGCGGGCTACCGTCAGGTCGAGCAAAGGGTGACGCCCGACAGCAAGAAATCCACTCTGGTTCGGGCCACCCTGCAAACCGAACTGGCGGCCCGGCTGAATGCCGCACCGAATGAATACACCAATACGGCGGGCATCGTTCTGAAGCTGTTCAGGCCCACCGCGTTTGTTTCCGGCGGCGCCAGACACGAACCGGGGCAGCGGGCCAACGAGTTCGTCAGGAACATCAGGCTGGAAAAGCCGTTCTACGCCGGTCTCCACGAGGTGACCCGGGAGCAGTACGCAAAGTTCAAGGCCGGGCCGGTGGGCGGGGCCGCCAAAACGCCCGTCACCGCGGTCGGCTGGGAGGACGCGGCCCTCTTCTGCAACTGGCTGAGCGGCAGGGAAAAGCTCGAACCCTTTTACGCCATAAGGGATGGCCGGCTGATTTCCACCAATGCGTCGGCCGACGGCTACCGGTTGCTCACCGAAGCCGAATGGGAGTGGCTGGCCCGCCGGGCCGGGCGCGCCCGGCAGACGATCTTCCCGTGGGGCGACGAGGCCGTGGTGCCGCCGATGGCCGGCAACATCGCCGACGAGGGGGCGCAGGGGAACGTCCGGGTGTTCGTGCCGGGCTACAACGACGGGCAGTCGGGAGTGGCGGCGGTTGGCAGCTTCCGGCCGGAGCCGTCGGGGCTCTACGACCTGACCGGCAACGTCAGCGAATGGGTGCACGACTTCTACTCGCTGGAGCCGCCGGTGGGGAACGCCGTCGAGCGCGATCCGTTGGGGCCGCCCGTTGGCGACAGCCATGTCGTCAAAGGCTCGAATTGGCGCTCCGCCACGCGCAGCGAATTGCGCGCCGCCTATCGTGACGGGCTGATGTCCGGCCGCGACGATGTGGGTTTTCGCATCGGGAGATATCTGTATGGAGGTGCTGGAGATGCCACGGCTCAGTAGAAGGGCGAAGCGATGGATGGTGATCGTGGCGGCGTTGATCGCCTGCGGAGGCGCAATCAACTTCGCCATCGCGCAATCCCGCATAAGCCTGAACTCGCCTGTTTCGTTCCCGGTGGACATTTGACGATGCGCCAGATGCTCCCCAGCTTGGTGGCCCTCGTGCTGTCCACCGTCATCATTCACCTCGCCTACATCGGCTACATTCGTCCCGAGGCCGCGTTGGCCATTGAGATCGCCCAGCAGGCCGGGCAGTCGGCGCCGCGCAACATCTTCGTGATCCTCAAGGACTGGGAGCAGGAGATCTGCATCGTCCTGATGTTCTGGGGGACGTTCCTGATCCTCAGCAAGTCCTATGCGATCATGAAATACCGCTACCTGTTCACGGTGGATCTGCTGGACGGCGCCGGCCGCCAGCAGGAGGATCTGAAGTCCGTGCTGGATTCCTTGGGCGGGTTGCCGGGCAACGTCAGGGAAACGCCGCTGGTCCGCACGCTGATGGCCAGCCTTCGGCGCTACCTGATCACCAGTGACGTGCAGAACACGTCGGAGGCCATCGAGTCCAGCATCGAGGCGCTGGCCGTCAAGCAGGAGGCGGAAAATTCGATGATCCGCTACCTGATCTGGGCCATTCCCTCGATCGGCTTCATCGGTACCGTGCGCGGTATCGGCGAGGCGCTTTCGCTGGCCGACCAGGCGCTGGCCGGCGATATCGCGGGAATGACCAACAGCCTGGGCATTGCCTTCAACTCGACCCTGGTGGCGTTGCTGATCAGCATCATGCTGATGTTCTTCCTGCATCAGCTTCAGCGCCTGCAGGATGGGTTGGTGGTCGATACCCAGGCCTATTGCGAGAACTTTCTCCTCAACCGCATCAGCGAAGTAGGTCACATCTGAAACCCAGGCGGGCGATTCAAGGGCTGAACCTGTCGTTCCTCGACATCATGGCGTGTGGGTTGGGGGCGATCATCCTTGTCTTCATGCTGGTCAAGCACAACGCGGGGAATACGGTTCTCGAAACCGAGCTTCTGCAGGCCGACCTCGATCGCCTTGAGGCCCAGGAGCAGCAGATCCGCGGCCGGCTTGAGGCGGTGAAGGCCGAGATGGACCAGGCGGACAAGGGCCTCCGGGCCGCCTCGGGCCAGATCGCCCAGCTCGAGTCCTCGATCGAGGACAGCCGGCAGACCGCGTCGCAAAGCCAAAGCAAGATCGCCCAACTCAAGGACACCATCGAGAAGACCGAGATCGCCGAGACGTCGGACGTTGTCGAGTCCCCGAAGCCCGGCGAGGAAACCTACCTGATGGGACTGAAGGTCGAGGGGCGGAGAATCGCCATCCTGGTCGATGCCAGCGCCTCGATGACCGACGAGACCCTGATCGAGATCATCCGGCGCAAGAACAGCCCCGACGCCGTCAAGAAGCAGGGCCCCAAGTGGAAGCGGACCAGGGAGGTCGTGAAGTGGCTACTGGCCAGGGTGCCGGATATGTCGGAGGTCGCCGTCATGGCCTTCAACGAAAAGGCCATCCCGCTGGGCGGCGGTTGGCAGCGCGGCTCGGACGGCGCGGCCATGGCGCGCATCCTGCGGGAGCTTGACGACCTGGTGCCGACCGGCGCCACCAACCTGCAGGCCGGGCTCAACGGCTTGGCGCCGCTGCGGGCCGGCAATCTGTACGTCGTCACCGACGGCCTGCCCACGGCGGGCGAGTCCAATTACCGCAGCCTCAATCCCTTTTCCGACTGCCCGGCGCTGTGGGGAAGTTCGGCCACCATCTCCGGGGCCTGCCGCACCCGGTTGTTTCGCCAGACCATCGCCGAAAGCGGGAGCAAGGGGCTGGTCGTCAACGTAATCCTGCTGCCGATCGAGGGCGACCCGGAAGCCGCGCCCGAGTTCTGGGCGTGGAGCGCGCTGAGCGGCGGGCTGCTCATCAGCCCGGCCGGGAACTGGCCATGAAACGGCGAAGCCGGACGCTTGAGATCTTCAGCCTGTCGTTCCTCGACGTCATTTCGTGCGGGTTCGGCGCCGTCGTCCTGCTGGTGCTGATTTCCGATACCGCCGAGCTCTCGGCCTCGGCCGACGCGGCCGCCACGGCGGCCATGCTGGGCGAGGTGCTTGAGGGGGAGAGAACGGTCGATCATTTGAGCGAGGAGTTGAGCCGGCAGTCGGACGCCCTGCAGGACCGCCGGACCCTTCTGGCCAACTTTGAGCGCCGGGCCGCCGCCCTTCGCCAGTCGCTGGCCGCCGCCACGCGCCAGGCCGAGGAATTGGCGGCGCAGAAGGAAGGCCTGGAAACGGTCCAGACCTCGCTGAAGAGGGCGGCGATCACACCGGCCACCGCCGAGAAGCGCGACGACGAGGTGGGCGGCATCCCGGTCGACAGCGACTATGTGATCTTCATCGTCGACACCTCGGGCAGCATGCAGAGCATCTGGGCGCGCGTGACGGCGGAAATGAAAAACGTGCTGGCCATTCATCCCAAGGTGAAGGGCTTCCAGATCATGAACGACATGGGCACCCATCTGATTTCGGGATACCGGGGGCAATGGATCCCCGACACGCCCAGCCGGCGGGACGGCGCCTTCAAGCTGTTCATGGGCTGGACCGCCGCCTCGAACAGCAGCCCCATCGAAGGCCTCGAGGCGGCGCTGCGTCTCTACGCCAAGGCCGGCGTCTCGCTGTCGATCTACATTTTCGGGGACGACTATACCGGGTCGTCCTACGAGCCGGTCCTCGAAATGATCGACCGCCTGAACACCAACCGGGTGACGGGCGGCCGGCTGGCCAAAATCCACGGCGTCGGGTTCATTTCTCCGCAAACGACGAATCGCTTCGGCATCCTGATGCGCGAAGTCGCCCGCCGAAACGGCGGCACCTTCCTCGCCCTGCGGCGATAACGGGTGACGGGAGGCGAGGCCGGTCGCCACTCCGCCCGCCGACGCTCGTGCGGCCTTCGACCTTGAATGGCCGTGTCGTTGGCCGGTATCGGCGACCAGCATCGATCCGGCCGGCCGGCTCCAGTCGGCGTTACCCGATCAGTGAACGAAGGCCATTCCAAAGAAAGGACAGGCCCCCCAGAAAGACCAAAATGTCGATGGTCGTTGTGTGGATATAAGTCGGAATGTGGCGAAACAGGAAACGTGCTGCAAATGCGCCGGGCACCGTGAATGCTCCGATGCAAATGCCGATGGCGATCAGGTGCGGGGGCAGAAGGTCGTAGGAACTGAACAACGCCACCTTCGTCACGTGGATCGAAATCGAGATCAACGCCTTGGTCGCGATGAGAGCGGCTCCAACCAGTCCCGACGCCATGACCAATGGAAACAACAGGATCCCGACTCCTATCGTCGAACCGGCCAGTATGCCGATGCCGACGCTCGCAAGCACAAGACCGGCGCCCTGCAATTGAAAGGCCTGGCGCCGTTGTGCGCGACGGCGCCAAGGCACGATCGCGATGAGAAACATCCCCAGCAGGAGGTTGACGGCGTCGGGTGGAATGGCGGCGTAAAGTGTGGCGCCAATCATCGTTCCTGGAATTATGCCAAGCAGAAACCCCGCGGCGATCCTCGGGCTCAGGCTGTCCCGATAAACCCAGACGCGTCCTCCTTGGCCGAAAAGCATGGCAACGGACAATACCGGAACAACGGCCTTGACGCCGATGAGCGGAGCGATGAAAGGCGACAATACCAACGCGCCACCCATACCGCTGAGCCCGCCGACGACCCCTGCGATAAAGGCCATCACGGCAACGATGACGAGTGTCGACGGACCGATCCCGGACAGGACTGAGGACAGGTTGTCGACCATGGGGATGACCGTCTATACGAGCCGGAGTTGAACGACCATATGGGACCTCGATCTCAACGTCGCCGCCTGCGGTGGA
>JAVEYE010000258.1:0-5686 GCA_034003665.1 Rhodospirillales bacterium | reverse complement strand
CTGGGTGATGGTGGTGATCGTCGTTCTCGCCGTCATGACGGTCAGTCACTTTACCAGCAACACGGCGACCGCGGCGGCCTTTCTGCCGCTGACCGCGGCCATGGCGATCAGCCTGGGCGAGAACCCCCTGTACCTAGCCATTCCGACGGCGCTGGCGGCCAGCTTCGTGTTCATGCTGCCGGTGGCGACGCCGCCCAACGCGATGGTCTTCTCGTCGGGCCAGTTGACGGTCGCGCAGATGGCGAGGGCCGGCGGCTACATCAACGTGATTGCGGTCATCGTCATCCTGGGCATGGCCTATACGCTGATGGGAATCGCCTTCGGGGTCGAGGCCGGCGTCATGCCGGATTGGGCGGTGCCCAAGGGCTGATTGTCGGTTCTCACGACGAGAGACGTCCAAGCGGCGCCGCCTTTTGAAGGGGCGCCGCTTCCTTTTCGTGGGATGCCCGTTTCAGCGGACAGCCTTGCGCTTTGTACATGACAGTCTTGCATCCCCGATCATCGCAATCCTCGAAAAATAACGTTATAAAATTGCATTAGAGCGGTAACAACGGAGCTTCCCATGCCAACCGATTTCGTCCAGATCCAGAAAGAAGTGCAGTCGAACGCGGCCAAACTCGCCCGTGCCCATCCCGATGCGATGGCGGCCTTTTCCGATCTCGGAAAGGCGATCTACACCGACGGCGTATTGAGCGCCAAGATGAAGGAACTCATCGCCCTGGCGATCGGCGTCACCGTCCGCTGCGACGGCTGCCTGGGGCATCATGCCAAGGCCTGCCTCCAGTTCGGGGCGACCCGCGAAGAAGTGGTCGAAGCCATCGGCGTCGCCGTCCACATGGGGGGCGGGCCCTCGATGGTCTATGGCTCGGAAGCGCTGAACGCCTACGATCAGCACGTCGCCAACGAAAAATAGCCTTCGAGGATCGAGGCTGTTCAGCCCCGATGGACATGTCGCCCAATGGCTGGCGTCGTCCGCCGGTTCATGACTATACTTCCGCGTCCCGCCCGATGCGAATCGGGCGGGACGCGGGGTGAGCCGACGACGGTGGACAGCGGGGGCGATGGCTGTTTCGAAGAATCTGCTGAATGAACTGAGCGAACGCCGGTTGGCGGCCGAGGCGGGGGGCGGCTTCGACAAGGCGGCGACGCGGCGCGAGCGCGGCCTGATGACGGCGCGTGATCGTCTGCTTGCCCTGTTCGCGCCCGGCACATTCCAGGAGTTTGGACTCCACGCCCAAAGCTGGGTCGGACCCGGAGTTCCCGACGGCAAGGTCGCGGGCGGCGACGGAGTGATCACCGGCGTCGGGTACGTCGATGGCCGTCCGGCTGCGGCGTTCAGCCAGGATTTCACCGTGGCCGGCGGTTCGTTGGGCAGGGTCCACGCCGGAAAAATCTGCGCCATGATGGACTATGTCGAGCGGGCCGGCCTCCCGCTGATCGGATTCAACGATTCCGGCGGCGCCCGCATCCAGGAAGGCGTCGATTCGCTGTCCGGTTATGGGCAGATGTTCTGTCGCAACGTACGCCTGTCGGGCGTCGTCCCACAGATTGCCGTCATCGCCGGGCCATGCGTCGGAGGTGCCGCCTATTCGCCGGCGTTGATGGACTTCGTCGTCATGTTGCGTACCCACGCGCACATGTTCGTTTGTGGTCCCGACGTCATCAAGGCCGTGAGTGGACATTCCACCACCGTGGCCGAGATCGGCGGCGCCGAAAGCCATGCCACCGTTGCCGGAACCGTCCATTTCGTTGCTGAGGACGATGGGGACGCCATCGCGATCGTGCGGCGGCTGCTTTCATACCTGCCGGCCAACAACATGGGCGAGCCGCCGCACCAGTTGGCCGACGCGGTGTCGGGTGTCGACGATCCGGGCATGAATGACCTGCTGCCCGAGGGCGGCAATCAGCCGTTCGACGTCAAGGCCGTGATCGGCCGTCTCGCCGATCCCGGTTCTTTCCTCGAGGTTCAGGCAGGCTTTGCTCCCAACCTGGTGGTCGGATTCGCGCGGATTGAGGGCTGCGTGGTCGGAATCGTCGCGAACCAGCCGATGGTAAAGGCCGGCACGCTCGACATCGACGCCTCGGACAAGGGGGCCCGCTTCATCCGCACCTGCAACGCCTTCAATGTCCCGTTGGTTACCCTGGTCGACGTGCCGGGCTTCCTGCCCGGCATTGCCCAGGAGCGCGGTGGCATCGTCCGCCATGGCGCCAAGATGCTGTTTGCCTATGGCGCCTCGACGGTGCCGAAAATCACGGTGATCATGCGCAAGGCTTATGGCGGGGCCTATCTGGCCATGTGCAGCCAGGACATGGGGGCCGACATGGTGCTGGCCTGGCCGACGGCCGAGATCGCGGTGATGGGAGCGGAAGGAGCCGTTCGAATTCTCCACCGTCGCGAACTGGAGGCCGCCGAGGCTCCCGACGAACTGGCCGCCCAATTGGCCGCCGACTACCGACGGCGTCTGGCTTCACCCTATCACTCGGCGGCCAAGGGCTTCGTGACCGACATCATCGAGCCGGCCCAGACCCGGCTCCGGGTGGCCTTGGCGTTGCGCGTGCTGCTTTCCAAACGCGAGATGCGGCCGCCCAAGAAGCACGGGAACATCCCGCTGTGACCATCCTGGCCGATCTCGAAATCGTCGCCACAGGCTGCGCCGTCGTCGTCGGCGCGTTGATCTTGTTGTGGTGGTTGACGGCCCTGATCGGCCGAATCGTCGCCTTGAGCGGGGGCGGCGGTTCCGCCTTGGCGACGACCGGAAGCGGACTGCCGGTTGCCTCCGGCATTCCGCCCCATCATCTGGTGACGATTGCGGCGGCCGTCGAGGCGACGCTGGGATCCGATCATCAAATTGTCGCGATTTCGGCTCCTGCCCACCGTGTTCCGGCCTGGGCGTCGTCCGGGCGGCGGGGAGCGCCCGACCGCCGGCCGGCGCTTGGCGGTTTCCTGAACGAGCGGACGGATGGATCATGAAAAGACTGCGCATCACGGTGGAGGGCAGAACCTACGACGTGACGGTGGAGGTGCTGGACGGGCCGGGTGACGTTTCCCATGCGCCGCCGGCTGCCATCGCCCATGCCCGACCTGCCGTCGCCCATGCCGGAGAGCCGACAAGCGTGGTCAGCCAATTGGCCGGAACCGTGGTGTCGATTCAGGCTGAGGTCGGCCAAAGCGTTGTCGACGGCGAACAGTTGATGGTGATCGAGGCGATGAAGATGAACACCACCGTCACCGCGCCGCGGGCCGGGGCCGTCACGGCCATCGCCGTCGAGACGGGGTCGGTGGTCGAGGAGGGCCAGGTGCTGGTCACCCTGGCCTGAAGCGGGAGGGAGAGCCCGCATGGACGCCCTTGGAGACATCCTGCAATTGACCGCCGTGCTCGACGTGACTTGGCGGATGGCGGTCATGTGGGCGGTGGTGGCCGGGCTTTTGTATCTTGGGGTCTTCCGCAGGTTCGAGCCGCTGCTGCTGGTTCCCATCGCCTTCGGCGCGCTGTTGGCCAACCTACCGACCGAAGGCGTGGTCAATCCGCCGGTCGGCGACCATGCGGGCGGTCTTTACTACTATATCTCTCAGGGGATTACGCTGGAGATCTTTCCGCCGCTCATCTTCCTCGGCGTCGGCGCGCTCACCGATTTTGGGCCGCTCATCGCCAATCCCCGCACGCTGCTGCTGGGGGCGGCGGCGCAGTTCGGCGTCTTTGCCACGTTTGCCGGCGCCCTGGCCATGGGGTTCAGCCCGGCGGAGGCGGCTTCCATCGGCATCATCGGCGGGGCCGACGGGCCAACCTCGATCTTTCTCGCCAACAAGATGGCGCCGCACCTGTTGGGCCCCATCGCGGTCGCCGCCTATTCCTACATGGCCCTGGTGCCGGTCATCCAGCCGCCGATCATGCGCCTGCTCACCACCAAGAACGAGCGGCGCATCCGCATGCGGTCCCTGCGAAAGGTGTCGAGGGCAGAAAAGCTGGCGTTCGTACTGATCGTCACCATCGCCTGCGTGCTGCTGGTGCCTGCCGCCTCGGCCCTGATCGCCATGCTGATGTTCGGCAACTTCCTGCGCGAGTGCGGCGTTACCGAGCGGCTCAATCAGGCGGCTCAGAACGAGATCATCAACGTGGTCACCATCTTTCTGGGCTCCTCCGTCGGCATCACCATGACGGGGGAACGCTTTCTCCAGGTGGAGACTCTGAAGATCCTGGGTCTCGGTGTTGTCGCTTTCGCCGTGGCCACCGCCGCCGGCGTGCTGATGGCCAAGCTGATGAACTTGGCGTCGCGCAAGAACCCCATCAACCCGTTGATCGGCTCGGCTGGGGTGTCGGCGGTGCCGATGGCGGCCCGGGTATCGCAAGTCGAAGGGCAAAAGGCCGATCCCCACAACTTCCTGCTGATGCACGCCATGGGGCCCAACGTCGCAGGCGTGATCGGTACCGCCGTGGTGGCCGGGTACCTCATTGCCCGTCTGGGCGGCTAGGAGAGGTGATGGGCGCGGCGGACAATCCCTTGAAGACTGCGCACACCATCATCCGTGGCCGGGTGCAGGGTGTTTGGTACCGTTCCTGGACGGTGCAGGAGGCGACCCGCCGGGGTCTTGCCGGTTGGGTGCGCAACCGCATGGACGGCACCGTCGAGGCCCTGTTCCACGGTCACGCCGCCGTTGTCGACGACATGCTTGCCGCCTGCCGCCGGGGGCCGCCCGCAGCCTGGGTGGAATCAATCGTCACCGATCTTGCCGTCGTGCCGCCGTCAACCGGGGATTTCCGCCAACTGCCGACGGTATAGTCCGCGGCGGGATCTGGCTGACTTTGCGGTGGGCGTATCAGGCCCCATCCAAGGCGGATCGTTTCACATGGGCAGGCAAGGACTCGATTTTGATCGAGGCGGGCGACGTCATGTCTCCCCGTTGACAGCGTCGACTTCCCTTCCAACTTCTAGATCATGGGCACCAACGACCTGCATTCGTATCCTCCTTACTTTCGGGAGCGCCTCAAAGTGGGCCAGTAACCCCGGGCCGCGCGCGCCACGACCGGGCGGTTCGCGGCGTGGTCCGGGGCGAGCAGCGACACGGATTCCAGGGGCGGTTAGCGCCCCGGACGACCCAGCGGAAAAGGAGGATGGCGCATGCCCAACAGGCTTCCACGAATCGTCGTCACGCGGAACGACCACGCGCGGCTTTCGGCCCTGGCTTCGGCGGCACTTGAAACGCACCCGGAAACGGTCGCGGCGCTCATACATGGATTGAACCGCGCCAAGGTGGTGCCGCCGGGCAAGATTGGCCGCGGTGTGGTTACGATGAATTCGCGGATCAAGTTCCTTGACGATCTTACCGGAGAGAAAAAGGTCGTCACTCTGGTTTATCCCGTCGAGGAGGATGTTGCGGCCGGACGCCTTTCCGTGCTGTCTCCGGCCGGGGCCGCGCTGATCGGTCTGGAAGAGGGCGAATCCATCACCTACGTCGGAACCGATGGCGCCGAAAAAAGCCTGACCGTCACCAAGGTGCAGTACCAGCCGGAATCCCACGGTCGATTCGATATTTAGGAGGCGGGCGCGGCGGCGTCAGTTGACGTGAACGGGGGGGTCGCCTGCGCCGTTGGTGGCGGCCGTCCCGATGGGATCGGGGGCGCCGCCGGAAGGGCAGGCCAGGTCGGTCCGACCACGCAAAATGACAATAAGCCCGGGAACGCCCATC